>ONGS01000136.1 GCA_900317395.1 uncultured Eubacteriales bacterium | reverse complement strand
AGGCACCCGGATGTTCTTTCATATATGAGTGATAATCTTCTATCGTCCTGCCTATGCGGCATTTACGATCAACCTTCTTTTCCGTCTTCTTGCCTTTACGAGGTTTCAACTTTACAACACGCTGCTGATCAAGAACTGTAGCTGTTAACTGACGATCTTTGATAAGTCGTGAGATTGTACTTGCCGAAACTGTCAACCGATCTGAATTGGTAACGTAGATGTGATAAATAGACTGTCCTTGTTTAAGAAGCGGCGATACGATATCATCTACTTGTCTGAGTTCGCTCATTACCATGTTGTAGCCCTGACGTGATTCACTTAAAGTGGTTTTGTACTCTCTTTCAGCACTCTTGGCAATGTAGTATCTTTTCATAAGTACACATTCTTTTTGTTTTGCACAGCCGTTACACACATAGGAAGTTTTCTTTAGCTTTTCGCATATTTCTTCCACGTATTTCGGACAACGACCATTGCACTTGGAACAGGTTGAACATTTTCTTGTACAATCCGGCTTATCTTCACATATATAGCGTTCTGTACAGCTTGTACGATAGATGCAGCGATTCTTTATCCTGTATGCTGCACCCTTGTCTACCTGAATGGCATGACTGCGGATTTCTCGGCTGATTGTTGAACGATTTTTGCCAACCTCATCTGCAATCTTGTTTAATTTCATTCCTGCGTTCAGACACATTTCTATTTTTATTCTGTCTGATAATGTCAGATGTGACATAGAGACCACCTCCAACATTATTTTGAACATTTTTCAAACTAAACGCAACCTAATCCCCCATGGGGGATTACCTCTTATCTTGTTATCCTCTCTTCGATTTTTCAATTAAAACGCAACATTCTATTTCTCATATTAAATGCAACATTATTTTATCCCCTTGTTGCATTTACTTTGAAAATTCAAGGAAACTGCCGTGGAGAAATTATGCAATATAATTGTATTGTAATTTTTTGTAAGTTACTGTATAATAGTTATTGAAGCTAACTATGTTTACATATAAATAAATGGTTAGAAAATATTTTTTCATTTCTTAAAAACACGGAGGTAATAAAAATGCAGAAAAAAGGTGAACTCGTTTCTTTCAGACCCGATATTAAGGTCGTGGACTGCACGATCAGAGACGGAGGTCTTGTCAACAATTTTGAATTTACAGATGAGTTCGTGCGTGATCTCTATCAGACGAACATCAAATCAGGCCTTGATTATATGGAGTTTGGCTATAAGGCTTCAAAAGATATGTTTGATGTGAATAAGTTCGGAAAATGGAAATTCTGCAATGATCAGGATATCATTGATATCGTGGGCGACAACGATACGGATCTCAAAATTTCTGTTATGGCAGATGTCGGACGTACCGATTTTAAGCGTGATATTACTGACAAGGCAAACAGCCCGATTGATCTCGTCAGAACCGCTACTTATATCAACACAATTCCTGCTGCTCTGGAAATTGTGGAGTACTGCAAAAACAAAGGCTATGAAACTTCCATCAACATTATGGCTGTTTCCAAGTCAAACGATTCTGACCTTGACGATGCTCTCGAACTGATCGGCAAAAGCTGTGTCGATACTATATATATTGTAGACAGTTACGGTTCTCTCTATCCCGAGCAGATGCGCAGACTTGCTGCAAAATATCTTGAATGTGGGGAAAAGTACAACAAGAAAATCGGTATTCATGCTCACAACAACCAGCAGCTTGCCTTTGCCAATACCATCGAAACTCTGACAATGGGTGTCAGCTATCTTGACTCGACCGTCAGCAGTATGGGCCGTGGTGCAGGTAACTGCCCGACCGAGCTTCTTCTTGGTTTCCTCAAAAACCCAAAATATAACATCACTCCTGTGCTTAAATTTATAGAAGAGCACATCAACAAGCTGAAAGCAGAAGGCGTTGTATGGGGTTATGATATTCCGTATCTTCTCACCGGCCGACTGAACCAGCATCCTCGTGATGCAATCCAGTTTACTGCAGACAAAAGAACCGATTATGCAGATTTCTTCCAGTATCTTTACGATAAGGAAGCATTCTGATATAGTGTTCCGGATTGAAAGGAGTTTGCTATTTTGAAACTTGAAAAGCTTCTTACAAGAATCAATTATACTGTCGTTTCAGGCAGTACAGAGATCGATATTACCGATGTGATCTATGATTCCCGAAAGGTCATCAAGGGCTGTGCCTTTGTATGCCTTGTGGGTTCGGCGGTCGACGGACACAAATTTGCAGAGGACGCTGTGAAAAAGGGAGCAGCGGCCGTCATTGTAAGCCGTGATGATATTACTGTTAACGGTGCAACTGTTATTAAAACAGATGATACAAGAAAAACACTCGCCTTTATGTCGGCAGAATATTTCGGCAATCCTGCCGATACACTGACAACAATCGGTATCACAGGCACAAAAGGAAAAACCACAACTGCGTCTATGGTACAGGCAATACTCGAAAAGGGCGGTATCAAAACAGGTATTATAGGAACGCTTGGTATTGTGATCGGTGATAAGATCATCAAAACCGACAATACGACCCCCGAATCCTATGAAATACAGAAAGCTCTCAGACAAATGATTAACGAGGGCTGTAAATGCTGTGTCATGGAGGCATCTTCTCTCGGTATCAAATGGCACAGAACAGACGGCTTTATCTTTGATTACGGAATCTTCACCAATTTTTCTCACGACCATATCGGCGGTGTAGAACATCCCACAATGGAGGATTATCTTGCATGTAAATCCAAACTGTTCAAGCAGTGTACCACAGGAATTATCAACATTGACGATCCAACAGCAGAAAAAATGGTTGAAAATCATACCTGCTCAATTGAATCCTACGGCTGTGACCCTGGCGCAGAACTCAAAGCAAGCGACGCAAAGCTGATCTCAAAACCCGGCTATCTCGGCGTACATTTTGATGTAAGCGGAAGAGTCAATATGGCAGTCGATGTTGCAATTCCCGGAATGTTTACCGTACACAATGCACTTGCTGCTATTGCGGTATGCAGTCATTTTTCGATTCCTCAGCAGGCAATTTATGACGGACTGAACGAGGTCAAGGTAAAGGGAAGAGTGGAATCCGTGAAAGTACCGGGAAATTACACACTTCTTATCGACTATGCACATAATGCGGTAAGCATGGAAAATGTTCTTACCACATTGAGAGAATATCACCCGAACCGTTTGATCACCCTTTTCGGTGCTGGCGGCAACCGTCCCCGTGACAGACGCTTTGAAATGGGCGAAATTTCGGGAAGACTTTCGGATTTTTCGGTTATCACCGAGGATAATTCCAGAATGGAAGACGTAAATGATATCATCGCAGATATTAAAATCGGCATGGCAAAAACGGACGGCAAATATATTGCGATCCCCGACAGAACAGAGGCTATACGCTATTGTATCGACAATGCACAGGACGGCGATATCATTGTGCTTGCCGGAAAAGGTCACGAGGATTATCAGGACAAAAACGGCAAAAAAACACACTATGATGAACGTGAAGTAATCGATGCGATACTCGGCAGATGAGGAGTGAAAACGATCATGAAAGCAATGAAAGTACAGGAAATTGCAGAAGCCGTCGGTGGAAAACTTCTTTGCGGAGACCCCGCAACACTGATCACAAACGTTCAGTATGACAGCCGCAATGTCGGGGAAGGTTCTCTGTTTGTACCCATCAAAGGCGAAAGGGTAGATGCTCACAGGTTTATAGAGCAGTGTATGGAAAAAGGGGCGGCAACCTTTACAGAACATGAAGCTCCGACAGGCGCCGAAAAGCCCTACATTAAAGTAGAGAATACACTGAAAGCTCTGCAAAAGCTTGCTGCTTTTTACAGAGAGCAGTTTTCTTCACTGAAGCTTGTCGGTGTGACAGGAAGTGTTGGAAAAACCAGCACAAAAGAAATGATAGCGGCTGCTCTTTCTGAGGGACTGAATGTGATGAAAACACAGGGCAACAAAAACAGCCAGATCGGAATGCCCTGCACGATGTTTGATCTTTCTGACGAGCATGAATCCGCTGTAATAGAGATGGGAATTTCGGAATTTGGGGAAATGGACAATCTATGTGATATTGCAAGACCCGATATTGCAGTCATAACGAATATCGGCATGGCGCATATTGAAAACCTGAAAACACAGGAAAATATCATGTCCGAAAAGCTGAAAATCACCAATCATTTTGATAAAGACGGTATTTTATTTGTTAACGGCGATGATAAGCTTTTATCGACACTTTGCGGCAAACAGCCCTTTAAGACTGTCAGCTTTGGCTTGTCGGAAACGAATGATTATTATGCTGACAACATTCAGACATACGGGTTTGACACGAAATTTCGTTGTATCGGCGGAGGCACAGAAAAAAACTTTACAATTCCTGCCCTCGGCATACACAGCGTTACCAATGCGCTTGCAGCGATTGCAATCGGAAGAACTCTCGCTCTTGATGACGATACCATACAAAAAGGACTTTCCGGTTACAAAAACGCACCTATGCGGCAGCAAATCCATCAGCTTGAAAATTTCACACTGATTGATGACAGCTACAATGCAAGCCCTGAAGCGACAAAAGTTTCTCTTGATGTTCTGAAAAGCATTTCAAAGGAAAAAAGCATTGCTGTTCTTGCCGATATGCTGGAGCTTGGCGAAAAAGCACAGTCCGAGCATTACGGAGTTGGAAAGCACCTTGCGGAGATTGGCATTGATTCTCTTATCGCCATAGGTCCTCTTTCTGAAAACACAGCAAAGGGTGCAGAAGAAAACGGCTGCAAAAACGTAATAACCGTCAAAAATAACGAGGAAGCCTATACAATCCTCAAAACACAGATCAACAAAAACTGCACAGTGCTTGTAAAAGGCTCAAGAGGTATGCACACAGACGAAATTGTTAAAAAACTTCTATAATTAAAATCATCCTTGAGGTCAAAATGTCAAAGGTTGAAGAAGCTCTGTCTGCCAAAGAATCTGATGAATGGTTTTTCGAGTATCTGAATGAACGGTTTACAAAGGATGTTTTTCTATCAGGCGATAGTATGCGT
>ONGS01000101.1 GCA_900317395.1 uncultured Eubacteriales bacterium | reverse complement strand
GTCTTCTGAGGAAGAATCAAGTGAAGAGGAGTCTTCTGAGGAAGAATCAAGTGAAGAGGAGTCTTCTGAGGAAGAATCAAGTGAAGAAGAGTTCGTTGAGGAATCCGTAGAAGAATCAAGTGAAGAAGAATCCGTGGAAGAACCCGAAGAGGAAATCATAATTGTTGCTTCTCTCGGTGACGAAAACGATACTGTAACACAGATACAGACAAGACTTTACGAGCTTGGTTATCTTGCCGAAAGCCCAAGCGGTTATTTCGGAGGCAATACTGTTGATGCAGTAATGCTTTTCCAGAATGCTAATGGTCTTGACATTACGGGTGAAGTTGATGAAAACACACTTGCAGTTCTTGAGTCAGAGGATGCAGTACACAACTTTATCGAACTGACACCTGACAGCTATGATGACGAGAATTCTCTCTATATTACAGCACTCCAGAACAGACTTGCAGATTTGAAATATTTTTATGGTGATGTTACAGGCTATTATGGAACTCTTACAGTAAGTGCTGTTAAGCAGTTCCAGCTCAATAACGGATTTGAAGTGACAGGTACAGCCGATGTTGATACACTTCTTGCAATATTCAGCAGATATGCAGAAGAAAACCCGAATGCAGGATGTATTGTTTATGGTATGAGCGGTGACTCGGTAGCACAGGTTATTACAAGACTGAAAGAACTCAGATATCTTTCAAGTACAGTAACCGAAGAGTTCGACGATGATGTATTGGAAGCAGTTCATCTTTTCCAGCAGACAGCAGGATTTGAATTATCCGATATGCTGACACCTGAGCAGATCGAACTTCTCCTTTCGGAGGATGCTCCTAAAGCACCTGATTATAACGTACTAAGACTTGGTTTTGAGGGCGATGATGTAGCAGAACTTCAGTCAAAGCTTGCACTTCTCAAATATTATGACGGCAAGTCATCAGGTATTTATACACAGGCACTTGTAGAGGCAGTAAAGAAATTCCAGAAGGATCATAACCTCCCCGTAACAGGTGTTGTTGACGCTGAAACCCTTGAGTTGATCGAGTCTGCTGCACAGCTCGAAACCTCCAAGGTAGGCGACAAGCTGATTCTCAAGACAGCATCCGTTGCAAATGATGCACTTTCGCACATTGCCGACACGCCTACAAAGACAACGGCAACATCAACAGATACAGATGTTCCTGAAAGTACAAATCAGAGCCAAACAGGAATGCTCCTCGGCTTTGCAGGAATGTTCGCAGCTCTCCTTGCACTTCTTATCGGTATTGAAGTCAAGAAAAGAAAAGGCGGCACTAATTTCAGATAAGTTATAAATTAACTCCCGGAAGAGATTTACGTAAAACTCTTCCGGGAAATACTTTTAATAATGCATTAAAACAGAGGTCAGGATTTTATCCTGACCTCTGTCATTTTTACGGAGTAGTAATGAAGATGTATGCGTCGCTGTCTTTATCAAGCCATTCAAGTATTGCTTTCATAACTTTTTCCGGTACAACCACACTGCCTTTTGTGGGTGCATTTCCGCAATGCATGAAAATCGAGCCTGCCAGCTTACTGTCAACGGGGTCGATGTTGAAATCAATAACAAGACCATATTTATATGAACTTTCTTCTGAAATCATATGATCGGCGCTTGACCAGTCTTTTTCGTCTGTTCCTTCTACTTTCTGATTATAAAATTCTGATTCAGGATCGTCTACCCAGTAGATATCGTCTGTGATTTCGAATAACGGATAGGTCGTATTCGGTTTTTCGCCAATATAAAATCCTTCTTTTAATCGGTAAAAGCCGAACGGTGATTTGCCCGAATCGGGGGCAATATCGTAATCGCCGCCATTTTCACCGAAAAATCCCTTTTCTGTGATAGGTTTTCCTTCTCCGGCAATATTCCACCATATGTCTTTTGAGCCTTTTTCATAGCAATATACCTTAGCTGTGCTTTTATCTCCCGTATCAACAACGATCAGGTGGTCAAAGCCGAGATGATCATAATCATAATTGAAGCTGTTGATAAATTCTGTCAGCTCCTTGGGTTGTTCGGTCAGATCTTTTGGCTCTTCAAGCAAAAGGTTCAACTCATTTGTTGATTCCTCTTTACTTGTTTCGGAAGAGGAGGCTTGTTTGGATTCTTCTGCTTTTTTGGAACTTTCCTGTTTTTCATTCTGAACTTTTGAAACAGATCGATTCGGCTCGGATTCTTCGGTTTCCGAAGGCTGTGTTTCCTGTGGTTTGGCACTTCTTTCTGTGCCTATACCAAGAAAATTCTCAGGCAGTATACTGCCGTTTGTTTTAATATCCGCCGCAAGAATTCCTATTGCGGCAACAGATGCCGCAAGAACCAGTGACAGGAAGGTTTCTGTGATCACAAATACAGGTTTATTCATACTATACCTCATTTCATCAATTATCCTATCTATATTATACCGTTATTTTGGAATTTGTAAATACTTATTGATGAATTTTGATTAATTTCTGTCCAAATATAGAAATTATCCGCAGAAAATGTTATATTATATGTATAACTGTATGCTAATAATGCTGGCAAAAAGATTTTGTTTTTTCATTAAAAAAGTAAAAACTAAGATTTAATAATAAAGGAAGGTGACGAATTTGGAACAGATTCCGGAAATTGTTTCTTTTTCAATCAGGGTGGCAGAACCTCTGTTGGCTTTAATTATTATTGTGATGTGTTTTTTCTCTCTTAAAGGAGGAAGGCGTGAGGAACACGCCCTGATTGTTCTTGAAAATGACGAAGAGGAGATCTCTTATCCTGTATTGTACTGGGAAAACTCAATAGGAAGAAGCAGAAATTCCGATATTACGATTAATGATCCGACTGTTTCAAGAGATCATGCTGTATTGCTGAGAAGAAATGATGGTTGGTTTATCACCGATACAGATTCAAAATCGGGGGTTTATGTTAATGGCGAAAAAACAGAAGGCAGATGTCCGGTTGCGGTAGGTGATGTGATCACCTGTGGTTCGTCTTCGTTGGTTCTTAGAAGGAGTACCAGTAACGGAACAAAACATAAAAACCGAAGAGAAGGACGTGTTGTTCCGCCGCCATTGATTTTGTCATTAATTACGCTTTATATTGCCTCTATGACTGTGCAGGCAGTTATTAATATGGAAAGTACTTTTTCTGTGATTCCGTCAGCAGGGTTTATTGTGGTCATGTGGCTGTTCTATGCCGTTTCAAGAGGAATCTTTAAAAGGCATAATTTTGAGCTTGAAGCACTGGCGTTGCTTCTTTCGGGAACAGGTGTTATCCTGGCGGCAACGCATAATACGGATACAAGGCAGGCTTATGTACAACTTGCTGCAGTTGTGCTGGGATTTATCATATACTCTTTTATGATATGGTTTATCGAGATTCCTGACAGAGTTATGAAATGGCATATCATCATTTCGGTGTTATCGCTGCTTTTACTTGCATCAACGCTTGTTCTGGGAACAGTGCAGAACGGAGCAAAAAACTGGATCGTGCTCGGACCAATCTCAATTCAGCCATCTGAGTTTGCCAAAATAGGATACATCTTTGTGGGAGCATCTACACTTGATGTGCTTCAAACCAGAAAAAGCCTTACAGAATTTATTGCTGTTTCTGCCATGAGTGTAGGACTGCTTGCTCTTATGAGCGATTTCGGAACAGCTTTGATATTCTTTGTAACATTTCTTGTGATAGCATTTATGCGTTCGGGTGATATCAGAACAGTGATACTTGCTATAGCGGCAGCTGTTCTTGGTGTCATTGTGGTGCTTTCTATGAAGCCGTATATTGCTGACCGCTTTGCGGCATGGGGAAATGTGTGGGAATATATGGACGATAAGGGCTATCAGCAGACACGCTGTTTGATTTACTCTGCAAGCGGCGGCCTTTTTGGTGTAGGCTTATCAAAAGGATACCTTCAATATATCTTTGCGTCCGAGAACGATATTGTTTTTGGTCTGGTCTGCGAGGAAATCGGTCTTGCGGTCGCAGTCCTGATTGCCATTATTATAGGCGGTTTTATGATTTATGCAAGAGCTATGGCGACAAGAAGCAGGTCAACGTTCTATTCTATTGCAGCCTGCGCGGCAGGCGGTTTACTGGTATTCCAAGCGGCACTGAATATTTTCGGTGCGGTTGATATTCTGCCGCTTACAGGTGTGACTTTGCCGTTTGTAAGTTATGGTGGTTCAAGTGTGGCGGCGTGCTGGGGACTTCTTGCTTTTATAAAAGCTGCTGACGAAAGAACCTATACCCATCGTCACCCCAAACCCCAAAAAGCGAAAAAGTTATCAAAGAGGAATAGTTCTTCCCTTGAAGAACAAAATTTTGTTGAAGTATAGGAGGGTTTTCTTTGAAAAAAACAAGAACAAGGTCGATGCCTGTACTGATGTTGACACTTGCTTTTTTTGCAGGTCTGGTTTATTTTATTGCTAACCTTGTGACTAATGCAGCGCAGTGGTCCTCAATGCCTCAAAACGGTCATCTTTCCGACAGCAGCGGTCTTGAAAATGCCGGTATCATTTACGACAGAAACGGAACGGTGCTGGCACAGAGCATTGATGGACAGCGTTTGTATAATGATGATGAAGCTGTAAGATGTGCCTGCCTTCCTGTTGTAGGGGATGACAGTGTCAATATTTCTACAGCCATACAAACGGTTTACCGTTCAGAGCTTTCGGGTTATAATTTTGCTTTTGGTCTTGGTTTGCCAGAAGCATTCAAAAGCGGAAAGAATATTACTTTGACCATTGACAGTAAGGTACAAACAGCGGCTTATGAAGCACTTGGCAGCAATAAGGGCGCAGTGGTAATATACAATTACAAAACAGGTGAGGTTATCTGTATGGCAAGTACTCCGACCTATGACCCGATGAATAAACCTGACGATATTAATACAAACGATAAATACGACGGTGCGTATATCAACAGAGCTGTTTCGGCAGCCTATCCTCCGGGTTCTACCTTTAAACTTGTGACGGCCGCTGCTGCACTGGAAAATATAGACGGTGTTGAAAAAAGGGAATATGACTGTTCCGGCAGTACGGAAATAGGTGGAAAAGAAATCAACTGTTTTGAAGTCAACGGTCATGTTGATTTCAGGGATGCGCTGATGACTTCCTGCAACGGTTATTTCGCTCATCTTGCTGTGGATGTGGGAAAAAAGGATATGACAGAACAGGCAGATAAAATGGGATTTAACACGAATTGGAAGTTTGACGGAATAGAAACGATCAAAAGCACATATGATGTATCCAAAGCCGGTGAAAATGAATTGGCGTGGTCGGGTGTTGGTCAGTATACCGTGTTGGAATCTCCAATGAATATGGCGATTCGTTCCGCAGCAATTGCCAACGGAGGTATTCCCGTTAAACCCATGATCGTAAAAAATATATCAATGCCATTTGGAATGAATTCGCCTGACCGAACATCGTATGAAGGAACAAGAATGATGGAGAAGGATATTGCTGAAAAAATATCCGAT
>ONGS01000132.1 GCA_900317395.1 uncultured Eubacteriales bacterium | reverse complement strand
TTAATGATGAGATTTTTAAAAAATCGGAGGAACCGACATTGTCATATAAATCAAGTTTGAGTATTTTGTGTTTGATATCTTCGTGATTCAAAATTTTTTACTTCGGTATCGCATAAACATTCAAATCCCATGCAGGAATATAAGGGTGTTGTCTGAGATATAATTTATAATTCGGTTCAATCGAATGAATCAACAGCGGAAGGGAGAATATATCCTCGCTGCGATGATAGGCAGCAATATTCAGTTTTGGCTTATCACGACGAAGCGTGTTAATTCCTCCAATCAAAGCCTGTCGCTCACTGCCCTCCACATCCATTTTGAGATAGGTAAGTTTTCTGACAGCATAAAGTGTATCAATTTTTGTAACGGCAAGGTCATTTTTTGCACCGCTTTTAATGCTTGATCCTCGGCCGAGGGATTCTTCAAAGCTCATGTCACGATCCTCCGACCAGATTCCCATTCTGAAAAGCTTGATATTTGTCATATCATTAACGTGCGCTTTCAGCTTTGCAAAAGTTTTTCTGTCAGGTTCAAGAGCAGTGATATGCTGATAACTCCGACTTGTATAATGCAGAAATTCGTCTATCGTATCACCTCGGTAAGCACCGAGATCCAGATAGCTTTCGTTGCTGTTAAGTTTTAAAATCTTATTAAAAACTTCCTCTTTGTCACTGTAGGCGGAACGCAAAAAATGAAGCTGTCCGCTGAGTTTGTAATTGAGAATGTTTTCGTAGACCTGTTTGGATTTTTCATCTGCAAAAAGCGCATAAGCCTTTTCGATATTTTCTTTATTTTCTTCATAAAAGCCTTTATTCCATATATTGTCTCCATAAACAGGTACATCAGCTGCCAAAACGATATGTTGCTCTGACAAGGCAAAAATATGCGTCATCACATCCGGTAGGGAAGTGCCGAAGGCGACAATGATAATAAAATCTCCGAATTCCTGCTCGAAATCGGAGATTTTTCTGACCCTGGATCCGTGAAAACTCTGTCCTCTGACAAAATCATCGCTTGCGGCAATGCCGCTGACTGGTATTCCGCACCTGTCAAGCTCTTCAATAATTTTATCAGCGCCGTTTCCCATACCGTAAATAATGATTGGAAGGTGGGAAGCTTTTAAAAAATCATAGATGTCATTTTCGGGTATTTTCAATTTTTACCTCCATCTCAATCATAATACAAGTTGTTTCTTTATTTCCGAAAGCCATACAGGACGAATATGATTGGTGTAAATAAACTTATGATTGGTTATTTCTGCCGCTTTCACAAAGCCATTTGTATTATCAAAGAATATTACCTTATCACAAAGGTGAATAACATTCCTCAAAGATTCAATTCGTTTGGCATATCGTCTGATCACATCTTCGGTCGGGATATCGTGTCCGCCGTTACGGACACGGTTGCGTATCCTTGCAAGACTTTCTTCAACGGAATTCAGACCTACATAATACATAACAGCATTATAGCCCTCTTGCTTGGCACGTTTGAGTGTTTTGACAGTACGATGACCCGAAAGGGTGGTTTCCTGCGTAAAGGTAAGATGATTTTTAAGGCAGAATTAATGCTCGGAAAAAATCTTCTTAGTGGTGAAAACTTTCCTTACATTCTTGAATCCTGCCCCCGGATCCTACTTTATATACATTGAGATATCGAAGGCTTTGACGGAGTGAGTGAGGGCACCGACGGAGATAATATCTACGCCGCTTTCTGCAACGGCACGCAGTGTTTCGTCGGTGATACCGCCCGAAGCTTCAAGAACGGCACGTCCTGAGGTGATCTCAACAGCCTTTTTCATGGTTTCTGGGCTCATGTTATCGAGCATAATGATATCAGCCTTGGCATCAAGTGCCTCCTGTAATTCTTCCAGTGTTCTTGTTTCGACTTCAATTTTGGTCATGTGTCCGATTTTTGTGCGAAGTTTTGTAATGGCGGCAGTAATTCCGCCTGCTGCATCAATATGGTTATCTTTCAGCATTGCGGCATCAGAAAGATTGTAACGGTGATTTTTTGCACCGCCTGTCATAACAGCATATTTCTGTAAGGGGCGCAGTCCGGGGAGTGTTTTTCTGGTGTCGGCAATAGAAGCATTGGTACCCTCCACAATTTTTGCATATTTGTTGGAAGCTGTAGCGACACCGCTCATATGCTGAATGAGGTTTAGTGCTGTTCTTTCGCCTTTCAAAAGAACAGCGGTTTTACCTTTCAGTTTCAGGATATCATCACCGTATTTTACAGAATCGCCATCATGTTTTAAGATTTCAACTTCCGTGCTTTCATCCAGCATTGTGAAAACCTTTGCAGCGATCTCAACGCCGCAAAGAATACCGTCTGCTTTAGCCATAAAGCGACCTTCACCCTGCTGATCTTCGGGAATCAGGTAATCGGTTGTTACATCACAGTAATTGATATCCTCCATCAGAGCTGTTTTGATAATATTTTCTACATAAAATTTATTCAGTGTCATTTTCGCTGATAACCTCCTCAAGTATAATAACGGCGGCTGTTGCAAGGCTTCGTGCTTCCACAAAATCCTGATTGATCTCATATGTACCGCTATTCAGATCGGCAAGAATTTCCTTTGCACGTTTGAGTCCCTGGGGTGCAAGCTCCGGTTTTTTAATGACAAAATGACAATCCTGCATGAGTTTGCGTATTTCTGTCCGATATCCTGTAGGAAGCGGTTTGCCGCTGAGATCTTCCGTTGTTTTAAATTCTTCAAACGGTAGATTTTCATCCGTTTTCATTCTTGTGATAATATCCTGTGCTGCCCTGCGTGAAAACACCAGTGCTTCCAAAAGAGAATTACTTGCAAGTCGGTTTGCACCATGTACGCCTGTGTGACTGCATTCGCCTGCGGCATAAAGCCTGTCAACGGTCGTTCGTGCATTCAGGTCAACATCAATGCCGCCCATCAGATAATGCTGGCAGGGGAAAACCGGGATACGGTCTTTGGTGATGTCTATATTTTCCTCTAAGCATTTTTCATAAATCATCGGAAAACGGTTTTTGATGAAATTAGGATCCTTATGTGTAATATCCAGATAGAATTTTTCGCTGTTTGTAGCAATGGACTCCTGCATGATCGCATCGGACACTACATCTCTCGGTGCAAGGTGTCCACGGGGGTCATACTTTTCCGCAAAGCGTTCGCCGTGACAGTTGAGCAGAACAGCACCCTCCCCTCGTACCGCTTCACTGATCAGGAAACGTTCCCTGTCATTTTCAGCGGCAAAGGCGGTAGGATGAAACTGTATCCAGCTGAGATGTTTAATATCTGCACCGAGTATATAAGCAAGTGTAATACCATCTCCCGTAGCGATTGCAGAATTAGTAGTGTATTGGTAAATTCTTCCGATACCGCCCGATGCTAAAATACAGTAATGTGCTGCAACAATTTCCGATGTACCATCGGGAAAAATCAGACCTGCATAGAAACCGCCGTTCGTTTTTTCCAGTTTGTAAAGAAGTGTTTTTTCGTATATTTCAATATTCGGTCGGTTTCTGACCTGTTCGATTAGTGTATCGGTAATCGCCTTGCCCGTACTGTCCTTATGGTGAACGATTCTGTGGCGTGAATGACCTGCTTCAAGTGTTTTCTGCATTTCGCCCTTGTCGTCAAGGTCGAAATCCACTCCAAGCTCTTTTAACTTTCGTACATCATCGGGACCTTCCTTGACAAGAACCTCAACAGCCTTGACATCATTTTTATTTTTACCTGCTGTCAGCGTATCCGCAATATGCAGGCGGTAATCATCGTTTATCGTGTCCAGTACAGCAGCTACTCCGCCCTGAGCAAGGGAACTGTTAGAAAGAGACAACTCTCTTTTTGAAATCATCAGTACTTTTACATTTTCAGGAAATTGTAAAGCACCGTAAAGACCTGCCGCACCTGTACCCACAATCAGAACATCAAATTCTTTGTTCATAATAAGACCTCTTTTTAAAATGATCGGGCAAAAATTACATTTCACGAATAAAAACCCATACTTATTTTATTGTACCACATTTTTATACTTTTTTAAATAGAAATTATAAAAATATTCTTGTATTAAACAAAAAAACCGCTTGTTATTTTAGTAACAAGCGGTTTAGAAATCAAAAAAGTATGTTTATAGTTACTTATTTCAATACACTAAGCAATACACCTGCTGCCACAGCCGAGCCAATTACACCTGCAACATTCGGTCCCATAGCGTGCATGAGAAGGAAGTTGCCGGGATTTTCTTCCTGACCGACTTTCTGAGAAATACGAGCTGCCATAGGAACGGCGGATACGCCTGCCGAACCAATCAGCGGATTTACCTTTCCGCCTGTTGCCTTGTGCATAATTTTACCGAAGAGTACGCCGCAAGCCGTAGCAAGGCAGAATGCGAACAGACCGAGAAGGATAATACCGCCTGTTTGGATTGTAAGGAATACCTTACCGGAAGCGGTAGCACCTACCGTTACGCCGAGGAATATAGTAATAATATTCATCAGTTCATTCTGAGCTGTTTTGTTGATTCTGTCAACGACACCGCTTTCTTTGAAGAGGTTGCCGAGCATCAGCATACCTACCAGTGGAGCAGCATCCGGAAGAAGTGTTGCAACAAGTACTACAACGATAATCGGGAAGAGGATTCTTTCCAGTTTTGATACGGGGCGAAGCTGACCCATTACAACGGAACGTTCTTTTTTGGTTGTAAGTGCTCTCATAATAGGCGGCTGGATAATCGGAACAAGTGCCATATAGGAATAAGCCGCAACAGCAATCGGACCTAATAGTTGTGGGGCAAGCTGTGTGGTAACGAAAATAGCCGTAGGACCGTCAGCACCGCCGATAATAGCAATCGAACCTGCTTCTTCAGGTTTGAAAATACCCATAGCAGTAGCGATAATAAATGTAAGGAAAATTCCGATCTGAGCAGCCGCACCGAGAATAAAGCTTTTTGGGTTAGCGATAAGCGGACCGAAATCTGTCATACAACCGATACCAAGGAATATCAGCGGCGGATAGATACCGAGCTTAACACCCTGATAGAGATAATAGAACAAGCCGCCATACTGAGTATAGTTATAGTAAGTAACGCCATCATTCAATACCGTTGTCGGATATGTAGACGGATCAAGATTTTTATCAAGCATCTGTGCTTTTGTCAGCAATTCCGTTGTCGGAAGCCCCATAATATCGGGGAACAGATTGACAAGGCACATACCAAAAGCAATCGGAAGCAGCAAAAGCGGCTCAAACTGCTTTTTAATGGCAAGATACATGAGAACAAACGAGATACCGACCATAGCGTAATTTTCCCATGTCAACTTGCTGAAACCTGACTCTCCAAGCAAATGGCAGATGATCTGCCACAGCTGTTGTAATATTTCCATTTCTTAACTTCCTTTCTGTAAATTATCTCTGTCAGAACGGTCTGGTGTTCTGAAGTGCGCCTGCTCTTGCCCAAGCGGAGCGTGAAGAACGTGACTTCTTAACAGCTTTGATTCTGTGCGGTTTATCACCGTACACAGCGTCAACAGCTGCTGCTATCACAGCGATAATTTCTCCGGGAATTTCACCGTCATCCTCTGCAGTCACAGCAGTTTCAACCTGCGGTTCAGGTTTTGTTTTCGGTTCAGCCTTTGCCGCTTTGACCTGAATTTTTGCTTCTTTCTTTTTGCGGTTAGCTTCCTGTACCGATCGGATGGTCTTACTGTACAGCGTTACAACAATGATCAGCAAAATCAGCACGCAAAATACAACAAGAAATCCGGCGAGAAGCAAAATAAACGCCTGCATCATATTATTCATTTTCTTTCCCCCTGCCTTTCTATTAATCGGTTTTCCGTTACAGAATTGTCAAAAGCAAAATTAACAACAATTCCGCCCTACAAAAACCATACTTAATTATTATAACTTAAATTTCATGATTTTTCAATGTATAATCGGTATTTTTTGTAAAACTTTTTATTGAGGCTAAAGCCTTTGCACCTGCATGTTTGTTTACACATTAATATAGAAATAGTATCAGGGTTATTTTCAGAATGATAATCCTCTTTTGCACAGTACGTTACAAAAAATTTCCCCGAACATTTGTTCGGGGAAAAGTTGTATGATGATTGGTTATTATAGGTCAACAGGGAAGATCGCAGGAATATTTTCCTCAATCTCAACATCTCTGTAACGAGCCATACCGGTACCTGCCGGTACAAGCTTACCAATCAGAACGTTTTCTTTCAGACCCATCAGCGGATCGACCTTACCTTTGATAGCTGCATCTGTAAGAACTCTGGTTGTTTCCTGGAAGGATGCTGCTGAAAGGAAGGAATCAGTTGCAAGAGAAGCTTTAGTAATACCGAGAAGTGTCGGAGAGAAGGTAGCAAGGGAAAGTCCCTCTTCGCCTGCGGCGATCCTCTTTTCAATTTCTTCGTTTGCCGCATAGAAATTACCCTTGTCAACAAGTGAACCCGGGAGAAGTCCTGTGCTGCCTGCGTCCTCAATGCGAACTTTTTTCATCATCTGGCGAACGATTACTTCGATATGCTTATCGTTGATATCAACACCCTGTAAGCGGTAAGCACTCTGAACTTCCTCAATCAGATAGTCCTGAACAGCTGCTGCGCCTTTGATGTTGAGAATCTCATGCGGATCTACCGAACCTTCCGTCAGAAGGTCGCCTGCTTCCACCATTTGTCCGTTCTTGACTTTGGTACGTGCGCCGAATGGGATCAGATAGGTTTTGCTTGCTGTGCCGTTTTTATTGTTTTCGATTGCTTCGGCGGGATCATTGCTTGTAATAACAGCATTTCTGTCTTCAAGTTTTACCTGACCGCTGATTTCGGTAACAATAGCGATATGTTTCGGCTTTCTTGCCTCAAAAAGTTCTTCAACACGGGGGAGACCCTGTGTGATATCTTCGCCGCCTGCGACACCGCCGGTATGGAAGGTACGCATGGTAAGCTGGGTACCCGGTTCACCGATAGACTGTGCGGCGATAATGCCCACTGCTTCACCGATGGTAACGGGCATACCGTTTGCGAGGTTGGAACCGTAGCATTTTCTGCATACACCGTGTTTTGCACGACAGTCAAGGATTGAGCGGATCTTGATGCTTGTTGCACCAGAATTAACGATAAGGTCTGCATCATGGTCGTCCATGATCTTGTCAGACGATACAAGAAGTTCGCCTGTCTGCGGATCGTAATAATCCTCGCAAAGATAACGACCTTGTAAACGCTCGTGCATAGACTCAATAATAGAGTCACTGTCATTGGAATGTACCACTTTTACAACAGCCGCACCTTGTTCAATAATCATGCGGATATCATTTTCTGTCAGAAGCTTTCTTGCAGGGATCAACATTCTGCCTGTTTCCTTGTCGCAGAAATCATCCATTAGTCTTCTGCCTTTGAGAGCGATTCTCAGTGAGGTCAATTCTTCTGTCTCGTACTCGTCTGTACCTTCGATCGGTTTTCTGATTGTTACAGAATCAATACCTGCATTAAAAATGTTGAGGGCATCTGTTTCGGTAAGCGGCTGTGTTTTCACAGCAATAACATCACCTGTTCTCGGGTCGCTGATATCCTCTGCCAAGAACTGTCCGACAATGCGGCTGCGCATAGAAACGAATTCTTCATAAGGACGGATCCTAATCTCATGTACATCAAATGCTTTGATGGTATCAACATCACCCTTTGTCATGATTCTGTTGGTAGAGATCAGCACCTTGCCCGAATTAACATCATAGAAATTCTCGAAGAGGTGGTTGCCAACAAGATTTTCATAAGATACGCTTACTTCATCACCGGTGTCTGCACTTGCCTGTCTGATATCGTATACAACAATACCTTCCTGTGTGCCGCAGTCCTCTTCACGAATGATCACATCCTGCGATACATCTACAAGACGTCTTGTAAGGTAACCTGAGTCGGCAGTACGCAGAGCAGTATCGGCAAGACCCTTTCTCGCACCACGAGAGGAGATAAAGTATTCGAGAATATTAAGACCTTCACGATAGTTAGCACGAATTGGAATTTCGATTGTTTTACCTGATGTATTGGCGATAAGACCACGCATACCTGCGAGCTGTCTGATCTGGCTCATAGAACCACGGGCACCGGAATCCGCCATCATGTAGATGGGGTTGTAGCGGTTGAGGTTTTTCTTCAGCGCATCGGTAACATCATTGGTTGCTTTTTCCCATATGGAAATAACCTTCGCATAACGCTCCTGATCGGACATAAAGCCACGTCTGAACATTTTTGTTACCTTGTCGATTTCCAGTTCGGCTGCAGCAATGATTTCCTTCTTTTTCGGAGGGATGGTTGCATCACAAACAGCAACGGTGATAGCGCCCTGAGTAGAATATTTATAGCCCTGTGCTTTTACATCATCAAGTACCTGTGAAGTACGCTGTGTGCCATGCTTCTTAATACATTTATCAAAAATCTTACCGAGCTGTTTTTTGCCTACAAGGAAATCTATTTCATATTTCAAGTAATTTTCAGGTTTGGTTCTGTCAACATAGCCGAGATCCTGTGGAATCGGTCTGTTGAAAATGATACGACCGACAGTTGTATCGATCAGCTGTGATATTTTTCTTCCGTTGAAAACGCCTTCACGTCTAACT
>ONGS01000131.1 GCA_900317395.1 uncultured Eubacteriales bacterium | reverse complement strand
TGCTTAATAAAAACAGCAAGGAAAGAAAAATTGCTGAAAAGATGTTTGGAATAAAGTTTGAAGAAATGACACCGGAACAAAGGGTTTTGGCAGCAGAATGTATCTCAGCGTTTAACATACAGCTTATGGAAGACTTAAACACTACCGACTAAAGTCGGTAGTGTTTAAGTTGACATTTTTGCCACTTCCTTTACAAATTATACATAGTAATTATTTTTCCTTCAAATCAGTTTCCCGTCAGAAATTTCTATCTGTCATTTACACGCTTCTGCAACGGTAGGATCAAGGGTAATAATAACTGCTGTTTTTCCTTCATTATTGAGTGACTTGAAAAGCTGCATTATCTCAGCAGAAGTTTTTGTATCCAATGTCCCTGTCGGTTCATCCGCAAGTATAAAAGATGGATTATTGACTATAGCTCTTGCAATTGCCACCCGCTGCTTTTGTACACTGGAAAGCTTTTTTATAGGCTTTTTGGCAAGTTCACGGATCCCTACTTTTTTCAAAGCCGCAAGAGCTGTTGCATTTATGTTTCCCTTTCGCATTTTTGCAAAAATCGTTATCATTTACGGTTGAAATAATTCTAATTCCAAGTTATATATTATTCTAAAAATTTTAGTTTTGGTATTTCGGGAAATGAGCCATTGTAAAATTTCAATAGTAGACTTATTCGCTCATGTAGTCAAAATAATAAAGATAGACATCCTCAAGTCCAATGTTGTTTTTGCTTTTGGCAAAACCCTCAGGGCAATCATCGCAGACAATTCTGAATACCATACCATCACCATGCTGAATGACGTTTCCGTATGGGAATTTGCTCTGTAGCTCGTGGAGCTCTTTTTTTGTGCAGGACACCTCAAAGGATTTGTCAGATACTGTCTTAATAAGTCCGGTGGGGGAGTCGTTTTTTATCAGTCTGCCGTTTTTCATGAGGATTACCCTGTCAGCGATACACTCAATGTCGCTGACAACGTGGGTGACAAGTATAACTATTTTGTCATTTGCTATTTCGCTGATCCGATTGCGTATTCGTATTCTTTCCCTTGGGTCAAGTCCAGCGGTCGGTTCGTCTAAAATCAATATTTCAGGCTCGCCGAGTAATGCCTGAGCTATAAGTATCCTTTGCTTCATTCCTCCGGAAAATCCGCCTAAATTTTTATGTGCATCGTTTTGAAGATCAACGGTTTTCAGCAATGCTTCTATCTGTTCTTTTGCATCTTTCTTTTTCAGACCCTTGAGTGCTGCCATATACCATAAAAAACGGTTAGCGGTAAAATCATCGTAAAGCCCTTGCTGCTGCGGCATATAGCCGAGCTTGCTCCTCCAGAGCTTTCCCATTTTGCGTACATCCCTGCCGTCGTATAATATTTCTCCGCTGTCAGCGGAGATGTTGTCGGTAATAATATTCATTAAGGTTGTTTTTCCTGCACCGTTTGCTCCCAACAGCCCGTATATACCGGGGCTTAGTTCTGCGCTGAAATCGTCAAGTGCCAGTTTCCCCTTTTTATAGCTTTTCGTTACGTTTTTTAGTTCAAGAAGCATTCTTCAAGCCCCCTTTTTCAATTTAATAAAATTATTCCCGATATATTTTTTTGCCGCTGCTGTAACAAAGATCACTGCCATAAAGGCCAGTACGGTAATTATCGTTAGGACAAGCCCCGTTCTTCCCGAACCGATAGCGAAGTATATCCTCGCCAGTTCGTTGCCTCTTTGCAGGAATGGCAAAAAGAGAAATATGATGCTTGAAATTATCAGCGTCAGAAAGCTGCTTTCCGTTATTTCCGACAGTGAAATGATGATAGCTGCTATGGAAAACAGAATAAGAAAATCTGCCAAGAGGATAAACACGAGCAGCAGGCTTATAGTCATTCCCTGCGGAGCAGTCTTAAACACACGCATAGAGGATGCAGGCGCATCTGAGATAATTCCGCCGTATTGCCTGAAAAACTTTATGATCCGGGGAAGATATGAGCAAAGATAAATTATAAAGAAGCTAATAAGACCCACACAGTATTTTGTTGTAAAAAGCCGCAGCCTGCCATTTTTCGTTGCTCGAAGAAGTCCGGGCAGCTTTCTTTTATGCTCAAACGCAAATATATTTCCGAGAGCTAACATCAGCGCAATGACAGCCGTAATAAATGAGTTGAAAGACAAATCGGTATCCGCAAGGATATGACCGTACTTCTCTTCATCTATAAAATATATCGGTGTCCCGTTTGCATCGTGCTGTTCCTGCAAATATCTGTACTGCTTCATTAACATCTGATATCCAGCGTACTGACCTTCAAGTATAGATTTCAGCCCGGATATTTCGTTTTGCTGTTCTTCGGTAATATGCTCCTGAGCTTCATATTCTATGAGCTTTTGTTTAACGAAATCGAAATATTTCTGCTCGTTCTCAATGAACTTTACTTTTTCTTCCGTAAGCTCGCCTTCAAGTCTTTCAAGATAGTTGTGATATGTTGCTGTACTTACCGAGTACCAGCTTGAATTGAAGCTGCCTGACGATGAAATTACAGCAAAAGCCGCTAACACCGAAAGCACCAGAAGAGACTTGTTTTGTATGAAGAGCTTGAAGCTTTCTCCGTTTATTATACGGACACTTCCACGAATCCTGCCGAACTTTATTCTTAATTTCTCGATGATCTTTGAAAAAAGATCTTTTTCCGATATCTGTTTCAGAACAGAGAAGGAAGCGCACGAAAGAACAGCAAATACCGCCGTGATGAAAATGATATAAACTATATAGACAGGCACAGTATTTATGGCTTTTGAAAACAGGTTTATATTAGTGTAGTATCTCAGGAAATTATATGTATCTAAAAAATATGCCGGATTAATGAATTTCAAAAAATGAATAGGCGACTGCCTGTCAATAACATAATACAGCGTTTCCGACAGTAGTATAAGCGAAAAGCACACAAGATATATTCCGCCTGCATTTTTAATAAAAAGGAACACCCATGCAAAAACAAAGGATATCATTATTCCTGTTAAAAGCTTTACAGCAAGCCACAATATCAGATATTGACCTACTGTTATTTTAAAATTACAGTTCAGAAATTCTCCGAATGACTGCACGGGAGCGTTCAGAGCAATCGGGGTTCCGAGAAGTAATTCAAGAATAATATCCGTGCCGAAAATCAAAAGTCCTGCTAAAATCACTCCTGCCGCAAGAGCGGACAGCTTGGAAACCGCAGTCCGGAGATGTCCGAATTTCGTGGACTTTATAAGTATAAGCAGAGATTTGTTTCGTTCCCAAAGAAACAGATAAACACATATAATAAGTATTGCCGCAACAAAGAACAGGTTGCTTGCCATGCTGTTTGTTGCTGTTTTTATGCCGTAATAATTGCCGGGAACGAGGCTTGTGCCTTTGAGAGCTTCGTAATCCGACGGAGTTTTTACAATGTTGTCATAGGAGAAGCTGTCAATGCTGCTGAATGCAGAAAAGGTTGTCAGTCTGTTCGCTCTGTCCTTCATCTCATCAATGAAAGAGTCATATTCTGCTATGTAATGATACTGCTCTGCAACACGGTCATATATCAGGCACATGATCTCGAAATCCATGTCCTTCTGAGAAATTTCCGTTACCTGCTGATATATTTCCGGTGAGGAGCTTTTGAGAGCTGCCAGACGGTCATTTATCAGGTCGGCGCTGCCCTCACTGCTGCCAAGCAGTGCCAGCTCAAAACAGGTGTTGTATATTTTCAGCTGTTCATCGGCTTTTTTTGCCGCTTCCTCTGCGGGATATTCTTTGAGAGAATCCAAAGCATTTTGAAATTTCTCTGCATTTTGTACATACACAGTATAATCCTGCTGCTCTGAATCATTACCCAAGACACCGGGTTCTGTATTTCTTATCACAACATAAGCTGCGGCATTCAGAAGCGTTATCATTACCATAAGCAAAATAAATGTCTTTTTGGTGATTAGCTTCAGACACTCATACCAAAAAAGTTTCATAGCTATACCTCTATATTTTTCTCATACGCTGTTGTCATGCTGAGCTTTGTTTTTGAATTGAGCATTTCAGATTTATCGATATAACGCAAGAGATGAACTTCCGAATCGGGTTGACCGTCATTATCGGTGTCAACAAAGTCGACGCTTCTGAAAAACATTTTGTCACCTGCTCCGACAAGAACACAATCTTCACTATATATGTATTTTCCGCAGTCGATATCGACCGTATTCAGAAGCTGAAAATTCTTATCATATACCATAAACGAAAGCACATTTGGTGTATCGGGAAAAGTTGTACACAGATAAATATTCTTTTCATCCGAGTATAAAAAGGCATTTTTAAATTTTTCGGGCTTTGTGAATACTTTTTTTAGATCCGTTCCGTCAAAATTCATCGTATAAATATCGGAAAAATCGTGTTCGTCATCTGATAGTTTTTTTGATGAATTGATAAGCAATTTTCCGTCCAGATAGCAAATATCCGCTGTTCTTTCGTTGTTTTTTTCGTTTATGAAGGTTATGTCCGTAACCTTGCCTGTGTCGGTATTTACAAGAATATTTTTTTCTTCATATTCCATGTCTTCACGCATCAGACCGCCTTTTCCGTCATCAGTAATTTTCTGATTAAACGACTGATAGAAGATCAATATGTTGTTGCCGTATGCAGACCTTATGTTTTGAACTGTGTTTATCTTTCCCTTTCCGAGAACATCATTATCAATAAAGACCTCGGACTTAAAATTGCTGTCGCTCAGGTCAACACGTTTGATTTGAGAGTGCGCAATTATCATTTCTCCTGACTTCAAGCCGTCGGTACTGTTGTTTCCGTATGTCGATTCAAAATAATAAAGATAACCTCTATGTACGATGATAATAGGCACCCAATCACTGTTTATTTCAGTTACCTTTTCCTTTGAGCCTCCGTCAGCCGAAATACGCATTATTGATTTGCCGCCTTTTGAGGAAGTTGCCGGGTAATAGATAAAGCCTTTATTAAAAAAAATATTGCTGTTCATGTCTGAACTAAAGCTGTTCAGATATGCGTTGCAGGATTCGCTTTTATCATGACGGCAATCGGGCTTATTGCACAGCGGGGTATATTCCATATTGCTTTTATCCATAAAATAGATAAATCCGTCATCAATAAAATAATAGCCCTTGTCAGTTTCGTTGATCTTATTTCCGGAAGAAAAATAATCCTTTGCGGCATACTGAAACTGATAATCCTGAGCCTCAACGTATTCGGTTGTTTTGTTTGTTATGTCGTTGGTTTTCTCCTCCGTACAAGCACAAAGAGAACTCATTAATACAGCTATGAGAATAACAAAAATCAAAAGATTACTTTTGAAGTTTTTTTTTGATCTCATGAATGACACCTCCATCTTGAAAATCTGATTTAACGAATGACCAATCATCGTCGTATGATTGTTATAAACACACGAGATGATTGGTCAACCATTAAGCTACATAATCGTTATAAAATGAAACTTATATCAATAATTACCTACTTTTGCTGTTCTTGAGGTGAAGCCTGCTAAATGATAACAATATGCACCCTTCATTGGATTATTAGGCTTAACTGTATCAAAATATGCAGATCCATACCCTTCGTCATACCCCATATAAGTTCGGTTGTACACTCCACTACTATTTTTCATGTTGGCCCAGACATTGACACTGCACAAATTTGGTGCACCATTGTATATTACGGTTTTAGCTTCAACCTCTTTAGTATATAAAACGAGCAGAGCTTGTGTAGAATAGCCACTTTCGGTAGCAAAGCGTTGTGAGTAACTATTTACATATGTTCCTTGATACGCCGAAGCTGACAGGGGAAAACACATAACAGCACTTACAGTAGTAGCTATAACGGCAGTAGTTATTTTTTTTAATAAACTTTTTTTCATTGTAAAACCTCCATTTAACGATTTACTATTTTTGCATACTAATCAATTGGTATTATCACACCGCATCCTTTTACCAAGACAAGCTCGAATAGGACGTATACTTTCTATAGTATACTACTTTAAAATATTGCAAAAGAAAATGTTTGTATTAAGTTTATGTCATAGATACAACCCGTTCACTTGTTTGTGGTATTATAGAAATATCAAAAGCAGGAGGCGGCAGTAATCTTGCTAAAGCTGTACAATATGCTTTGAATGAAAAACGTTATCTTTACAGTTTTCTTGCCGATCTCGAAATTGAGATCAGAACAATTGAGCAGAAAATGATATTCGTCCGTTCGTTGTTGGTCTAAGTAACTCTCCGTTCTTAGATTCTTCGAAGAATATAGTGGCAAGTGCTATACTCTACTTCTTTGTAGTCAGTGCTAAAATAAACGGTTTGAATGCAAAGGTATACCTCGTCAGGCTGTTTCGTTCAGCAAGATCGGTGCTTCCTTATGGAATAACTTGATATACTTTTGAGAGATTGATTTTCGGTTTTTTTGCTGTAATCGCA
>ONGS01000128.1 GCA_900317395.1 uncultured Eubacteriales bacterium | reverse complement strand
TGAAAGCTCTGAGGAGGCAAGTGCGGATATCCCGGAAAATGCGATCAAGTTTGTAAAACCTGATGACTGGAGCGATAATGTAAATGTCTTTATTTATAATAAAGATCAGAAAGATGAAGATAATAATGGTGCTTGGCCCGGTGTTGCAATGACACAGGCAAGTGACGGAACATATTATTATGAAGTTGATGCGAAGTTTGAAGGATATAAACTTATATTCAATGATGCTGAAAAGCCCCAACGCCATCTGCTGCCGAAGTCAGACGGATTTACCGTTGAGGCAGGAAAGACCTATGATGCCGATTCCGAATAATTCAAAATTAAACTGCGGAGCAAAAGCTCCGCAGTTATTATTAAACAACAATTATACTTTTGGTATAGTCAACAGCAAATATACAATTAGTACTATTATACGCAATGTATAATAGTACTAATTGTATATTTATCTTCCTTTGTCAGTAATCGGTGTATAAAGTTCGGGGCGGCGGTCACGGAAAATCCCCCAGCTGAAACGCATTTCATGTATTTCATCAAGGTTAAATTCCGAAGTGATGATACATTCGCTTTCTCTGTCAGCCGATTCAATCACTTCACCCGTTTCGTTTGTGATGAATGACGAACCGTAGAAGGTCAAAGCGGATGATTGATCGTTGTTTGCCTCATTGGGCGTGACAGTTTCCGTTCCAACACGGTTGGCAGCAATAACCGGCATGATGTTGGCAGCGGAATGTCCTTGCATACATCTTCTCCAGTGCGGCATACTGTCCACTTCAAGAATTGGTTCTGAGCCAATCGCCGTCGGATAGAACAGCAGTTCCGCTCCCATCAGTGCCATACACCTTGCTGTTTCGGGAAACCACTGATCCCAGCAAATGCCGACACCGATCTTACCGAATTTTGTATCCCAAACCTTAAAGCCTGTATCACCGGGCGTAAAGTAGAATTTTTCCTGATAAAAATGATCGTCGGGAATATGAGATTTTCGATAGATACCGAGAACTTCTCCGTCAGCATCGATAACAGCGACAGAATTGTAGATGGAATTGATGTGCTTTTCGTAAAAGCTGATAGGCAGAACGATATTCAATTCTTTCGCAACTGTTTTAAAACGGTTGACAGCAGGATTTTCCTCAACGCTTGCAGCAAGTTTGTAATAGTCATAATTTCTTTCCTGACAGAAATACAAGTTTTCAAACAGCTCGGGAAGCAAAATAATATTTGCACCGTCTGCCGCCGCAAGACGTACAAACTTTTCTGCCTTTTCGATATTTTTATGCACATCATTTGTCATAGACATCTGAACAGCGGCTACTTTAATATTTCTCATTGTTTGTCCTCCAAGTAACAGAATATTGGGTTGAAATTAAATCATTCCACTATGTAGTGAGCACATAGTGTTCGGGATTTGTTGGGTGATACAGTGGATGTTGCCACCGCCAATGAGGATATCTCTGGAATGGGGCAGACCAATCACTTTGCGAGTGAGGAAAAGCTTTTGCAGAATTTCCACGGCAATTTTATCGTTCTTATCACCGAATTGCGGCACGATGACTGAACCGTTGGAAATATAGAAATTGACATAAGAAGCCGCCAGTCGTTCGCAGGGGGTTCGGGTAGGCTCGCCGTCCATATCGTCAAGACCGTCACATTCTTGGGCAGTGATATGAATTGGTTCGGGCAAAGGCAGTTTGTGTACTTTGATTTTTCTTCCATTCGCATCGGTTTGGTTTTCGAGAATTGCAAGACATTCCTGCGATATTTCATACTGTGGGTCATTTTTATCATCCGTCCACGCAAGTACAACTTCCCCGGGAGCAGTAAAGGCACATATATTATCAATATGCCCATTTGTCTCATCGTGATAAATGCCACGTTTCAGCCAGATAATTTTTTTTACGCTGAGGGTATCGCAAAGTGTTTGTTCAATTTCTGCTTTTGACAGTTCGGGATTTCGTCCTTTTCCTAAAAGACATTCTTCTGTAGTCAGCAATGTACCTTCGCCGTCGGTGTGTATCGAACCGCCTTCAAGGATAAAATCTCTTTTGTCATAGGTATCACAGTCAAGAAGGTCACAAAGTTTTCTTGCCATTTTGTTGTCCTTATCCCACGGAAAATACAATCCGTCATGCAGACCGCCCCATGCATTAAAGCCCCAGTCAATTCCTCGGACTTCTTTTCCGTTGGTGACAAAGGTCGGTGCAACATCTCTTGCCCAACTGTCGTCACTGCTCATTTCTACCACT
>ONGS01000127.1 GCA_900317395.1 uncultured Eubacteriales bacterium | reverse complement strand
CGCGTCGTAATGTACCGGATAAATTTTACATCAACCGGCGAGCCGCCGGTCAATTATTTCTGTGATTTTCACTTTAAGGAACCGCTGATTAGATCCAGTGCTTCCTTAAGTTCTTTCATGCTTCTCGTCTTTTGTTTTTCTTTTCCCAAAAATCAATTTATCATTATTATACAGGAACATCAGTACCGCCATGGCACAAATCACAAAATACCCGACAAAACTATACACATCGGGAACTTCTCCGAGGAAAATAAACCCGAGCAGTGTTGCAAAAATAATCTGTGAATAATCATATACAGAAATTTCTCTTGCAGGTGCATGACAGTAAGCCGCTGTGATCGAAAACTGCCCGCCTGTTGCGGAAAGTCCTGCACCGAGTAACATCAGAAGCTGCCACCACTCCATATGATGATAGTCAAATATCAGATACGGCAGCATGGCAATACAAGAAAATGCCGAAAAGAAAAATACGATCAGCGAACCGTTCTCCTTACGCTGACCCAGAATACGCACCATTGTATAGGCAAAGCCTGCACACATTCCTCCGATCAGCCCCACAGCGGACGGAAACAACTCTATATTTTGAAAAGTCGGCTTGATAATAAACAGCGTTCCGATAAATGCAATAAATACCGCCGCTCCCTGAAGAAATTTCAGCTTTTCACGCAGAAATATCAGCGAAAATATGATAACGAAAAACGGCGACATCTTATTCAATATAGAAGCGTCTGCCAGTGCGATATGATCGATCGCATAAAAATTACATACGATACCTAAACTGCCTACAGCAGAACGCAAAAACAGAAATTTGAAATTGCCCTTTTTCCATTTGAAACTGCTTTTATTTTTCAGCAAAACGCCCATAGCAAAAAATACCGCTACAAAATTTCTGAAAAAGCATTTCTGCATGGAAGGTACATCCCCCGACAGCCTGACAAACAAATTCATAAAAGCAAAACAAAATGCCGAAAGAATAATATAGAATATCGCTTTATACTTCGGATTCATCTTCGTTTTATCCACCAAATCACCTTCAAACACATAATCACTAATAACAATTCTATTATAACACAATTTTGAAAGGTGACGAATATAAAAAATATAAAATTTTCTTGCAATTCGATTAAAAATATGGTAATCTATAATAAATAATACGGAATTATGCGGAGGTTATATTTATGAAACCGGATACAAAATCCGAAAAAACAACGGAAGACTATCTTGAAGCAATGCTTGTCATCAAGCAGAAAAACGGCTATGTCCGTTCAATAGATGTAGCACAGTATTTAGGTGTCACCAAACCAAGTGTTACCTATACGACAAAACGTCTGAAAGAAAAAGGATACATTGTAATGGATAAGGACAATTATATTTCTATTACCGATTCGGGTATGGAAATTGCAGAAAAAATCCTTGACCGTCACAATACGCTTACAGCTTTCTTCATCAGCATAGGCGTAGATAAAGAAACAGCCAAAGAAGATGCCTGCAAAATCGAACATGATATCAGTGCAGAAACTTTCAACGCTCTCTGCAAGTATATCGATAAAAACAAAACTAACTAAAATTTACAAAGAAGAGACCGACAGTACAACGCAAATGTACTGTCGGTCTCTTCTTTGGGATATTTATTAATTACGGTATTATGAAGCATCTGTTACATCAAGTTTAAAATCCTTTTTGACGTTTTTCAAATCTTTATCTTTTACAAAAATCCGTATATCATAGCTTCCTTCGCTTTCGGGAATAAATTTAGCAGAAGCAGAAGTTGTACTTGCTTTGCCGATTCTTGTCCACGATGACTCGGAACTGAGTTTATAATAGTAGGTATATTTATAATTACCTGCGCCGTCCTTTGCCTTTGCTTTCAGATTAACCGTATCTTCGGTCTGAGCTTTTGATTTGCTGACAGTTGACTCATTTTTAAGCGGCGGATATTTACTGACCTTTACGGTAAAATTTCTGTTTTTGCTTGTTCCGTCAATATCGGTTACTTTCACTCTTACAGTGTATGTGCCTTTGGAAGAAGGCTTGAAATTCACTGTTGTTGATGTAGTATCAGCTTTTCCGATGGTTGTCCATTTTGCCGCTGTACTCTTTTTATACATATAGGTATATTTGCATTTACCTTCAGCTTTATCTGCTGAACCATTGATTTTCAGTGTTTTATTCACATAACCTGTTTTGGAGCTGATGGTTGAGGTATTGACAATATTGCTCTTTTTGATTGGTTCTTTTACATACCAGTATGCTTCTGCGCCTGCCGGATTGATCAGAGCTTGGCTTGCTTCAATTCGTCCCGATGCCACATTTCTGGCAGGATCGGCACAGTAAAACTTGCCGTTGGTATAATCTGTCACAAGGATCGCATGAGGATAATCGTAATCATAGGCAACAACGCCTTCAGGGTGCTTTGCAAGAAGCTCTTTCAGAACAGTTGTTGCATTCCCCTTTACTTTTTCACATACAACATGAATACCGCTGTAAGTATAATCCCATATCATACCTCCGCACCAGAGTTTTGGCTTACAAGCAGATTCAGTAATCTTTGACCAGTTTTCGTCTCCGCTAAGTAAAGCGGCTCTTCTGAGAAGCATAACATTGGATGCAAGCGTACAGGTATATCTTTCCTGCTGTTTTACAAAAACAATATTTGAATTCAAATCTGTAATATTTGCGGCATTAGTACATTGGTTTGTCAGACCGGTTGCAAATATTGGAATCAATGTGATCACACACATAATAACAGATAGTATTTTATATTTGTTCTTCAAAATAAAACCTCCAAAAATCATTTTTCTTAACAACAGAATATATATTACAATATTTTAACAGTTATTGCAAGAAAAATTACAAATAATAACTATTTGTTTTCTTTTTTTGGAGATATGAACAAATCGGCCTCGTGTTTTTTGATTATTTTATCGTATATTTCAGTGAAATATATTTATTTTATATCTTTAAAGAATATCAGCAAATGGCTGTTTATTGCATTTCTGAAATATATTACAAGATTTTAATCTTTAATTACAAAAATTACAGCGCAGGTACTGTATGCTTATTTGGTTGCCTGTGCGACGGTGATTTTATCAAAGCTGATTCCTGCCTGACGATTGACCGTATCCTTGATACTGATTGCCGCCGCATCATCCAGATTGCCGCCGTAAACAGTCACATTACAATTATCATTATTGATCGCAACAAAAACATCATCAAACCCTTTTGCCTTGACTTCGTTTTCAATATCGCTTTGTGCCTTTATGTTCGCCGCAAGCTTTTCCGCTGCCTTGACAGCTTCCTTCTTCGCACTTTCGCTTGATGAAGCCGCTTCTATCACATCTGTGAGTGCTTCTACAGCCTTGGCATCACTGTCATTACGCTTTTCTCTTTCGGCAGCAAAATGCCCACTGTCACTGCCCTGCTCAGCATTGACTGCTTTGGTGCTTGTTTCGGATTTACTGTCTTTTTTTGTTGCAGAAGTATTGCTGCTTTCCGTTTTGCTGTTTTCTGAATTACTGCTTTCTTTTGAAGATGTTTCGGTTACAGAAACTTCGGTATTGACATACGTTGTCTGACCCAACTGCTTGGCAGAGCTTTCCTCCGTATCAACTGCTGTGATCGGCTCGGCTGACGAAAACTGCCAATTCAGGTAAACCGCCGCACCCAATGCTACCACCAATGACGCTATCACTAATTGTCTTTTTCCGAATGTCATAATAATGCCCCCTGTTTTTATGAATGTAATTTCGTTACGCAAATATGCGATTCTGATATATTTAAAGCTGCCGAAACAGCCTTTGTGATATTTTTACAGACACTTTCGTCGTCCCCTCCGTCGCAAATAACAAGAACACCCTTGATCTCGGGCATGAGCTGACCGACTGTCAGTGCTTTTTCGGAGCCATCCTTCTGTTTAATGACAATGCAGGATTTCTTTTCGGTATTTTGTTTATCCGCATTTTCGTCCGTTCCGCTTTTTCTGGAAGTTTCCCTGTCGTTGACATCCACATCGGTCGCATAGATATTCCTTGAAGTGCCGTCAATCGTCACCATGACCTTTGTTCTGCCTACTCCATCCATACTGGCAAGCATATTGCCGAGTTCCTCGCTGATCTCATCACGGTAGGTCGCAAGCTCGGAAGAGGACACATTACTTTCCTCAACCGTTTCTTCGCTATCGTCCGAGGGCGGTCGGATATAAGACGAGATAAAAATCAAAGCAATACCGACAAGCCCCAATATAACAATAAAACTCAATGCTTTCTCATTATTCAGAAGATCGGGGAATATCCCCTTTTTCTTTTCTTCTTTCTCACTGCTTTCCTGCATAGCTTCTGTAGTCTTATCCTCCATAATTTATTACCCTCTTCAATTTTACAATATACCATATGCTTGTCTTTGGTAATTAATGACCTGATAACACAACATTACATTCCATTCCCAGCTCTGTCTGCACCGTTTCTTCTGCTGTAAGTTTTTTTTCTGCATCGGCTGAGGAAAGAACAATATCGGCGGATATTTTCTCAATATTGCCGCTGTCATCTGTTTCTAAGCTGATTTCCGCCGACAGCGGTTCGATCCCCTTCTTTTGCAAAGTCGTATTCAAAAGGATCATCAGCTCTTTTTTCAACATATCGATCTCTGCATTATTCATATTTTCCTCCGATGAATATTCGGGAACTGCTTCCAATTCGATTTCTTTGACCGTATTGACAGCATCAATGAGCGGAACGATCACAGCGCAAAGCATAAATCCCCCCAGAACCATACGAACCGTCTTTTCAAGTTTTGAATCTGAAGTCAGCATTTCCGTAAGGCAGGCAATCACAGCACATATTGTAACGCATAAAGCCCATGAATATAAATTTTCCATATTTTTCCTATCTTCCCGTTAAAAGTATGATAACCGTTGAAATAATAAAAACTGTAAGTATACAAAGCAATATTGCTGTAAGCATTGCGGCGGCAGAAGATACGGCAGAATACACCGATTTCATTCTGCTGAGTCCGAGAATATCAGAAGCCGAGGACAACACCGACAACGACACCTGCCACAGAATACATTCTGTCAGAACCGGAAGAAACAAACAGGCTGAGGCAATAATCACAAACACGCCTGTTCCCGATTTGAGCAGTTCCAAACTGCCGCTGAATGTTGTGATCGTTTCGCTGAGAACTCCGCCGACAACAGGAACAAAAGAGCTTACCGCAAAGCGAATCGCTCTCTGGCTGACTTTATCCAGTGAAGACGTGACAAAGCTCTGGGCTGAAAGCACCGTTGCAAAAATACTCATCACAAGTGTCAGAAGCCATTTTGTGCATTTATATAAGGAAGAACACAAAACAGAAAGATTCAGCTTCGGTGAAAGTGATGAGGTCAAAGAAAGGGCAAGGAACGTATTGAGTATAGGTGTTAAGAGTTTGGACGAAAGCTGACTGATCAGCTGTGCCGCTCCCATCAGCATGGTATAGAAGGATGCCGCTGTTGCTTCATGTCCCGAAGATACCATCAGCCCTGTCATTACCGGAACATACAGAAGCATAAAACCCGACGCCCCGTTAATGATCTCAACGCTTCTTGCTATTACATCGCACATCGGAACAACTGCCGCTGTGCAGACACATAATGCGCCGACAACCGAACTGACTTTGCCGATTGAATTTTCGCCGAGTGTCATATTGGCACCTTCTGTCAGCGAGCATAATATCATGATTCCTAAGCATACCGCACCTGCCCCCAACGGTGTACTGCCTTTGGCGCTGACAAGTGATACCACCTTAGCAAAAATTCTTGAAGGCTCTGCAGTCGTGATGGAATCATAATTCAGAGAATTGATTCCCATATCAATCAACATATCCTGCGTTTCTTTTGGCAAAGAAGAGAACAGCTTCCCTGCACCGCTGATTTCAAGCTGTTCACTGTAAATTTCATCCGTGTTATTTTCTTCTGCCGCAAATACCGTTAACGGTACCGACAGCATTATTACTGACAAGAATAATATACATAAAAACTTTTTCATAAATTCACCGTACTTTTACTGCAGCAGGTCAGCCGCTGTATTCAATATCTTTTCAAACAAAGGCAGCGATATCAGAATAATCGAAAGCTTTGCCGCTAATTCTACCCTTGAAGCAAGAGAACTCTGCCCCATATCACGGCAGCTATCGGAGGTAAACTGACAAACAGCACATATTCCTATCGTTTTGATCAGTATCATGCCGTAATCCGTATCGATCCCTGCACTGCTGACAAGCTCGCTTATTTCATTGATAAAGGGCGTTATTTGGAGAATTACGGATAAAAATATGATGATACCGCCTGCAAGAGCGGTAACAAGAGAGGTTTCGGGGGAATTCTTTTTCAGTGCAACCGCTGCAATCGCCGCCGTTACTGCAACCGCACAAACCGTCAAAATATCCATCAGAATCCGAATAGTGTTTCGATCGTGGTGAAAAGCTCGGATATTTTTTCAACAAGCATTAGAAGCACCACGACAAGACCTGCCAGCGTTGTCATCATTGCCTGTTCCTCACGCCCCGACCGTGACAGAACCAGACTCAGCACCGCCACAATAATGCCTATGGCAGCAATTTTAAAGATAAAATCAACATTCATTTTCTTCACCCTGTATTAACACTGTTGGAACATTCTGCCCTTGGATCCCGCAAGCCTTTGTAAAGGCTCGAGCGAAACTTTTTATTTTCTGAATTTTAATTCTACATTTTAAATAAGTATGACCGCCGCCAGAACTCCGCAAAATGTACCTACTACACCATAAAGCTTTCTTTTCTCCGTCAGCTCCGCATTCAGCTTATCATAACGCCTCTGTGCATCTGACAGGCAAAGTTTTATCTTTGTCGATTCTTCTTCCGCTCCCAGACTGCCAAATCCTTCGGAAAATCTGCATATCATTTCATGATCCGCTTTTGTGATCTCCCCCCTTTGATAAGAACCGAAAACGGCAGAGGACCATGCTCTTTCAAAATCATCTCCATTTTTCATTTTACCTCTGCATTGCTTTATCATCAGATTCATCAGCGGTACAGAATTGACATTTTCAAGTATTTCCGTGATATTCGCATATGAATAGCTGATCATTGCCTGTGCTTGTGTCAGAAACGAAATATACTGTTCAATATATTCTGCCTGCTTTTGCAGAATTTTTGACCGGTACAACCCTGCGAATGCTCCGCACAAAACAATAAAAACGGCACCTGTTATTTTGACAACCATAGTTTCCTCTCTTTCTTTCATCAGTCATAGATTTATCATTTGGGTAATTTTACATGGTCTGTCTGTTGAACCGAGAATCACGACCGTTCCGAATGCTCCCGTGTCAAGCAGTTTTTTTGCCTGACTCCGCCTCATCAATTCATCATATCCCGAAGCATGGACAGTGGCAATTATGTAAGCGCCTGCATTTGCGCCCTTTGCAACAGCCATTGCATCGCCGTCTGTTCCTACCTCATCGCAGACGATCACCTGTGGAGAAAGCGACCTCACCGCCTGCATGATCCCCTCCCCTTTGGGATATCCCTGCAATACATCACAAAGCCCAAGGTCAATACCGCATCTTTCACCGTATCCTCCCGAAATTTCTCCCCTTTCATCTATCACACAAGTTCTCATGATTCCGCACCCCTTGCCAAGAGATATATTATATGCCAGGTCTCTGAGCATGGTTGTTTTGCCTGTGGAGGGTGCGCCTGCAATCAGAATACCGCTTTTGATAGGGTGAATTTTTGCGATCAGTTCATCTGATATGCCGAAAATCTGTCGTGATATTCGCAAATTCAGAGATGTTATGTTAGTGACGGATGTTACCTCACCGTGTTTCATCGCCGCAGTACCGCAGATACCAATTCTGTAACCGCCGCCGACAGTAATAAAACCTTGATTGATTTCATTCTGCCGACTGTAGACTGAATATCCGCACAACGATTTAAAACTATCGAAAATATGCCTTTGCGTACAGACAAACGCCCTTTCTCCCGCAGAATACAAAATTTCTCCGCTTGAAGATAAAAACAATGTTTCCGAACCATCGGTCAATGCGACGGGCTTTCCCGACCGCAGACGTATTTCCTGAATACAGCCCTTTTTTCTTTCGGGAATTCTGAGCAGTACCGAGGAAAGCTCGCCGCACAGCATTTTAACCGCCTGCTGATAAGACTCCGTTTGTTCCATGATGATTTCTCTCCCTGATGTTTTGATTCTTGAATTATGGTAATATATACGGCTGATACAGCGGCATTAGAACAGTTCTGTTAAAAAAATCAGAGAGTAAGAAATTATCTTACTCTCTGAAAAAATTATTTCGTCTTTCCTTTTAAAGATCTTCCGATTTTATTTTCCATTTCATCATCCGCCGAGGACGCCACATTCATAAGAGACATAAAAACAACACCAAATATCAAGCCCGCCGAAAGTCCTGCAAAAAAATAAAGCATATTAAGCACCTCCGTACAACAGACATACTATAGTATATGATGAAAATGTAAAATATATACATAAAAAAAGTACCCGATAATTCGAGCACTTTCCTGAAATACAACATTACTGATAATCGGCTCTGTCCGCCTGACCGAATACATCGATCGGTACACCTAAAAGCGACATGATCTCGATATAGCCGTCGTAAATCTCATCCCGTGAGAAACCGCCTGATTCCAGTTCTTCATCCGTCAAGGAATTCAGCTTTACATAAAAATCCGATGCAAGCTCGATATATTTATCCGAATACTGCATATTCTCAAACAGAATATCTTCCGCTTCTCCTATTTTTCCTTCTTTGATCAGCATACTTAATTTCAGATAAATCTGATCTGTCAATGTCAGCGTATTACTGTCATTGACATCCCCTGTTATTTCATATTGTACCTGACTTTCCTTTTTGCCAAATACAACATTTGCAACAAATTTTGCCATCATTTCAATCTGACGCATCATCCAGTCATCCTGAAAACCCATAATAATCCCTTCCCTATGAAATCAACTTCCTGACAGTACTCCTGTAGAAAAGGCTGCCTGCAAATTAAAACCGCCTGTGTAGCAGTCAACGTCAATGACTTCTCCTGCAAAATACAATCCTTCAACAAGTTTCGACTGCATTGTTTTCGGGTCGATCTCCTTAACACAGACACCGCCCGAGGTTACGATTGCCTCTTCGATCGGACGAAAACCCGTAACCGTTCGTGTTAAAGCTTTCAGTAGCTGCAAAATCTTCTTTCTTTCTTCCTTCGTAATTTCACTGCACCGCTTTTCGGCAGGAATCCCCGAAAGCTTTACAAAATCCTCGATCAATGCCCTCGGCATCAAAGTTTCAAGCATTTTTCGGTATTCACCCGAATGAGCTGCCGCTATCTCACGAACTAACCGTGCATCCAATGTTTCATCACTCAGAGCGGGTTTGAGGTCAATCCTGATCTCATATCTGCCCTTTTCCATCTGCTTCATATGTGCCGAAGCACTCCTGATCACTGCCCCAGACAAGCCATAGCGTTTCAGCTCCAGTTCACCGAAATCATCATAAATTTCTTTTTTCTTTATAGTATCATATACATGAATACTGACATTTTTCAGAAGCAGTCCGTCTGCATCATAACCGAAATGCTCCGCCGTTTCAAGTGGTACAAGGGAGGGTCTCAGCGGTATGATCGTATGCCCTGCCCTTTCCGCAAAACGATAACCGTCACCTGTAGACCCTGTCAAGGGATAAGACTTGCCGCCTGTTGCTATGATCAGTTTATCACACTCTATCGTGCTTCCGTCTGAAAGAATGACACCTTTAATATTTTTATCTTCAATAATGATATCCTTTACCGTATCATGTATCATCTGACAGCCTGATTTTTTGACAGCATCAAGCAGCGTATCCACGATATCCCCCGCTCTGTCGGAAACAGGAAAAACACGGTTCCCTCTTTCTGTTTTCAGCGGACAGCCGTGAGATTCAAAAAAGGTTATGGTATCCGCAGGCGAAAAACGGTTCAATGCACTATACAAAAATCTGCCGTTTGTCGGCGTATTGGCTATTACCGTTCTTTCATCGCAGTTGTTGGTAACATTACACCGTCCCTTTCCGGTAATATACAGCTTTCGTCCTACCTTTGCATTTTTTTCTATTACAACAGTATCTTTCCCCGACTCTGCGGAAACAATTCCTGCCATCAGACCTGCCGCTCCGCCGCCGATAATCACGGTTCTGTCAGTTTTCAATTTTCTCCTCCTCATTTTCGTTTCTGTAAACATCATATTCTTCCCATATAGATTCCAGCCTTTCAAAGGTCGTTTCAACATCATTGCCAAGCTCAATAATGGTTGCAACGATCAAAGCATTAATCATACTCAGCGGTGCGACAAGTGAATCCACAACCGATGCCATGTCACTTTTGGCAATCAGCACATCATCCGCAAGACTGCACAAGGGACTCGTCATACTATCTGTTAAGGCTACTGTCCTTGCGCCTCTCCTCTTCGCAAAGGTCATAGCCTTTACAGCTGCATTCGAGTACCTTGGAAAACTGATGCCGATAATTACATCCTCTTTTGAAATGCGAAACAGCTTTTCATAAATTTCCGTTTCGCCGTAATTGCTGATAACCTTGACATTTTCAAAAATCAGGGAATAATAATATCCCAAAAATGAAGCAAGTGCTGCCGAACTTCTTACTGCAAATATATAGATCGTTTTAGCACTTGCGATCGCCTTAACAGCATTTTTAAAATCGTCCTTCGATGTTTCCTCAATAGTTTTTCTGATTTTCTCGATATCCTGATTCAGTACATTTGACAGAATATCCTCTCCCCCCATACGGCTTTTTGTAACCTGAATCCTTTGAACCGAAGTCAGTTTATCCCGTATCATCTCCTGCATTGATTTCTGCATTTTCGGGTATCCGTCATAGCCAAGCTCCGTTGCAAAACGAACTACTGTTGACTCACTTACGCCGACTGTCGTACCAAGCTTTGACGCCGTCATAAATGCCGCCTTATCGTAATGCTCTGTGATAAAATGGGCTATCAGCTTCTGACCTTTTGAAAAACCCGTCATTCTCTCATTAATCAGTGTTAATAAATTCATTTCATGTCCTCATATTCCGTTAAAAATTAAGTGCGGTAAACAAAATTGAAAATACGCTCAGCACGATCAAAGCGCATAATACAACCGCTGTTATTCTGATAATAAGCTTTCTCTTTTTATACATAATACCATCATCTCCAACAATCTAATTACTTCCATCTTATAACATTAACCCGAAAAATGCAAGTGCGTATGTAAAAATTGCAGGAATCATTAAAAAAATATTCACTTTGACCCCTTTTTTTCGTATTAATATATGCTTTTTGCATAATATCCTTATAAAAACATTGACAAATTATGCAATTTGGAGGATAATATATATGTAAATCTATAATGACTTTCTATAACAGTCGTTAAAAACAAGGAGGAAGGATCATGGGCTATACTATTGCTCAGAAAATTATTAAGGCTCATCTTCTCAGCGGCGAAATGACCGTTGGCAGTGAAGTTGGTCTTAAAATCGACCAGACACTTACTCAGGATGCTACGGGTACAATGGCTTATCTCGAATTCGAGGCCATCGGCGTACCGAGAGTTAAAACAGAAAAAAGCGTCGCTTATATCGACCACAATACTCTCCAGACAGGTTTTGAAAATGCGGACGACCACCGCTTTATTCAGTCAGTATGTAAAAAGCACGGTATTTATTTTTCTAGACCCGGCAACGGTATCTGTCATCAGGTTCATCTGGAGCGCTTCGGTAAACCCGGCAAAACACTGATCGGTTCGGACAGCCATACTCCTACGGGCGGCGGTATCGGTATGCTTGCGATCGGTGCAGGCGGACTCGATGTTGCAGTTGCAATGGGCGGCGGTGCCTATTACATCTCCATGCCGAAAATGGTACGTGTTAACCTCACAGGCAAGCTTCAGCCGTGGGTATCTGCAAAGGATATCATCCTTGAAGTTCTGCGCATTATGTCCGTTAAAGGCGGTGTAGGCAAAATTGTCGAATACGGCGGAGAAGGTGTTAAAACACTTACTGTACCCGAAAGAGCCACCATTACTAACATGGGCGCTGAGCTTGGCGCAACTACTTCTGTTTTCCCGTCCGATGAAGTAACAAGATCCTTCCTGAAGGCACAGGGACGTGAAGAAGACTGGACAGAGCTTTCCGCTGATGCCGATGCCGTTTATGACGAGGTTATCGACATTGACCTTTCCAAGCTTGCTCCGATGGCAGCATGTCCTCACAGCCCCGATAATATCAAGACAATCGAGGAAATCGGTCCTCAGCAGGTAGATCAGGTATGTATCGGCTCATGTACCAACTCATCCTACCTTGACCTGATGAGAGTAGCTGCTATTCTGAAAGGCAAAACTGTTGCTCCGAATGTCAGCCTTGCGATTGCTCCGGGTTCCAAGCAGGTTTACAATATGCTGGCAAGAAACGGTGCACTGGCTGATATTATTGAAGCAGGTGCAAGAATTCTTGAATGTGCGTGCGGTCCGTGTATCGGCATGGGTCAGTCACCTAACAGCAAGGGTATCTCCCTGAGAACCTTTAACCGTAACTTTGAAGGCAGATCCGGTACAAGAGATGGTCAGATTTATCTTGTAAGCCCTGAAACAGCCGCTGTTTCCGCTCTGACAGGCGTATTTACCGACCCGAGAACTCTCGGTGACGCTGTGGATATTCCGCTTCCCGAAAAGTTTGAATATAACGACAATATGGTCATTGCTCCTGCTCCCGTCGAGGAAATGGACAGCGTTGAAGTTCTCAGAGGTCCGAATATCAAACCGTACCCGACTACTGCTCCTCTGGCAGAAAGTATTGATGTTCCCTGCTCATTGAAAGTCGGCGACAATATCACAACCGACCATATCATGCCCGCAGGCGCAAAGATCCTTCCGCTGCGTTCTAATATTCCTGCTATTTCAGAGCATTGCTTTACTGTATGTGACAAGGATTTCCCTGCTCGTGCAAAGCAGCTCGGCAGCAGCATTATTGTCGGCGGTATCAACTATGGTCAGGGTTCTTCCCGTGAACACGCTGCACTTGCTCCGCTTTACCTCGGTGTAAAGGCTGTTGTTGTCAAATCTTTCGCTCGTATTCACAGAGCAAACCTGGTCAATGCAGGTATCCTTCCGCTGACATTTGTTAATGAAGCAGATTATGACAGCATTAACGAAGGCGATGAGCTCTCTCTCCCGAATGTACGTCAGCTGATTGCAGACGGCAAAGATGACCTTGTACTTATCAACAAGGCAAACGGCAAGGAAATTCCTGTTAAGTGCGAGCTCTCCGACAGAACAAGAGATATCATTCTCGCAGGCGGACTCCTCGACTACACAAGAAACAGCAACTAAAATCATTTGATCCGTAATTCAATGGGGAATTAGGAAGTTGAGAATGAGGGCAATACAATGCCTCTTTCATTCCTCGCTCCCTCATTCCCTGTTTTATTAATAAATCCTGAAAGGAAGATAAAAATGGCAAAGATTCAGATGACTACCCCTCTCGTCGAGATGGATGGCGACGAAATGACCAGAATTATCTGGAAAATGATCAAGGATAAACTCATCCTCCCCTATGTTGACCTGAAAACAGAGTACTATGATCTCGGTCTTGAGTACAGAGAAAAAACAAAGGATCAGGTAACGATCGACAGTGCAGAAGCAACAAAGAAATACGGTGTTGCTGTAAAGTGTGCTACTATTACTCCTAATGCAGAGCGTGTAAAGGAATACAACCTTACCCAGATGTGGAAATCGCCTAACGGTACAATTCGTGCGATCCTCGACGGTACTGTATTCAGAACACCGATTCTTGTAAAGGGTATCACTCCGTACATATCCACTTGGAAAAAACCAATCACCATTGCTCGTCATGCTTACGGCGATGTTTACAAGAATACCGAAATGGTTGTTGCAGACGGCAGCAAGGCGGAACTTGTTGTAACAGACAAAGACGGCAACGAGACACGTCAGCTAATTCATGAGTTCAGCGGCTCTGATGGTATTATTCAGGGACTTCACAATATCGACAAGAGTATCGGAAGCTTTGCAAGAGCTTGCTTTAACTTTGCACTTGATGCTAAAAAAGATCTCTGGTTTGCGACAAAGGATACAATCTCTAAAAAGTACGATCATCGTTTCAAGGATATCTTCAACGAGATTTTTGAGAACGAATACAAAGAGAAATTCGAGAAGGCTGGCATTGAGTATTTCTATACGCTGATCGATGACGCTGTGGCAAGAGTGGTACGTTCCGACGGCGGTTATATCTGGGCTTGCAAAAACTATGACGGTGACGTTATGTCCGACATGGTTGCTACTGCATTCGGTTCACTTGCCATGATGACCTCCGTGCTTGTTTCTCCTGACGGAATCTATGAATATGAAGCTGCACATGGTACAGTACAGCGTCACTATTACAAATACCTCAAAGGCGAAACCACTTCTACCAACTCCGTTGCAACACTCTTTGCATGGACAGGCGCACTCCGCAAGAGAGGCGAACTTGACGGTAATGCTGAGCTTTCTTCATTTGCAGACAAGCTTGAAAAGGCTACCATCGATACCATCGAGGACGGCGTTATGACAGGCGACCTCTATCTTCTTTCCACTCTTGAGAACAAGACAAAGGTTGACAGTGAAACTTTCCTTGACGAGATCAACAAGCGTCTTGAAAAGCTCATAAACGCTTAAATCAACACTAAAACTCGCCAAAGGGCTTCTCTTTCCCTTGGCCTCGGCAGGATGTTTGGTACCTGCACACATATTTTACAATAATTAAATAAGGGACTGTTGCTTACATTGCAACAGTCCCTTTATAAATAATAAACGGAGGAAATGGTATGGCATCAAGTAAAGAATATTTGGATTTTGTATTGGAGCAATTATCCGATTTGAATGATATAACATATAAAGCAATGATGGGTGAATACATCATTTATTATCAGGGTAAAATCGTTGGTGGAATTTATGATAACAGATTTCTTGTCAAACCGACAAAATCTGCCAAAAGCCTTATGCCCGATGCACCATTTGAATTACCGTATAAGGGTGCGAAAGGTATGTTGTTAGTCGAGGAAACAGATAATAAAGATTTCCTGAAAAAATTGTTTGATTCTATGCTTAGCGAATTGCCTGCACCCAAGAAAAAGCGATGAAGCGGTCCTCACCGTTCCTGCTTATTTCCATCAACAGGAATTTGCCGGAACCATGAGGGCGAATGTCCGACAAATCATCAACAACCGCTCGCTGCCGCTTTGAACTATGTCGTTAAGCATTGGCGTGAATATGCAAAATTATGGTTTATGACCTCATCCGAGGAACATTTGATGTAACGATGGTACAAATGCAGGAATTATGTACTGCTCTTTGGCATAAAATGATATATTCATCCAGGCTGACTATACCGGATACAACTGCCTCTCCCAAATCGTAAGAGGCATTGATTATAATATCATTCACATCCTGCCATAATTTCTTCCGGAACTTTATGGAGCGGCATTAAAAAGTAGTTTCGGTACTGTTTGATTTTTGCCTGAATCTTTTTATTCAGTGCTTCCTTAAGTTTTTTAAAAAATTAGCAATTTATTCACCAGGAACAGTATACATCAAGGATGTCATCTGCACCACAACCGCAATCATATACCTTTCCGTCCTTGCCAAATGGTGTACAGACAACAGTTCCTTTTGGCAGACTGTCGCTTGCAAGGCATATGTAGTCATTTTCATCACATACATATCCGTTGTGATCTGTATATCTTCCCGGTATATCAAGCCCTTCTCCCGGAAGAACCAACTCGCTGTAGTACGCCCATCTATATCCGCCCCAGTATTCTATGCCATCTACTTGAAAATTTTCAGGTAAAATTTCCGCAGTTGTTTCTGAAGAAAAATTGTGTTCGTTATTCGTATCAAAATATGATATATCCTCTTCGGGTGCATCCGTCAGATATTCGGAATACATATATCTGATTTCTCCGTTATAGAAAACTTCGCTCCAGCCATTATCGAGTTTTTCTGTTCTTTGGATGAGTGTGCCCGGCACAGTGATGTCAATTATTTCTGCCTCAAGGCTCGGCTGCGCTCTGACTCTAAGATAGTCAGTTGTATATGCTGTGGATGTACCATCCACGGCATTGACTGATAAAGCATATACCGGAGCTGATGATACAACAAGCCCTGAGATCACTGCACACATTACTCTTTTAAATTTTATCATTTCACATTATCCTTTCTTTTAATGCCCTGATAAGAAACTTTAATGATCTCTACCAGAGTTTCGTATTATTATGTGACTGTTCAGATTATACTATATCCACTGTAAAAAAAACGTCGATTTTACTTTAGAAATTTATTATCACCATACATTGTGCTTATGTATATAAAAGGTATCACCGTCGAGATCGGCGGTGATACCTTTTAACTGTCAAAAATACTATTTTTAAAACATGATTTATCAGAATATCATGATTATAATGTTTCCTTTACAGTGTTTTCATGATATCCTTCTTTTTTCGCTTTAAATGTAAAATGGCAGTGATTGCAAGAATATCGGAGTTCGGTACAGGAGAATTATCATTTTCTGATTTATTTTTTTCTCTCGTGTATGTGAGTATTATCACCGGAGACATTAAGACAAGTTACAGGTATCTCTGCAAAAATTGTCGCATAGGCATTTGTCTTTAGTGTTCCAAAAAAGAGCGACCGCAGGGAACGATTACGCGAATCGTCCCATGCGGCGGAGTGCCTCCGCTGTCAATTCGCGCTCAAATTTGTTTATGTAGGTTAGTTTAATGCCGCGCCTT
>ONGS01000185.1 GCA_900317395.1 uncultured Eubacteriales bacterium | reverse complement strand
TTCTTAAATAATTTTAAGTTAGAGTATTAACACTATATATAATTCCTTATAATATGCTGTTAATACTCTAACTAAAAAATCCCTGGCAAGTATTACACACTAACCAGAGACTTCTTCCATTATTGAGTTTGAGACTAAATCAAATAGATAATTCAACTCGTCTATATAAATGCCATTTTTTTCAACTTTAATATGTTTTCGGGGGACACCGCCAAACTCATTATACATATGTGTATATGCTGGCCTTGAATCTGCATCAGGATAGCTGTTTCGCCACTGAAAAAATGATGCCCACGCCGCATTATATTCTTCCTTTGTAATAATTTCATTCACTTGGACGCCACAATCTTTCCTAACTCTGTAATAAACGAAATCACCGACAGACGCAACAAGTTCCAATTGCTCCAATTTCTTATGGTAAGTTGTAATGGTCTGCCTTGTTATTCCTTTACCTTCCGAACGCAGATACGCTTCCATCATCTCGTGAGGACGCCAACTGAAATCATCATTGCCGAGAAAGTAAAAGAGAAAATTGCGGAGTTTGACAAAATCTGTCTGCGGAGAGAAGCCAAGAGAGAAGACACAAAAGGATTTGAACTGTTGGAAACTGTTTGGAAGAGAAGAGATTGTATATATTCTCTTTCTTCCACTTCCATTTGAGGTGAAGCCATAACCATAAGAAGTGAGCTTGCGGTCAGTGGCCTCTTTTCCATTCGTGTTGATAATACTTTCAAGTAAGCCAATGGGATAATCCCTTAAATCTAACTTAATCATAATTATTTTCCTTTTTAAGTTGAACTATTAACACCATAATAAAGGGATATTATATAGTGTTAATAGTATGACTTAAATTATGCCCCTATTTCTTCTTCTGTTGGCTCTTCCAATATAGCAGCGGGATGTTCCTTTACCTTTTCTATAAATGCGGAGAAGTCAATAATTTTTGGGGGAAATTCCACATAGTAAAAGGAGAAGGAGAAGTACATTGGGAACTGTGCCAAGAACCATCTGCTGACGAGAGAATAGGGGGAAGTGCAAAAGGCTTCGGCAAAATCGCGGACATTATAGAAAGTTTCAAGATAATCAGTATCATTTTTGGGGGAAATAGCGATAATGTATTTTTCCATCTTCTCATAAGTGAGTCCTTTGAACTTGTTGTGAGAAGTGATACTGCCATCGCTGTTTTTATAGCGGGTAGGGGTCTTGTGGGTTTTGCGAACAAGTTTAAGTTTGGGGAAGTCATTAAGGAGCTGCCGCACAAGAGCGTATTCATCGCTGTTGGGGTCATTAGCAGCAGTTTCAAAAGCAGCAGTCATCGTGAGGGTCTGGTTGGCGAGGTCCAGCTTGTAGCCATTAGTTTTCTTCGTCATCGTAATAATCTCCTTTTATAAATAATTCATTGTCTGTTGGATTATGCTACATTTCCAAGAGAGGAAACAATAGCGGAGGGCGCATCATTGGAATTGCGAGTATTATTTACTCTGTATTCCTCAACAAGGACCTTTGCCTCATCATACTTGAAATCTTTATACTGTTTAAGGAAGAACTTCTTTGCGATGGGGTATTTGCTCTTCTTGGAGTTTTCCGCAAAGGCCAGGACCTTTTCAAACTTTTCCTCAAATGCTGTATCTTTCTTTGCTTTGATGTAATCACGCATAAAGTTAATATCCATTCCAGTATAGACCTGACGCTCTTTGTTGCTCTTGGGCTCTTTTTTTACAAGCGTATAATCAGGATGCGCTGCCATCTTGGTGGCGAGTTCTTCGTAGATGGGACCAAAGCCTTTGCTTGCTTTTTTATAGCTTGCGGTAGTTCCAGTGATAGTCTTGTTGATGCAATCAATAGTGAAGCGGACATTGGATGCAGAAGTGTTATTTTTCATGGTATTACCTTTCTGGCGTCGGTCGCCACCCATAATTTTTTAATTTTTTGAGGAGGTTTTTCTTTTCTTTCCCCTTCCTCTTTACAATTATATTTTACCATAAAAAAGAAATTATACAATGTCGCAAAGAGGTTTAGCAGTACATAAACATTCTGCTGAAAGATGTAAAAGAATAAAAATAGCAGGGCCAAAACCCTGCTATTTACTGTGCTTTTTACTGATAATTCTCTTGTATTTTTTGGAGATAGTCTTTGAACCTTGATGCTACTTCAGGGGGGTCTGTGATGACTACCTTTTCCCCTAAACTACATATCCATCCATAAAAGTTTTCACTCTCAACGATAAAGGTTTTGACAGTAAAGTGTGTATCATCAATTTTGGTATATTTCGTGGCACCTCCATTGCCGAACCTTTCAAGCATCGCATCAAGGAGACTGTTATGGAAGCGAATGGTGATAATATCTGCGTTGCCACCTATAAACATTCCAAAGGTCTGTTTCGCATAGTCGCTAATACCTAAACGCTTGACTTTATCTTCTCCTTCTCTTGGCTCCTCCTTTAAGCGGACATCATCCATTCTGTCTATTCTGTATGGCCTTATTTGGTGGTAAGTATCATCATAACCAATTAAGTAATGATTTCCATTTGACAGAACAACTTTGAAGGGACTGACAATATACCTTTTCCCTTTTCTGCGGTTTTCGGTTTGGGTAATGTTCTTGGTGCTGTGGCGAGTATATAAAAAGGAGATTTTTTGATTATCCCTTATCGCTGATTTTATTCTGCGAAGTTGCTTTAACATCTTCCTCTCTGTATATTTTGGCCTCTCTGCCACGATGTATTCACTTGTTAGACTATTGGCTTGGTGCTTACTACACAGCTTTTTCAGCTTCCCTATCAGTTCTTCGGCTTCGTTCCTTGATATAAAATTAGCCGAAGCAACACACTCTACAATTACTTCCAAGTCATCAAATGGTAAGAAGCGTTCGCCCAAATAAATAGGCTTTCCTTTTCCACCTTGGATATCCAATAGGGGGTCAAAATCTAAATCTTTGCCACCACGCAGGAGGTCAATATCTCTGCGAATGGCGTGTTCCTCTGCTTCAATTCCTTTATCTTTAAGGTATTCTTTTACATCTTTCAGCAGAACTCCATGGAGCATATTTCCTTTTTCATCGGCATCTGTTTCTTTCATAAGGTAATCGGCGATGTAAAAGATTTTGAGTTTCTGTTTTTCACTCTTCGGCATAGCCTTTCACAGCCCCCATCCTCACAGATTACATTTATTATAGCAGATGCTTAATAAACAAGGCAAGACATTCAAAGATGCTTTTGGATGTGAAAAAGACATTCAAAGATGTTTGGAGATATTATTAGATGTACGAAAAGGGTTATGGGGTCTTGTATATTAGACAGTTTTAAAGTATAATGGGCCAAGACTGTAGGGAACAGTTCTGGCAAAGAAAAGAAATGCACTCTTATTGACAATTAAATATTTGAAGGTTTTAGTTTTGTTTATATAGGGCAGAAAAAGGCGGCAGGAGAGGGTTCAAGTCCCTTCTCGGTCGCCACTATGCCCCTTCTTTAAGGGGCATAAAATTTGCTGCTGTAGCTCAGTAGGTAGAGCGCA
>ONGS01000123.1 GCA_900317395.1 uncultured Eubacteriales bacterium | reverse complement strand
GGCACAGAAGAACTGGGGCATCTTGAGATGGTAGGAACAATTGTTTATCAGTTAACAAAAAATTTATCCGTTGACGAAATCAGAGAAGCAGGGCTTGACCAATATTTTGTAGACCACACAACGGGTGTGTATCCGACTGCAGCCGCAGGAATGCCATATACAGCGGCATCTATGCAGGTTAAAGGAGATATTATCACAGATATCCATGAAGATTTGGCCGCCGAACAAAAAGCCAGAACAACTTATGATAATATTCTTCGATTCTGCGATGATCCTGACGTAATTGACCCTATCCGTTTTCTTCGCCAAAGAGAGATTGTGCATTACCAACGTTTCGGCGAGGCACTGAGAATTATAACGGACAAGCTTGACCGCAAAAACTTCTATGCGTTCAATCCCGAATTCGATAAATGTAAATAATAACATTAAAAGATGTAAACAAGGGAAACCGTTGTATTCGGTTTCCCTTGTTGTAATTTAAAGATGATAACTTGTTTCAAGTGCGATTTTCACCATGTCGTCAAAGGTGCTTTGTCTTTCTTTGGGAGTACATTCCTCACCCGTCAGAGGACAGTCGGAAATGGTGCAGATACAAAGTGCATTTTTACCATGTCTTGCGGCATTATAATAAAGTGCCGCACTTTCCATTTCTGTGGCAAGCACTCCCATTTTACGCCAATCGGCCAATGTGTTTGACTCATCATAAAATGTATCGGTACATAAAACCGTACCTGCATGAATATTTTTTCCTAAGCTTTCGGCGGCAATGTCAGCTTTTTTCAGAAGTTCATAGGAAGCTGCTGCAACCGGAGAACAAGGCAGTCCGAACTGATCGGCATAACTTGAATTGGTGCATGAAGCGAGCACAAGAACAATATCCCTCAAATGAAGTTTTTCACTTACTGCTCCTGCCGTACCGATCCTGATAATATTTTCAACATTGTAAAATTTGAAAAGCTCATAGGAATAGATCCCCATTGACGGCATACCCATGCCGCTGGCCATGATTGAAACAGGCTTTCCTTTATACTGACCGGTGTAGGCATACATTCCCCTAACTTCGTTGATCAATTTTGCATTGTCAATGAAGTTTTCAGCAATATATTTTGCTCTGAGGGGATCACCCGGCATTAAAACTGTTTTAGCAAAATCTCCGGTATTGGCACTGTTGTGAGGTGTCGGCATAATCAACATTCCTTTCTCTATAAATTATTTTGCATTTTCCCTATCTTCTTCATTCTGAATTTCCTCAATACCTTCCGTCGGTATCCGTTCACCGGTAAGAAATTCTATAGAGCGTTCAATACTGTCTTTAGAACCTGCCCACTCATTACTGCCGCCGCTTCGGTAGTCAAACATGGAGCAGAAATGATGAACATCACTGCAGAGCGTTTCAAGATAACCGCCTGCCAGCTTTGAGGTAGCCTCATAGAAAGCCTGATAATTTTTCCCAAGACCTTTCTGATCGGTATTCATCAGCAGATAAAAATGTTCCAGACAGATAAATTTCTGCTCAGCATAAAGCTGACGGAATTCGGCCTCGCTGATCCACATTGCGTGTACGATACGCACCATATTTTCCATGTTCTGTTTAATGTCACGACAGATAAAACAGTCTTTCAGAAGTGCATCAAGTGCTGCCATTTTCTTTTTGTCGGGTTTTCTCGGAGGAATAGACGGTACAAACTCCTCTGAAATCTGCTGAAGATGACTTTCCAGAATCAGTGCATTGGAAAGACGTTTTCCAAGACGAACCATCATTTCAAAATGCCTGAAACAAAAGCCCTGTTCATTTGTTTTGATCCTGACACTCGGCTCCATCATCGCTGAACCGGTTATGTATTCTGCCTTACGTTCTTCCAGCATATCTCTCATTCTGCACATCGGGCAGCCGTCCTTTGGCAAAAAGACATCATTGATTGGTATACTGCAAATATTTTCCTGCAAATCGATCACTTCCCTCATATCATTTTTAACTTCGTATAAATCAATTATACAATATATACACTGAAAAGTAAACAGAAATATTAGCAAATCTCATAAACAATAATACAATACTGATAAAACATTATACAATATATCCAAATCTCCATGCGATAACATATTATCACCATAGATGTTTTATAAACCGACAAATATTATACTTGAAGTTTTTGCAGTTTAATTATATAATAAATATGAATGACAAATAAGGGGGTAACAAATATAGAAGATAATTTTTTTCATAGAATTTTTGATTATTTCAAAAAAACAGATAAGCTGATGTGGCTGCTGACACTTACAGTTTCTGTTTATGGCTGTGTGCTGATCGCAAGCCAGCAGCGTGGCGGAGAAGTGAATTTTCTGCGCACACAGATTGCCGCTGTAGTAATTGGTTATATCGCTGCAATTATTATCTCTGTCATTGATTACAGATTTATCTCAAAATGCTGGTGGCTGATTGCAGGAGTTGCTCTTGCACTGACTGTCGCGGTATTCTTTATCGGCATACAAATTGTCGGAACAGATGATGTCGGGTGGATCAGCCTTCCCGGAGGAATTACATTCCAACCATCCGAGCTGACCAAAATATGCTTTATTGTGACGTTTTCCACTCATCTTTCCGCTCTTGCGGAACATGAAAAGCTTCACAGCTTTATCGGGGTCATCACTCTTATGATACACGCTGCAATTCCTATCGGACTGATTCATATGCAGGGGGACGACGGGGCAGCTCTTGTTTTCACTTGTATGTTCCTGATTATGAGTTTTGCCGCGGGTATTCAGCTAAGGTATTTCATTGTCTTATTTATCGCCTGCGCTACTGCACTGCCGTTTATATGGACAAGAATGATGAATTCTGACCAGCAGAACAGACTTGCTGTACTTTTCAGCAATGATGATGAAATGCTTCAGACATACGGTTGGCAGCAATATCAAGGAAAGGTTTCTATCGCTTCGGGCGGGATTTTTGGAAAAGGACTTTTCAACGGTCCGAGAGTTGAAAGAGAAATGGTTCCCTATCAGGAAAATGATTTTATTTTTACTGTTGCAGGTGAAGAACTTGGCTTTATCGGCTGTGTCGTTATTATCGTTTTATTTTTGCTGATTCTTTTCAAGATTCTGCTGACATTGCATTTTTCGGATGATATGCTGGGAAAATGTATCTGCATGGGATTTTTCTCACTGCTTGCCACACAGATCACCATTAATCTGGGCATGGTGTTAGGACTTCTCCCCGTTGTGGGAATTACGCTTCCGTTTTTCAGTTCGGGAGGTTCTTCCGCCGCCTGCCTCTATCTTGGTGTCGGGCTTGTGCAAAGCGTTTATATGCACAGAAATGAAAGAACCGAAAAAACAATCAAAGTGGTTCTTCCTAAAGGAAGTGCCTATGCTTCATAAAAAAAGAGTTCTCTAAAAATGGATCGGTGATAAAATTATGATATTGATGTTTTTACTTATTCTTAGTTTAGCGTTGGCTTTTGCACTGCTTGACATGGCTATGAAGCTCCTGCTTGTTCTTTCGATTCTTCTGCTGATTATTTTTTCAGTTGTTTATATTGTATTGAGAAGCAAAGATTTTTTTGAAAAATACAATTATGCGGAAAACTGGAAAAAATACGGAGCAATGATATTAAGAGTTGTTCTTCTTATTGAAATATCAGTAAATATTATTACCATGATACTTTGCACGGCTTATTTCCTTTTGAAATAACAACATAAAAACAGCGGTATGATTTCAGGTCATGCCGCTGTTTTAAATTAATAAATATTACAATTTTTAAGGCAACCGAAAAAAGGGTTTCGGATTGTAATTTTGGGAAATTTTTTTATTTACAACAACAGCGGTACAAACTGTAAAGTCTGCACCGCTGTTTATGATTAAGTGAAATTACACTTAGTCATTATAATTGTTTCTTCTGCCTCTGTAGCCGCCGTTCCTCGGACCTGACGGACGTCTCGGCGGAAGCTCGTTTTCGGGAGTAAGACCCTCAACCTCAATCAGTGCTTCTCTTCTGGAAAGGTTCAATCTGCCCTTATCGTCAATATCGAGAACCTTAACAATGATAACATCATCAACATTCACAACGTCTGTTACCTTCTCTGTGCGTTTTACATCAAGCTGAGAAATATGGCAAAGACCTTCCTTACCCGGGGCAATTTCAACAAATGCACCAAAATCCATCAGTCTTGTTACTCTTCCTTTATAAATCGCACCCGGCTCAGGATCACTTACGATCGTGTCAACTATTGTCATAGCTCTGTTACAGTTGTCGATATCAATACCGCTGACAAATACATGACCGTCCTCTTCAATATCGATCTTAACATCGCACTCTGCACAGATTTTCTGAATTACCTTTCCGCCTGTACCGATCACATCACGAATCTTTTCAACCGGAATAACCGTTGAAAGCATCTTCGGTGCATACTTGGAAAGTTCTTTTCTCGGCTCGGGAATGGCTTTGAGCATAACCTCGTCAAGAATATAATCTCTTGCTTTATGTGTCTTATACAATGCTTCTTTTACCATATCGGGAGTAAGACCGCTGATTTTCAGATCCATCTGAATTGCAGTGATACCCTCATGAGTACCTGCTACCTTAAAGTCCATATCGCCGAAAAAGTCCTCCAGACCCTGGATATCAACCATTGTCATCCAGCGGTCGCCCTCCGTGATAAGACCGCAGGAAATACCTGCAACGGGAGCTTTGATAGGAACGCCTGCATCCATCAGTGAAAGCGTTGAACCACAGATAGAACCCTGTGAAGTAGAACCGTTTGAAGAAAGAATCTCCGAAACAAGACGAATGGTATAGGGGAATTCCTCAACAGAAGGAATAACCGGAACAAGTGCTCTTTCTGCAAGTGCACCGTGACCGATCTCACGTCTGCCCGGACCTCTGGACGGCTTTGTTTCTCCGACAGAATAGGACGGGAAATTATAGTGGTGAATATATCTCTTGGATGTCTGGTCATCGATTCCGTCAAGAGACTGCTGTTCGCTGACAGGACCGAGTGTCGTAATAGTAAGCACCTGTGTCTGACCTCTTGTGAAAAGACCTGAACCGTGTACTCTCGGCAGGATTCCTACCTCGGAAGCAAGCGGACGCATCTGATCCATTTTTCTTCCGTCAACTCTCTTCTGCTCGTCAAGCAGCCAACGACGAACAACAAACTTCTGTGTTTTATAAAGACATTCATCGATTTTTTCAGCCTGATCGGGGTAGATCTCGTCAAATTTCTCATGTACCTTCTCATAGATAGGTTTCAGTCTTTCATCACGAACCTTTTTATCATCTGTATCAAGAGCTACCTTGATATCTTCGATTGAGAACTCCTTGACAGCCTCAAACATCTCATGATCAGGCTCATTGCTCGGATACTCAAATTTTGCCTTACCGATCTCAGCCTGAATTCCTTTGATGAATTCAATAATCTTCTGGTTTGCCTCGTGACCTGCCATAATACCGTTGTACATAACATCATCAGGAACGATATCTGCACCTGCTTCGATCATAGCAATTCTGCTGTCTGTTGAAGCAACAGTAACAGCCATTTTAGAAACTTCTCTTTCTTCCTTTGTCGGGTTGATTACAAACTCATCATCAACAAGACCTACCGATACAGCAGAAATAGGACCGTTCCACGGAATATCGGAAATGCTCAGTGCGATCGACGTACCAACCATAGCGGCAATTTCAGGCAGACAATCGGGGTCATAAGCCATAACCGTACATACGATAGATACATCGTTTCTCATATCTTTCGGGAACAGCGGACGAATCGGTCTGTCAATCACACGAGATACGAGGATTGCTTTTTCACTCGGTCTGCCCTCTCTTTTGCCGTAAGCACCCGGAATCTTACCGAGAGCGTACTGCTTCTCTTCATAATCTACCGAAAGCGGAAAGAAATCCACGCCCTCTCTCGGCTTAGCAGAAGCCGTAGCGGCGACATGAACCACTGTTTCACCATAGCGTACAAAGCAAGAACCGTTGGCAAGCTGGGTTGTTTTTCCTGTTTCTACCACAAGCGGTCTGCCGGCAAACTCTGTTTCATAAGTCTTGAAATTTTCAAACATCTGATTACCTCCATCATTGATCTCATCGGATTAAATTCGGTTCAGACTTATCAATGCATAATTCATAATTCATAATACATAATCATTAAATCAGCATTATGCACTATGAATTATGAATTATGATCCGCATTGATAAGTATTGACCGGAATCGTTACTATCATTCAGTAAAATTCTTTTAAAGAACTGAAACAAGGCAGCCTGTCCCCAGACTGCCCCGAAACAATTATTTACGGATACCGAGTCTTGCGATGATTGAACGATAACGTTCGATATCTACCTTGATAAGATAGTTGAGAAGGCTTCTTCTCTGACCGATCATCTTAAAAAGACCTCTTCTTGAGTGGTGATCCTTTTTGTGGGTTTTGAGATGCTCTGTAAGGTCAGCGATTCTCTTTGTAAGAATTGCGATCTGAACCTCAGGAGAACCTGTATCGCCCTCGTGAACTGCATACTCTTTGATGATAGCATCTTTTTCTTCTTTAAGCATTGTGTTATCCACCTTTACTAAAATTTTTGCCTGCCCAATTATCGGTAAGACCGATACGATCTCAGTCAAGGGCTGTGGACTCCCAAAAAGGGCTTCTCCCCAAGACCGGGAACGGGCTCAACGGATATGATTATATCATATTATTCCCAACTTGTAAAGGGGTATTTTAACAAAATTTCACTCTGAACGTCAAAAGAGACTGTACAGAGTACAGCCTCTTTCAACAAGCAGGTAAAACAAATATATAATATTTTGATGTAATCAGATAACAACAGATTCCTCACGCATTGAGGTATTTTTCAGCAGATATGCTTTTTCGCCCGATGTGACAAATATGCGGTATACAAATACGTCTACCTTTTCACCGACCTCAATCACGCCTTCATCAAGCTGTCGGCGTGCAGTAATGACTGTATCATTGATACGAATTTGCAGTTCAATACTGTCACCACGGAAGAAGGTCTGTTCAACAACTCCCTCGACCGCGGAATGTTTATAGAACTGATCCTCATCTTTCTTTGTGACCTTGATAAATTCAGGACGAACAAATGCTTTGTCAATATTATCTTTCTTTTCAAAATTATGGAATATAGTATAATCGGGAAGTTCGGACGGATGACCGAAGAAGGAAGCCGAGAACGCTGTTTCCGGATTCTGATAAACTTCCAGCGGTGTACCGATCTGCTCGATCCTACCCTTGTTCGTAATAATGATCTGATCGGAAACTTCAATTGCCTCGTCCTGGTCATGTGTAACGAAAATACTGGTAATACCGAGTTTTTCAATCATTTCTTTCAGCCAGCTTCTGAGTTCCTGTCTGATTTTTGCATCAATAGCAGCAAATGGCTCATCAAGTAGAAGAAGCTTTGGGTTTGGTGCAAGTGCTCTTGCAAATGCAACACGCTGACGCTGACCGCCTGAAAGCTGATTCGGATAACGCTTTTCAAGACCTTTCAATCCTACAAGCTCTATCAACTCATGTACTCTTTCCTTGATTTCATTTTTTGGCACTTTCTGTACCTCAAGACCAAATGCGACATTATCAAACACCGTCATATATTTGAACAGTGCATAACTCTGAAATACGAATCCGATACCTCTTTTGGAAGCCGGAATATTATTGACAACCTTGCCGTCAATAAGAATTTCTCCCTCATCAGGATGCTCAAGACCGGCGATCATTCGCAGAATGGTTGTTTTACCGCTGCCGCTGGGGCCGAGCAAAGCAACGAGCTTACCCTGTTCAATGCCGAAATTGACATTATCGCTTGCCTTGAAATCGCCATAATATTTATTAATATTTTTCAGCTCAACATACATAAATTATCACCTGTCTTTACCTTTCTTTTTCTTGTTCAGTACACCGAATTCAAGAATGTTCCTTGCAACGAGTACCACAAGAGCAATGACCACAAGAAGTGACGAAGCAGCAAATGCTGCTGTGATCGAGTCAGCCGAACCTGACATATAAAGAGCATCAATTTCAAGAGGAAGTGTAAAGGTTTTACCTCTGGTTTTTGAAAGTGCGCTTACCGCACCGAATTCTCCGAGTGCTCTTGCCGTACAAAGAATCACACCATAAAGAAGTGCCCATTTGATATGCGGGAAAGTGACTCTTCTGAATATTGTAAGCCCCTTTGCACCCATCAGTGCAGCTGCTTCTTCTTCATCTCTGCCCTCAGCATTCAGCACAGGGACAATCTCTCTTGAAACGAATGGGAATGTAACGAATATCGTTGCCAGAATAACACCGGGGATCGCAAATACAATCTGGATATCTGTTCCGAGTGCATCGTTGATCGATTCTATAATAGGGTTAGCCCAACCGAGTCTTCCGAAGGTCATAATAAATGCAAGACCTGCAATGACAGGAGAAATCGAGAACGGAATATCGATCAGAGTAGACAGAACGTGCTGTCCTTTAAAAGTAAACTTTGTCAGCAGCCATGCCGCAATCACACCAAATACGGTATTAACAGCAACTGCTATTACTGTTGCAAGAAGTGTTACTCCGAGAGATGACAGAACATATTCTGTAGAAAGTGCACTGAAATAGAAGTCGATACCCTGTTTCAGTGAATTGACGATAATCGAAATCAGCGGTAATACAAGCAGAAATACAATAAATATCACGCTTACCGCAATCAGAATATATTTTGTTCTTTTTTTGGCTTTTATTTCCTTTTCATCAAGTATTTCCAAAATTCTCCCTCCTTATCGTAAGCTGATACGTTTTGCACGGCGAATCTGAATAATATTAATCACAAACAGAAGTACAAAAGAGATAATCAGAAGCACAAGTGCGATTGCTGTTGCAGCTGCATAATCCATGCGTTCGAGCTTCTGCATAATCACATAGGATACAACCTGTGTACCGTTTTTGGCACTGTTGCCCGAAATATAAATAACGCTGCCGTACTCACCGATCCCTCTTGCCAATGCAAGGCCAAAACCTGTCAGAAGTGCCGGAAAAAGTTCAGGAAAAATGACCTTCCAGAAGGTTCTTGTTCTGCTTGAACCGAGAATATAAGCTGCTTCTTCATACTGGTCATCAATTTTTTCAAGTACAGGCTGAACTGCCCTTACGGTAAAAGGAATACCGATAAAGATAAGAGCCAGAACAATACCAATATGTGTATAGGAAATATCAATTCCTATGCCGGAGAAAAAACTGCCCGGGAAACCTGTGTCGGAATACATTTTAGAAAGTGTGATACCTGCAACCGCCGTCGGCAATGCAAACGGCAATTCGATCAAACCATCCAGTATTCTTTTTCCCGGAAAATCATATTTCACAAGCACCCATGCAAGTATCAGTCCAAAAATCGCATTAATAAATGCTGCTATTACAGAACATACAATACTTGCAGCAAATGCAGACAACACATTTTTCGCTGTAATAAGGTTCCAGAAATCCGCCGGAGAAAGCCGGAACGAATAAATCAGCACTGACGCCAGCGGTATCAGGATCAAAAGCGACAGCAAAGCAATTGTGATACCCAGAGTCAGTCTATAACCGGGGATCACTCTTACCTGCTTCGCCCGTTTTTTTAATGCCATTTTATAACCCCCTGTTAAAAGAATACCGCACATAGCCGCCGGGCGGTTTTTGTGCGGTATTGCCTTAATTATTTATCATAAATTTCGTCAAAGATAGCTCCGTCATCAAAGAACTTCTCATATGCTGCATTCCAGCCGCCGAAATCATCGATCTTGCAAAGCTTTACATTGAGGTCAAACTTATCGCTGTAGCTATTCAGTACTTTTTCATTTGTAGGTCTGTAACCGTTTTTGCCGATCACCTTCTGAGCATCCTCAGAATAAAGATATTCAAGATATTCCTTTGCCACATCCTGTGTGCCGTTCTTATCAGCATTTGTATCTACGATTGCTACACTGGGCTGTGCAAGAATGGAAATACTCGGAGTTACTATTTCATAGTCATCAGGATACTCTGCAACACTGTTGATTGCTTCATTCTCCCATGCAATAAGAACATCGCCCTGTCCGTTTTCAACGAATGTTGTAGTTGCACCTCTTGCACCCGAATCCATTACCGTTACGTTTGCATAAAGTTTACTTACAAAATCCTTTGCCTTGTCTTCGTCATTGTTATTGTGTTCAAGAGCATATTTCCAAGCTGCAAGGAAGTTCCAGCAAGCACCGCCGCTGCTCTTCGGGTCGGGATTGATGATCTCAACACCGTCTTTGATCAGGTCACCCCAGTCTTTGATATTCTTCGGGTTACCCTTGCGTACAAGGAATACGATTGTTGATGTATAAGGTGAGGAATCTTGGTCAAATTCTTTGAGCCAGTCACTCTCAATAAGACCTGCCTCTTCAATCAGTGTAATATCATGTTCAAGTGCAAGTGTTACCACATCTGCATCTGCGCCCTCGATAACGGAACGTGCCTGTTTACCCGAACCGCCGTGGGACTGAACAACTTCAACCTCTGAGCCGTGCTGTTCCTTATAATATTTCTCAAAAAGCTCGTTATACTCTTGATAGAGCTCTCTTGTCGGGTCATAAGAAACATTTGTAATTGTTACTTTGCCGTCACTGTTTGTATCAGAGTTACTGCTCTTATCATCAGATTTTGAGCATCCTACCAACGAAACCGCCGCTACTGACGCTGCTAAAAGCAAACCTATAATTCTTCTACTTTTTTTCATAAAAATCCAATCTCCTTCATTATAAATCATCTGTCTCTCCTGACAGAACTTTGATATTACCTTCAGACAATGCCGTACATTCGTCCGTTTCTTCGGTTGTTTTTTATTGTTAATGTAACCATAAAATCCTTTTCTCCTTCCGACAGCCAATTCATACCTTACCGATATGTTTTATACATATTGATTACAATGCTATTATATTCATAAATAACGAATTTGTCAATTATCGTAAAATTATACATTTATATAGGCTGAGTTTATACCTTTTTAAAAATCTATAATTTTTACACAATTTTCTGACATAATTATACACAATCACGAAAACGGGCGGCTTTGCGGATTGGAATATTTTGCATTGACAGGGGTAAAACGGTGTGATAGAATATATATCAAAAGGGGAGCTTGTATGACAGGCTGAGAGGAAGGTGTGACCTTCGACCCGTAACCTGATTTGGATAATGCCAACGTAGGGACTTGTGAATTAAAACATTTATGAGGAGTTTCCGTGTTGGAGACTCCTTATTTTTGTGGGAGGTAAATTTTATAATGGTGATAATAAACGGAAACGAATTTGACGTTTCGGGAAAAACAATCGCTCAGTATCTGGGCGAAACCAATTACAGCACCGCCCGTATTGCAGTGGAACGAAATGGTGAAATCGTACCGAAATCGCAGTATGATACTGTCATTCTGAATGATGGTGATACTGTGGAAATCGTAAGCTTTGTGGGAGGCGGCTGATATGGTTCTCGGTCAGGAACAGGCACAGCGTTATGCAAGACATTTTGTACTGAAAGAAATCGGTGTGTCCGGGCAAAAAAAATTATTGCAGTCAAGCGTCCTGGTGATCGGTGCAGGCGCTCTCGGCTCTGCTGCGATTATTTACCTTGCAGCGGCAGGGGTAGGAACAATCGGTATTGCAGATTATGACGAGGTTGAAATTTCCAATTTACAGCGTCAGGTCATACATAAAACAGAACGAACAGGAATGAAGAAAACGGCTTCGGCAGAATTAACCATCAGGGAACTGAACCCCGATATCAATGTCCGTCTGCATGATGAAAAAGTGACAACAGACAATATCACCGACATTATATCAATGTATGATTTTGTTATCGACGGCACAGATCGTTTTGAAACAAAATTTCTGATCAATGATGCGTGTGTTCTTGCGGAAATACCGTATTCACACGCAGGAGTGGTAAGATTTGAGGGGCAAGCCATGACCTATGTACCCAAAAAAGGACCGTGCCTGCGCTGTCTGCTCGGCAGTGTGCCGCCGCCGCAGGAAACACTGACTTGCTCTCAGGCAGGTGTTTTAGGTGCTGTAACAGGTATTGTCGGAAGTGTTCAGGCACTGGAAGCAATCAAATATCTTCTCGGCACAGGCAATCTGCTCACAGGAAGGGTATTTACCATAGACGGACTGGACATGGTATCAAAAGTGACTACTATCCCCCACTCCGACCCCGATTGTGCGGTATGCGGCACAGAGCCTTCCATTCTTTCACTAAAAGACAACAAAGAAGAATATGAAATAAAATCTTGCACAATATAAACGAAACGGAGGGTCAATATGATTTCCGAACAAAATATATGCGAATATATCAAAAATCAAAATGCTGATGATATTCTTGTCGATTTGCGGAATTCGGAAATGTTTGCCTTTGGTTCGATCGAAGGGGCGGTAAACATACCGCTTGACAATATTTCCGGACTTTATGATCTGCCGAAGAACAAAAAAATTTATCTGTTCTGTCAGGTCGGCGATTACAGTGCAGAAATAGCACAACTGCTTTCGGATTCCGGCTATGATGTCTGCAATCTTTTGGGCGGCTATCGTGAATATATGCGTTTCAGGCTTGCACAGCTTGATTAACAACATGAAAGGACAATTTGTATGACTAACAATGATGATAAACTAATTCTGGGCGGACACGAATTTCAGTCGAGATTTATTCTCGGTTCGGGAAAATATTCCTTATCTTTGATCGAAGCCGCCGTAAATGATGCAGGTGCGGAAATTATCACCCTTGCGGTTCGCCGTGCCAATACAAAAGAACATGAGAATATTCTTGATTATATTCCTCAAGGCGTTACGCTTCTGCCAAATACCTCGGGTGCAAGAAATGCCGATGAAGCTGTTCGTATCGCAAAACTGGCAAGAGAACTCGGCTGCGGTAATTTTGTTAAAATCGAAATTATGAGAGATACAAAATACCTCCTTCCCGACAATTCTGAAACAATCAAAGCAACAGAAATTCTGGCAAAGGATGGGTTTGTGGTTCTGCCTTATATGTACCCTGACCTCAATGTCGCAAGAGATCTGGTGAATGCAGGTGCTTCTGCTGTCATGCCGCTTGCATCTCCGATCGGCTCTAACAAGGGTCTTGCAACAAAGGAATTTATTCAGATCCTGATCGATGAAATTGATTTGCCAATCATTGTTGATGCAGGAATCGGCAGACCGTCACAAGCCTGTGAAGCGATGGAAATGGGTGCGGCGGCTATCATGGCAAATACTGCTCTTGCAACAGCAGGTGATCTGCCGTTAATGGCGGCGGCTTTCAGAAGTGCAATCGAAGCAGGCAGAAAAGCATATCTTGCAAAGCCCGGACGTGTTCTTTCAAGAGGGGCAAGCGCTTCCGACCCTCTGACCGGTTTTCTGCATAACTGAGGAGGGTACATATGGATAACCAATATTTTGTTGATTCGGAGTACTTGTCCGAGGCGGCGCTCGAAAAAAAACATCGCCTTGAAAACGACCCGTCCTCCAGAAAAAACCACATGGAATATCTGCCCGGCATGGAGCAGATCAATTCCGATATATGCGAAAAGGTCATGTCCCAAGTCAACAGTTATGATTATACTAAGTACACCGAACGGGATGTCATCAGTGCGCTTGAACATGAAGTCTGTACAGTGGAGGATCTCAAAGCTCTGCTGTCCCCTGCCGCTGAACCTTTCCTTGAACAAATGGCACAGAAAGCACGGGAGGAAACAGGAAAGCATTTTGGCAACACTGTTTATCTTTTTACACCGCTTTATATTGCCAATTACTGCGAAAACTATTGTGTTTACTGCGGCTTTAACTGCTATAACCATATCCGAAGAATGAAACTGAATATGGAGCAGATTGAGCATGAAATGAAAGTTATTTCCGATTCGGGAATCGAAGAAATCCTCATCCTGACAGGCGAAAGTCGGGGAAAAAGCGGAGTAGAATATATCGGAGAGGCGTGTAAGCTGGCAAGAAAATATTTTCGCATGGTGGGGCTTGAAATATACCCGGTCAATACGGATGAATACAGATATCTGCATGAATGTGGTGCGGATTATGTCACTGTATTTCAAGAAACATATGATACCGATAAATATGAAACACTCCACCTTTTCGGTCATAAGAGAGTATGGCCCTACCGTTTTGATTCACAGGAAAGAGCTTTGATGGGCGGCATGAGAGGTGCAGGTTTTTCGGCACTTCTGGGACTTTCGGATTTCAGAAAGGATGCACTGGCAAGTGCTCTCCATGTTTACTATCTTCAAAGAAAATACCCTCATGCGGAAATGTCGCTTTCCTGCCCACGGCTTCGCCCGATCATCAATAATGATAAGATCAACCCGCTTGATGTGCATGAAACACAGCTCTGTCAGGTGATTTGTGCTTACCGCATCTTTATGCCGTTTGTCGGTATTACCGTTTCATCAAGAGAAAGCGAAAGCTTCCGCAACGGTATTGTCAAAATAGCGGCAACAAAGGTTTCGGCCGGCGTTTCTACCGGTATAGGCGACCATGAAAGCAAATACAGCGGAAAGGAGTCGGACACGGCTGAGGGTGATGAGCAGTTTGAAATCAACGATGGCAGAAGCTTTGCAAAAATGTACAGTGATATTGCCGCCGAAGGCTTACAGCCTGTTCTGAACGATTATCTATATGTTTGATATTGTTTGTGTCACCAACCGCAAAAACTGCGAGGGCGATTTTCTTGCAAAAATCGAGGAAATTGCCGCTGCGAAACCGGACAGTATTATTCTGCGTGAAAAAGATCTATCCCAAAGAGAATACTGCATACTTGCGGAAAACGTATTGAAAATATGCGAAAAATATTCCGTGGCGTGTACTCTCCACAGCTTTTATGCTGTTGCCGCCGACCTTGGTGCAAAACGGTTACACTTACCGCTTCCTGTTATGAGAGAACTTGATCAATCTGTCAAAAAACAATTTGAAGTGATAGGTGTTTCATGTCATTCAGCAAAAGAAGCAATGGAAGCGCAAAGCCTTGGTGCAGACTATATTACAGCAGGACATATTTTTGCAACAGATTGCAAAGCAGGTCTGCCCGGCAGAGGACTTTCATTCCTGAAAGAAGTTTGTAACTCGGTCGATATCCCCGTTTATGCCATTGGCGGAATCGAAAGCAGTAATATCATTCAGGTGATCCATTCGGGTGCTGACGGGGTTTGTATTATGAGCGGTTTTATGAAATGCGAAAATGCAGGAAAAATAATAAGTGAACTGCGAGGAGGAAATTAATTGAAGCTGCAAAAAGAAAATTTTCTGCTTTATGCCATTACGGACAGAGATTGTATTGGTGACAGAGATTTTTACAGAGAAATTGAAAATGTGCTTGCAGGCGGTGTAACGATTCTCCAGCTAAGAGAAAAAAACAGCGATACGGAAACATTAATTGCCGAAGCCGTAAAAGTAAAGGAACTCTGCAAAAAATATAATGTGCCTTTGATTATCAATGATGACGTTGAAGCGGCTATAAAAAGCGGTGCAGACGGTGTTCATGTCGGTGCAGAGGACATGGCTGTTGCCGAAATAAGAAATAAAGTCGGTTCGGATATTATTATCGGGGCGACTGCCAAAACCGTAGAGCAGGCAAAAAAAGCCGAAGCCGCAGGGGCAGATTACTTAGGCTGCGGAGCATTGTTTACTTCTCCCACAAAGAAAAATGCAAAGCCTATGACAATTGATACGCTAAAAGAAATAACCTCATCTGTAGATATCCCTGTTGTTGCAATCGGCGGACTCACCTATGACAATATCAATATCATAGAAAACAGCGGTGTATCGGGTGCGGCAGTAGTATCTGCTGTTTTTGCCGAGGAAGATGTTAAATCGGCAGCAAGCAGACTTAGACAAAAAATCAGAGTATTATTAGCTTATGATAATAGAAATTGAATATTACAGGCAGGATACAAAGCTTTATGGCAAGTCAATAAGTTTTTCTGAATATTGTAGACAGGGATACAAGTATTTCTTATTGTAGAAATAAGGAGTGAAATGATGAGTTTTTTAAGTAGAGTTAAATCATTTCTGAAAATAAATAATGATAAAAATGCAACGTTTTACAAAATGGATCAAACTGCTTTTTCCGAAATAATAATGAAAATCGCCAATGATATTTCCCACAGCGATAAGATAGTAACTGAAAAAGCCGAACTCATATTGAATGATCCCGAGCAATATATTCTTGACACATACCGAGAGTATCAGCCTATTGATTTTGAAATTGCTTTTAAAGGCGATATACAGGACAAACAATGGTGGCTGATACATGACGTTCTGACACAACAGGATTATATTCATTATCTTGACTGGAAGGATGATGCCGGGATATTCATTCCCGAGTTTGACACATTAAAAGGCAGGGAAATCATTCCTACTGTTATTAAAGAAAAAGACTTTAATGCAGAAGATGATCTTACGGCAATATTTACATATGTTAATGGGATACTTGACAAGTATGATTATGTTTTGTGCGTTTATGATATAGAGGCGGACGGTTATCCTATGTTTTTGACAAAAAAGTCTGATCTTGAAGTGCTGTCGGATTTAGCTGAAAAAATCGGACATCGAATCGGTAGAGCTGAAATTTTTTGACACAGGAAGTTAAGGCAATGACGGAAGGAGGGAAAAAAGAATAGAAAATAATGAATAAAGAATAATAACCGACTTTCTTATTTCGGGGAAGTTTGTGAGCGACAAATCGGGGACACCACTTTTTGCCGCTATATAAAAATAATGCGTTTTTGAGAAAGGAGTAAGACAAAATGAAAACAGCATTATCAATCGCAGGAAGTGATTCCTGCGGAGGCGCCGGTATTCAAGCAGATTTAAAAACGATCACACTCAACGGTGTTTATGCCATGAGTGCCGTGACAGCTCTCACAGCACAGAACACAACAGGAGTGCGTGCCATATATGAGGTTTCGCCGGAATTTCTCAGGCACCAGATCGATGCGGTATTTGAAGATATACGCCCTGACGCGGTCAAAATCGGTATGGTTTCTTCCGCAGAACTGATCGACACGATTACCGATTGTCTTATTAAGCATGAAGCCAAAAATATTGTCGTTGACCCTGTCATGGTTGCAACAAGCGGAGCAAGGCTTATCAGTGAGGATGCAATCGCTGTTTTGAAAGAAAAACTACTGCCGCTGGCGACAGTAATCACCCCCAACATTCCCGAAGCCGAGGTTCTGGCAGATATGAAAATCAGTAACACCGATCAGATGATCCATGTAGCAGAGCTGATTAACAAAAAATACGATGTTGCTGTACTTGTTAAGGGCGGACACAGCATAAGCGATGCGTCAGATATACTTTGCAGCAACGGACAGTTTACTGTTTTTGAAGGTAAACGTATCGACAACCCGAATACTCACGGAACAGGCTGTACGCTTTCTTCCGCAATAGCGGCCAATCTTGCCAAAGGTTATGAACTGACCGAAGCAATACAAAGAGCAAAGGATTATATTTCGGGTGCGCTCGGTGCAATGCTCGATTTAGGTCAAGGTTCAGGGCCGCTGAATCATGCATATGATCTCAACAGCAAATGGGCGGAATAATTCTTATCCATATGCTGTAAGATACATAAATCAATACCCCAAAAAAAGCAGAGTCACTCCTTAGTATCAAATTATAGTCAGCAGCTATGCAACGGCATTAAATTGACGGTCTTTATAAAGTTATAACGTAATTGACAGCGGAGGCACTCCTTAGTATTAAATTATAGTCAGCAGCTATGCAGCGGCATAAAACTTACGTTTAGTATGAAATTGCAGCGTATTTGACAGCGGAGGCACTCCGCCTTGAAAGGAATTATGAATCATGAGAAACTACAAAACACAAATGGAAGCAGCTAAAAAAGGCATTATTACTCCCGAAATGGAGCTTGTAGCCAAAAAAGAATATACCACTCCCGAAAAGGTAAGGGAATCGGTTGCAAAGGGCGAGGTCGCTATCCCCTGTAATGTCAATCATACCTCTATTTCTGCCGAAGGAATCGGCGCAGGTATGAGAACAAAAATCAATGTTAATCTCGGGATCTCGGGTGACTGCAAAAATTATGATGTAGAAATGCAAAAAGTCGATACGGCTCTGAAATTCGGCGCAGAAGCAATTATGGATCTGAGCAATTACGGCAAAACGAATACCTTCCGCCGTGAGCTGATCGCAAAATCACCGGCTATGATCGGAACCGTTCCGATGTACGATGCGATCGGATATCTTGAAAAAGATCTGCTGGAAATTGAAGCTGAGGATTTTCTAAAGGTAGTTCGTGCCCATGCAGAAGAAGGCGTAGATTTTATGACGATACACGCCGGCATTAACCGCCGTGCTGTGGAAGCTTTTATGCGTGACAAAAGAAAAATGAATATCGTCTCCCGCGGCGGTTCTTTGCTTTTTGCGTGGATGATGATGACAGGCAGAGAAAATCCTTTTTATGAATTCTATGATGATGTGCTTGATATTCTTGCAGAGTATGATGTTACAATCAGTCTTGGTGATGCATTGCGCCCGGGCTGTATTGACGATGCAACCGATGCGGGACAGATTTCGGAGCTGATTGAGCTTGGCGCACTGACCGAACGTGCATGGGAAAAGAACGTTCAGGTCATGGTAGAAGGCCCGGGACATATGGCAATGAACGAAATAGAAGCCAATATGAAGTTACAGAAACGTATCTGTCATAATGCACCGTTCTATGTTCTCGGCCCACTTGTTACGGATATTTTCCCGGGCTACGACCATATCACTTCGGCAATCGGCGGAGCGATCGCAGCGGCAAGCGGTGCGGATTTCCTTTGCTATGTAACCCCTGCGGAGCATCTTCGTCTGCCTGACCTTAATGATGTGAAAGAGGGCGTTATCGCCAGCCGAATTGCGGCTCATGCGGCAGATATCGCAAAGGGGATACCCCATGCGAGAGATAAGGACAATGAAATGGCAGAGGCACGTCATGTATTGGATTGGGACAGAATGTTTGAAATCGCAGTTGACGGCGAAAAAGCAAAAGCTTATTTTGAAAGTACACCACCTGCCGACCGTCACACTTGTTCTATGTGCGGCAAAATGTGTGCCGTTCGTACAACGAACCTGATTCTCGAAGGCAAAAAAGTTGAATTCTGCACCGAGAAATAAGAAATCAGGGACAGAAATTTACGGCAATTCTTAAGGAATCACTGAATAAACAGAAAACCGTCACTTTGTTTTGTAAAAGAACAAAGTGACGGTTTTTTTGATCCTGAAGCCTATCCCCTACTATCGTAATTGTCGAGAAAACTATAACGTTTTCCTTTTGTTTTATAGCCCGGGAAGGTATCGAGATGAAGCGTATGGATACTGTTGAAAATGCTTTTTTCAATGTTCGGGTTATCACGTTTTAATCTTTTTATCAGCATTTTGATTTCCTGACGTTTGCTCCCTCCCCCACCGTTGTCACACATCGTACAGTTTTCTGTAAAACGGCAGGCACACTGGATAAATTCAAGGTCGTTGTAACGTTTCCATGCAATAATATCGTCCTCATGGATACAGTACATCGGGCGAATGAGTTCCAGCCCTTCAAAATTGGTGCTGTGAAGTTTTGGTATCATTGCCTGTAACTGCGAACCGTAAAACATCGCCATGACAGTTGTTTCGATAACATCGGAATAATGATGTCCGAGAGCGATTTTATTACAGCCGAGTTTTTTTGCCTGACTGTACAGATGTCCCCTTCGCATTTTAGCGCAAAGGTAACACGGATATTTCTCGGAATTATTGGCTATTTCAAAAATATCCGTTTCAAATACAGTAATCGGTATGTTAAGAAGCTTTGCATTGCTTTCAATTTTGCGTCGGTTGATCTCATTATATCCCGGATCCATCACCAAAAAAACAAGGTCAAACGGAACGTCGCTGTAGCGTCTGAGCATCTGCATTAATTTTGCCATCAGCATCGAATCCTTGCCGCCCGAAATACAGACAGCGATTTTATCGCCGCTTTGGATCAGCTCATAATCTTTCACCGCTTTGATAAACCGGTTCCAGATCGATTTACGATATTTTTTTGTAATGCTTTGTTCGATTTTTTGATACGGTTCTAATTCTCTTTTCATTTTTTTGCAAGCTCCTTACAGCATTGATCAAATATTTTTTGAAATTCCTCTATTTCCTGCTCTGTTGTCAGATGACTAAGACTGATTCGCCATGACGACAGAGCATTTTTCCTGCTTCTGCTGACAGCAAAGACGGCACGGGACGGCAGATTATCCGAACTGCACGCCGACTTAACGGAAACACATATTCCATGTTCGCTGAGAATATCACGAAACTGCGTTCCTTTGATTCCCTCAACACTGAGATTCAGAATATGCGCAACGGCATTTTCGGGACTGTTAATTGTTACTTTATCGTATTTGCCAAAATATTCTCTGAGAATATTATTCAATGCTTGTACTTTTCTGTAATTCTCTTCCCTGTTTTGAAGTGCGCCGACAAGAGCGGTTTCTGCCGCCGCATTAAGCGCAAGAGTAGGCGTTCCGCTACGGTAAATGCTTGTACCGCTGCCGCCGTGTATAATCGGTTCAAGTATCACAGATTTTCTTTTAATCAGCAGACCGCTTCCGTTCAAACCATAAAATTTATGCGGTGCAAAGCTGATTGTATCAGCGATATTGAAATCGACAGGTATTTTTCCGACAGCCTGCGTTGCATCCAGATGCAGTTTACATTCAGGATAATCTTTCAGAATTTCGCTGATTTCTTTAACAGGCTGAATCGTTCCCAACTCGCTGTCAACAGCAGACACGGTCACAAGTATCGTATCCTTTCTGAGAAGTGAGGAAAAATGCTCCAAATCAATTTTTCCGTCACGCCCAATATTCACCATCTCAATTTCATATCCCTGCTCTTGCAAAGCGGTAAGCGGTGCGCTAACGGACGGATGCTCGAGGGGCGTTGTAATAATATGCTTTCCGATATGCCTTTGTGTTCTTGCCGTTCCTTTAATAGCAAGGTTATTGCTTTCACTTGCCCCCGATGTGTAAATAATTTCTTCCGGCAGAACATGAAGAATCTCCGCAATATCTGAGCTGATTTGATTTTGCAGTTCCAGTGCCTGCATTCCTGCACAATGCTTTGAATTGGCATTACCGATATCGTTTTCCGTAACCTCACAAAAACGCCGTAGTACTTTATTATCTGTTGGAGTATTGGCAGAATAATCAAGATATATCATTAACATTATCCCCTCTTTTTTGTTTTCTCCTTCCATATTATAAATTTCTTTCATACCTCTGTCAAGTCTACGCAGGCAAGACAACGGACCCGATTCGCAAAGCCGCTCTTTACGGTGGCTATTTTTTATGTGAATCGCGGCAAAAATCAATCCTTTTCAATAAATATGATATGACTAATTCGGCTCTCTGTATCGATTTGATACAGAGAGCCGTCATTTTTATTCTTCGGTTGTTTTTGTGGTCTTTTTCGCCGCTGTGGTTTTCTTTGTAGTTTTTTTCTTAGCAGCAGGCTTGGTTTCGGTTGTTTCCTCAGTTTTTGCTTCTGCCTTAGCCGCTGTGGTTTTCTTTGTGGTTGTTTTCTTTGCAGCAGG
>ONGS01000045.1 GCA_900317395.1 uncultured Eubacteriales bacterium | reverse complement strand
CAGGCGGCAGGTAAAATACATACCGACTTTGAGCGTGGATTTATCCGTGCAGAAGTAGTAGCCTATGATGATCTGATGTCTTGCGGCTCTATGACAGCGGCAAAAGAAAAAGGTCTTGTACGTTCCGAAGGCAAAGAATACGTCATGAAGGACGGAGATATTGTTCTGTTCAGATTCAATGTATAATCGAGGATTCAGGGGTCAGGATTGAAATAAAAAAACGGTCAGCGAACACATTTAATTCGCTGACCGTTTTTTTAATTGATGTTGGCTGAAAAATCAAAATTTTCTGTACTTCTTGACAGGTCTGTGAGTTTGCTTTTTGCGGTTGTATACAGTTACGATGATAATGTAGGTAAATATCAGAATTCCTATAATAATTACCGCTATGATAAACCATTGTGATGTTGCCACTGTTTTCAGCCCGTCCATTGCAGTCAGAAGATCACTTCTATCAACAGATTCACTTGCAAGAAGATCAATCGTAGCAAGCTCCTGATTAGCATAGCTGAGCGTTACTGTGCCGACTTTGTCGCCCTCTTTAACAGGAGCGTCGATAGATTCGGGAACATTGTAAATTTTGTCAATGCTTTCAATTTCAACATTATCGGGCATAATAGTAGAGTAACACTTTGCAGGTGCTAACTGTATCTTATCTTTATTCCATGCGTAATTGATATTGATTTCTTTGACAAGATCATTTTTTTCAATAATGGTTTTGATCGACAGATTATCAAACGCCCAGTCATACAGATTTGCCGAATCAATCATTGCACCGTTATCATAGGATTCACCGTTTTCATCTTCGTACGGTGCGCCGTAAGCAACACACAAATAGGTGTATCCGTTCTTGGATGCAGTTGAAACAAGACAATAACCGGAATCGTTTCCTGTTGAACCTGTTTTGATGCCCGATGCATAGGGATAATAATAATCGCCGCCTCTTGATTCATCGATCATATAGTTGGTGGTGATAAGATATCTGTCGTCTCCCAAACAATCCGAGGATGTCATATTGGAAATCTCGGAAAACTGTGGCAGAGTAAGCGCATATTTTGCTATTTTTGCCATGTCGGAAACAGTGGTGTAATGGTTGGGGTCATTCAGGCCGTGCGGATTGGCAAAATGCGTACCTTCACAACCGAGTTCCTTTGCTTTAGCATTCATCTTATCAACAAATTTAGATATATCGCCTTTACCGATATAATCCGCAAGAATCATTGCCGCATCATTTCCTGAAGGGATCATCAGACAGCAGAGCAGCTGGTAAATGCTGAGCTTTTCGTTTTCTTCAATTCCTGCCACGGAGCTTCCTGTTCCTTCAAGCTCCCGAAGAACACTTCCTTTTACCGTAACATATGTATTTTCAAAATCGCTGATATTCTCGGCAGTAATAATATATGTCATGATCTTTGTTGTGGAGGCGGGGAAACGTCTTGCGTTGGCCTCTTTGGAATACACCACCGTTCCCGTGTCAAGATTTTCAAGGTACAAAGATTTGCTTGCTGTTTCAAAATCAATATTAAAAGTTGCAGCATTTGCTGTATTCTGAGGAAATATCATCAATGATGACAAAAAAATTGTGACAGCTGTCAAAATTGTCATGACTTTTTTCATAGAAAAATTTCAACTCCTGTGCTATTATATTACTATGGACAATAAATGACAAAAAACGAGATGCAGTGATCAGATTCTGTTCCGCCAATCAATCCTGGACAAAAACCTCAATCCTGACCACTGAATCCTGAATCCTGTATTTCTGTATTGTTACATATAATATTTTACATTATTTTAGCATAAAACTCAAATGCAATTATGCTAAATTTTGCGACAAATATCGCAGGAAATGTAGTAATTATTTAAGGGATGATAAAATTGGTATATATTACGGGAGATATACATGGCGAATACAAACGCTTTGAAAACAAAAAGCTCAGGAAATTAAACGAATCTGATTGCCTGATTGTATGCGGTGATTTCGGATTTATATGGAATGATTGCAAAAAGGAGAAACAGATTCTGAAAAAAATCTGTGAAAAGAAATTCAAGACCCTGTTTGTTGACGGAACACATGAAAACTTTGGGCTTTTAGAGCAATATCCGGTTGTGGAACTGTACGGAGGGCGTGCAAGAAAAATCGGTGGAAACCTTTATCAGCTTCTCAGAGGGGAAATTTACACAATCGAGGGCAAGACCTATTTTACCTTTGGCGGCGGTGAAAGTGCCGACAAGGAACTCCGAAAAGAAAACGGCACATGGTGGGTTCAGGAACAGCCCACCATGCTGGAAATGCAGTATGCTGTTGAACAGCTTGATAAAATCAAGCGCACGGTTGATTATGTTGTCACACATCAACCGACAATGACAGATATGGCATTGTTAGAGCGCAAATGTGCGGTAAATCCCCTATCAACATTTTTTGATGAGCTTTCTCAGAATATTACCTACAAAAAATGGTATTTTGGCAGTCTTCACAAAAACAAAAAAATCCGCCATGCCCACTGTCTTTTTACAGATATTGTAAAAATCACATAATATAAATGAAGCCGGCAGTACCGAAAAAACGGTACTGCCGGCCTTCTTGTATTATTTGATTTT
>ONGS01000249.1 GCA_900317395.1 uncultured Eubacteriales bacterium | reverse complement strand
CTCTTCAATCTTTTAGCACTCAACCTTCCCGAGTGCTAATCTCTGCCCCTACTATACCCCCGCCCACCCGCAAAATCAACTGCCCGGGGAGGGTTTTTGCAATAGTGTCACAATTGCCATTTTTCCTTTATGCTACGATTTTCCTTTCGTTTGACGAAGGAAAGGACATGCTTTATACTGTATATGATAAATCCTTGAAAGGATTGACGTATGAGCATTAACACACTCGAAGTTTGCAGAGAAAGCGCTGCTGCATATCTTAAATACTTAAAGGCAAATAAAAAGGGTAAAGTCCTGAATCATGTGTCGGAAATAACGCAGGATGGTAATTTATTCTCTTTGAAAATCGAAAAAACCCTTTTCACATCAGATGCCTCTGAGCTTTCTTTACAACTTGGAGGTCATATTCATAGCAAAGACGACTTTTCTTTTGTTGAATATGACCAAGACAACCTTTTACTGTTCGTTCAACCAACGACAGATTCATTGTGTAACAAACTGTCCAATGCAAAAGACGTTAACGTGGTGACAGATTTGACATTCTTGGTTTCCAGAATATGTGATTTATATGGAAATCAAAAAAAGCTCTTCTTTCCCTTGCCAAAGCCGACTTGCTTACCCGCCTCCGCTTTCGATGAATTCAAACTATCTGATGAGCAGAAACGGGCCATCAACACTATTTTTCAGAATGGTCAATCCTATATTTGGGGCGCTCCCGGCACCGGGAAAACACGATACGTATTATCGCGCTGCCTGCTGGCCTATTTGAGGCAAAACGATCCAAAGCATAAAGTAATAGTCCTTGCTCCTACGAACAATGCTTTGGAGCAAGTGCTATATGGGGTGATAGAAGAACTGAAAAAGAAGGACATGAATCTGCGCTCAATCCTACGGCTGGGCTTTCCGACGCATGCATTTTCTTTGCAATATCCCTACATTTGCGAAGATCGCGGGATTGAAAAGCGAATTGCAGACTACAAACAACAACTTGTCTTCAAACAAAAACTGTTAGACTACCGCAGCTTTGTTCAAAGATATACATATTTACAGCACAATTTGATTCCAGCTTTTGAGGCGGCAGAGGAAAATTTATTAGCTTTGCACGATATTTCAGAGGCAACGTCCAAATGCAAACGCGATGAAACCAGATTAGCAAGTTCGATTTTATCAAGCCAAAGCAGTATTCGGGATAGGAAAGTAACAATAGCTTTACTGCAACAAAGGTTAGTAAGGATTTCATTAAGAGTTCTCTTTAAAAGAAAGATACAGAAACTGGAAGAAGAAATAGGTCAGCAAAATGCGATTCTAAAGGAGGAAGAGTCGCATCATTTATCCCTCATGAATGATCGAATTGCTGTTGCTGATCAAATTGCGCAACTTGAAAAGGAAAGAAAAAAGCATCAACAGGAGCTGGATGGTGCTAATGCTATTATTCTAAACACTCTCCGTTCTATAAAATCACTAGCATCAATGGCAAAGGTCTTTGCCGCCGGAGATTTTTATGCAGCAAAGAGAGCTGCGAATCAGACAATCGAGCAAGGAACGCAATACATTCTTGCCCATAAAGCAAAATTCGAAAGATATGCCGATGTCCCTGATAGTAATATTCAGGAACAGATGCAAGAAATAGAAGTCACCATTCAAAAACTACAGGAGAACACCCGAGAAAATCGAATAAAGAACACCCCCATTATCGCCGCGACAGTAGACACTTTTTTTGCGGCTATTCCTCCTGAATCCATTAAAGATACAGAGTATTCCATCAGCCACATTTTCTTGGATGAAGCTGGTTATTGTAGTTTAATAAAAGGGACTCTCCTCACAGCATATAACTGTCCTATAACACTATTAGGAGACCATATGCAACTTCCTCCGGTGTGTGAAATGGACATTAAGAAGATCACATTGCATGAAGAAAACCATATCGTTCTTCCTTGGTCTGCGTCGGCAATATATCTTGAAGATATGTTTTCTTCTGAATCCTTTTCTTCATTCTATGATAAGATAGCTAATCTTGAGGAACCGTCCATGTCAATCCTGCAAAAAAGCGATCTAACAAGGACGTATCGATTTGACAATGAACTTGCGTCCATATTGGATCAATATGTTTATAAGAATGGTTTTTCCAGTGCATTGCAGGGAAGCTCTATTACTATTACTTGTATCAATGCGCCTTTTATATCAGGAAAAGAAACGCATCAAAGCCTGGCCGAAGCAAAAGAGATTAGCAACTTGATTCAGACTCTTGCTGAAACAGAGTATGCTATTTTATCCCCTTACCGCAATCAGCGTAAAGCAATACAAGAATCCTGTCCTCTCTCATCACTTGAAAAATCAAAAAGGATTCTTACTGTTCATGCTTCGCAAGGACGAGAATGGGATACAGTGATACTTAGTGTTGCAGACCCATCGGCTGGTTGGTTCACGAATTCAAAGCTGATACAT
>ONGS01000254.1 GCA_900317395.1 uncultured Eubacteriales bacterium | reverse complement strand
CCCTACTTTTGGTGGGAACAACAGGGCTCGAACCTGTGACCCTCTGCTTGTAAGGCAGATGCTCTCCCAGCTGAGCTATGCTCCCACATCTGCAATAGATAACAATTTATTTTTGTTATCTCTCAGCGACGTATATTATAATACCATATCTTAGCATAAAAGTCAAGCTATTTTTTAAAAAAATTAAAATTAATTTTTTGTCTGCCTGATAATATAATATGCAATCGATTACTGTTTGGTTCATAGTTATCCATTGATTTTTCCACCAAGAAGTTTTTCTACCGCTTCGTCACACTCACCACTCTGCCCGCCGAAAACCTGTATCCCCTCATCATAAAGCAAGGCCTCTGTTTCAGTACTGCAATTACCGCACAGCAGTCCATCGATCTCAAACATCACCAGAAAATCTGCCAGCTCACTCCCCATTGTTCCGACAACCTCGGAACAAACAATTCGGTTATTCTCAATATCATAGATCCTGAAAAACAAAGAAGTTTCCAGTTCCTGAAAGATTTCTCCGCTTGGTTTATCATATGCCGCCGCTAACTTCATATATACACTCCTAAATCAATTAATATGATAAATATATCACTAAATTATATTATTGTCAACAATAATAACAAAACCGATACGGCTCGATTACGAACCGTATCGGTTTTTGCTGCTTTTAAAACGACAAATCAGTTATAAACTTATTTATCATCAGTGTTATCATCGGTATATACCGGATCACCAAATCTCGAGTTTTCACCGCTGCCTTCATATTCGCCGTCCGCACCATATCTGTTATTGATTTTTACATGAACCATGCTTTCCCAATAATCTTCATCACAAAGGTCTGCGATAAAGTCCTGAGAATCGGTTGCTTTTTCGATTGTATACGAACCTTCACGAATTGTAAACGAATGTTTATCTCTATATCTGTCGATATATTCTACATGAATATCTGTCGGGAACAGAATGTTCATTGAGCTACTTCCGTTGCTGCTCTTGATGTAGAAATGCTTGTTATAGTTTGCTGTTGCATCGATCGTACCTGAGGAAGCAAGGATGATTTCATTTGCAGAGAATGTAACATTATCGTTTACTTTCAGATTTGTGTTACCCTCCCAGCGGAAATAGAAATTCTTACTTGTAAGGTAAGCCCATGATCTGTTAGAAGCAAATAAACCATCGTTAACAGTCATATTAACTGTTTTATTGATATTATGTCCACCGGCTGTAATCGTCAGCTTGTCTCCGTTCTCAGTTACCCAGTTGGAGAGAGTCGTTGCTTCTACTGCGCCTTCGGAAGCTGAATACTTCCAGTAGCTGTCCGGATTCTCAAAATATACTTTTGCCTCTGCGGAATACAAATCAGCTCTTGGCAGGTATCCGCTGCTTGTATTGACATACTTGAACGGACAATTTGCCTTGCCGACATCATCTTTCTCAAAGGAATACGCACCTGCTCTGATGGTATATGTGCCATTGCTCTTAGTGTTAACAGTTACGTCATTCTTGAAATAAAGTGTGATTGGTCGGTAGGATCTGCTCTTAGCTTCATCTTCTGAAGAAGCAGGTTCAATAACCTCATCTACACTTGTACGTTCAATTGTCATATCATATGCACAAATATCAGAAGCGTTTTCCTGAGTAAACATTGTGTTGGATATCTGGCGATAATCAGAAGCAGCATTCTTTACCCAATAAGAGGTTGTAACGCCTGCCTTCTTTGCAATATCCATGTATACCCATGCACCGTCAATCAACGAAATCTTATCCTTCACAACGCCTTCGTCAGTACCGTTTACTATGAACTGTACATTGTAGATCTCTTTTGCATTGATGAAGATAATCGGGCAATGCTCCGTATTGAAATATTCAACTTTCGATGTCTTCCGTGAAGAATCTGTCGGAGAAGTACCGTATCTGACTTCAAAGGTAGCACCTGAACCTACAAGACCCTGAGTATCATAGAAAATCAGAGGAATAAGGTTAGAAGTAGAAATGGATACATTCTCTATTGCATTTTTAAGAAGTGCTGTTTGCTCGTTGATCGAATCTACTGTTGCACCTTCGGAACAATAAACTTCTGTAGCGGTTTCAAGTTTACTCTGAAGTTCAT
>ONGS01000119.1 GCA_900317395.1 uncultured Eubacteriales bacterium | reverse complement strand
TGCTCTGAGGAACCTTATCGCGTCCTTGACGTCATAATCATCGCAGAGCCTGAGAATGTTATCGTAAGTCGTCCTCGCCTTCTGTTCAGAGAAGGCTACTTAAACAGTAGGTAAAATCGGCTAAAATCTTTACTTATAGTGTGATTTTGAAAGTGGCAAGTAAAGATTAGTCTTTTGTTATAGATTTGTATAGAAAAAGCTTATTGACAAATAAATAATAATAAAATATAATAAAATAAATAATACTATTATTGAAAACTAAATATTTGGTGATTGTTATGAAAAGTAATAGGGAAGAAATAATTGAAAGATTGATTCAACTTGATAAAGATGTAGCGCTTCTTGATAACAGCGCAGATGTGTATACATGCGTAATTGTAGGAGGTAGTGCGCTAGTTTTAATGAATAAGATTTATCGTTCAACACACGATATCGATTCGATAAACGCGAGTGCTCAAATTCAACCGCTTTTAGAGGCGTATAATATCAATATGAATGTAAACGCTTATCTTCTTAACTTTCCTGAGGGTTATCTTGAGAGAATTGAACCTGTTGATATTCAAACTAAGAAAGTTAGGTTTTTTACAGCTTCTCTTGAGGACTTAGTTGTGTCAAAACTATGCTCTATGCGCGAGAAGGATGTTGAGGATATTGAAAACGAATTAGTATACAACACGCTTAACTGGGATTTAATGGATAATTTGATAGAAGATGTTTGCTATGGAATGCTGAATGAATATGATGAGCGCTTGCTAAGAGATAATTACGCAAATTACAAGGAGCGATTTAAATGAGAGAGCTTACATTTAAAAGCTATTTAATGCGACAAATGGGGGAGTTGACAGGTCTGAAAAGCAGCTCTCTGTACCGCTTCGCTGCTTTGTCAGAGAATAACGCAAGGCTTAAGGATGTTTTGTGTTTGTATCTGAGTTTATATGTAGAAGGAAAGCTGAGAAACCAATTGACTAAAAAGTATCCTTATCTTTCAACAACATGTAAAGCATTGGTAGGAAAAACTCCCGAGCAGTTTGATGAGTCGCTAAGTGAATACAAAACTATCTATGAAAACTATCAGAATCTTGTGAATAAAAAGATAAATGAAGATAAAATCAAACTTATGATGCAAAAGAAAATTGTTGAGATTCAGCGTAAGAATGGAATTTCAAATTATGCTATCTATAAGAATCTTAAACTTAATCCCGGTAATGTGAACGCTTTTCTAAAAAATGCAGATCTCAATAAAGTCAGTTTAATCACAGCCAGAAATATGTTGTCATTTGTAAATAATTAGTTCAAAGAATAAATAACATGTGCTATTTGGTGGATTAATTAATTGGTATGAGAGGGAAGATGAATGAAAATAAAAGATTTAGGAAATAATTGGTTTTCTGCTTATAAGAGATGTGTTGAATCTTATAGAATTAAAGAAGCATTTTTGATTGCTCATTTTTATAAACCTAAAAAACTATATAAGTACTTTTCTTTTAATAAATTTTGGAAAGATAATGTTGAAAATGGTACGATTGTACTTAATTCTGTTTACAATTTTAACGATCCGCTTGATTCCAGATGGTTTCTTGATTATGAGAAAATTCTTACAAATAGAACAGGCGACTCTGAATTTGTCAATAATTTTATGAATGGTGTTGGAAAGGAATCAATTATTAGAACATATGAAGAAGATATGTTATATTTAAACGATTCATATAGAATTAGTTGCTTCAGTGAAACGCCTTGTTCAAATTTAATGTGGGGTCATTATTCAGATAAACATACAGGATTTTGCCTGGAATATGATGTAGATAAACTAACCGATAAATTTAAACTGATAATGCCGGTTATATATACAGAAAAACCATTTGATGCATCTGATATTATTGATATGAGAGGTATTAGTGATGAGTTTGCAGAAATTTGTCCCGCTCTTTTCAAATCAAAAGATTGGTCATATGAAAAAGAATGGCGTATTATTGAGAATGCTAAAAAAGTGGAATGTCAGAAAATGGTTAGAATACCTGAGGCTATTACAGGGATATATTTAGGCTTTAAAACATTAACAAACAATAAGTCTGGTGAGTTAAAAACATTAGCAAATGAATTAAACATTCCCTTATATCGAATGCAACGGTCGTATTTGTCTTATGATTTGGTTTATTCATCTGAATCTGATTTGTGTAAAGGAAAAGCAAAAGGATTTTTGATTTAAAGACAAATAAACTGTTATTCCTAAAATCTTTACTTTTTGCTTATTTTAGTGTATAATAAGTAAAGAAAGATGGTGGTTGTATGATTTCTTATGAAAATCTGTTTTTTAAGCTTAAAGAAAAAGGTATTACAATATCCTCATTAACAAAAGAGCTTGGTATATCATCAAGAACAATCGCGAAGCTGAACAGGGGAGAGAAGATAGCAAATCATGTGCTTAAAAGGATAGCTGATTATTTATCCTGCGAGGCTGATGATTTATATAAATCAGTTGCAGACAATCCTCTGCTCAGAACGCTTCAGGAAGAAAAAAGCATACAAATGTCAGGCGGTCTTTATCACGAGTTACAGGTAAGAATGACCTACAACTCAAATCACATTGAGGGCAGTAAGCTCAGTGAGGATCAGACCAGATATATCTTTGAGACAAATACTGTCGATATAGGCGAGGGAATCCCTGTTGATGATATCATCGAGACTGTCAATCATTTCAGAGCTATTGATTATGTAATTGATGTTGCAGAGGAACCTTTGACAGAGCAGCACATAAAGGAACTGCACCGAATTTTGAAGCAGGGTACAAAGGATTCAACACTATCATGGTTCGCTGTAGGCGATTACAAACAGCGCGCCAATGTTGTAGGCGGTCACGAAACAACCAAGCCTAAAGATGTTCCCCAAAAAATGAAAGACCTTGTAGCAAGCTATGAAAGCAAGGACAAGATCGAAATAAGAGATATTATAGAATTCCATTATGAATTTGAGAGTATTCATCCTTTCCAAGATGGTAACGGCAGAGTAGGCAGACTGATTGCTCTGAAAGAATGTTTACGCTACACAATTATTCCATTTATCATAGAGGATTCCAAGAAGCTTTTCTATTACAGAGGTCTCTCTGAATGGAAGAATGAACCCGGTTATCTTATTGATACCTGCCTTGACGGTCAGGATACCTTTGAAAATTTGATGAAAATGTTTGATATGGAATAGAGCAAAGGGCTGTCGCGCGACAGCCCTATTTTTTAAAAATTCCAATGAATCTGAATAATCCGATTATGTTTATTACCGCCTATTTCTATGTAATCAATCAGCGTTTCAACGGTATATCGGTCAAGCTCCTTGATATCCTTGAATTCGGTAATAATGTCCTTGATATTGTCGGATTTAGCTTTCCTTGCTTCTACAGCAGCTATCTCATCATTGAGATTCTCGATCTGTTTTTTGAGCCTTGCCTCTTTATCCTTACAGTCCTTGCTCAACACATCAAAATCTTCAAGAGAGATAACGCCGTCAACCTTATCATAATAGAGACTCTTAAATCTGTTCTGTATTTTCTCAAGCTCTGAGAAAAAGGTCTTTTGTCGGGCTTTAAGAGTATTTATTTTATCATCAATCTGATTACTCAAATCAAGCCTGCTCTCCAAAGCGTTATCATCAATATATGTTTCATAGAGCTTGTGAATCTCATTCAAAACAGCCTTGCTGACAGTCGACATAGACACATAAGTACCTTCACATTCATTTGGAGCAATATAACGTCTGTGACAGATATAGTATCTTTTGTGACCGCTGATTTGTGAACGCATTGAGCCGCCGCAACGCATACAGCGTAGCTTGTTAGCGAATACGGTAGCCTTGTTTGTGGTCTTGGAAGAACGCCTGCGCTTTGACAGAGTTTCCTGAACCTTATAGAACGTCTCTTTATCAATAACTGCCTCATGAGTATCGGGTACAATGTCCCATTCTTCACGCGGTTTCTGACGCTTTTTCTTTGATTTATAGGAAACATTTTCAGCTTGCCCCTGGACAGTATTGCCTATGTATATCTCATTTTTAAGTATTCGCTGAACAGAATAATGCGCCCATAGATGAGAGCAATCGCTATGTGAGCATTGAAACGATTGTCCTTTTCTCTGC
>ONGS01000181.1 GCA_900317395.1 uncultured Eubacteriales bacterium | reverse complement strand
GTAGAACGTATATATGAAAAAAACATTCGTTATTCTTTTTTGTACTATTTTATCATTGTGTTCATGCTCTTCAGGTATAACTCCTGAAGAAGCAAGAGAAAATGCTAGTACCACAATTACAGATGTGACATATCTGAAAAATGAAGGTTTTGTCTCTCTTGAAGATTATAACTCAGCAATAGATAACATTATTGCATTTGAGCAAAAAGGTTTTGTGAGTAAATACTGGTGGATACTTCTTTATTTGTTTCTGGTATTAATTATGCTAGGAACTATAGAGTCTGTTACAGACTTTGAAGAAGACGAAATGGCCAAACCTTTAACTAAATCAAAAAGTTATTGGATAGTTTGCTTTTTAGGTTTTTTAGGAGGACATTATCTTTATCTAAGAAAATGCAAATGGATAGGAATAATTACCATGGTGCTTGTATTCCTATTTCCGTTGTGTTTTTTCAAGTATTTCATGTACTTTTACAATTTGCCAAGTTTGTTTTTTCCATCCACTTTTGATTTTGAACAATTAGAGGGGATTGGGACTTTTTACAAATGTCAATCGATTCTATACATCTTATTCGTATTTAATATTTTAATCGGCATCTTTTTGGTGCCATATTGGGTATATCAGTTTAATGGGAATTATTTCCGCAAGCATAAAGACAATGACGACATTCTTAATGGTAAGGAATTAGAAGTTGGCAAGTTTTATAACTCTGAGTTTCTTCCGGATGTAAAGAAGACTAATGAAGATGTGGAAACCGTAATAGAAGTGCTGAATAACGAGGATTTTGTCGTTGAAGACGAATCTGATGAAAAGATAAGTGGCTTTTTTAAAAGCATGTTTACGCTTGGTAAGAGTTCTACCCTGAAAAGCAGGGTTCAACGATTACGTGCACTACGCTACAGTTGTCAAATAATCAGTAATGATATTGACAAATTTGAATATGATAATGATAGATTATTTCTTTATCTAAAATACTACCGCGTTGCAGCATATAGGAATTTATATCTTGCAAAAGAATTAATAGGAATAGTTAAAGATAAGGTCTCATCGCGCCAACAAAAACTTATAATTGACGAATTCCCTCAATTGATAAAGCCGCAAAATGTTAACCCGTCAGACGTATACTTTAAATCGGAGCAAACTAGCTTTAATAGCGACCGTTTCTTCGATTCGGTAGGACAGTCTTTTATATCTTCATTTGACAACATTAGTAAAAAGCTCGAAAAAGAAAAAGATATATCAAAAGAAGATTTTCTTGAGGCAGGTATAGAGATGGCATTTGATAGCATCATTGCTGGTATAGAGGGATTATTTGATCAATATTCCAGAACGACGGCATCAATAAAAGAAGTAGAATGGCTGATTAATAAAGCTGTTAGGTATTTAGGAAAGGCATATCCAGCCATTCAAAGTTATCAAGCAGAGTTAGCAAGACAATCAGAACTTATGATAGCATTGTATCAGTGCAACAGGGCATTTGTTATGGCATACGAGCCTATGAGGCAAAAAGTGTTTGGGAAACCAACATTTAGCAAGTTTTTACGTGGTATCGACAAGGAAATATCTTATTTGAAGTCTGATGATTTCAGAAAAGATTTACAGCACTTGATACTTGTTTGCTCAGAATATAACAAAGTTTATAATGCTCAAACAGGCTCTGATACAGATCGAATATCAAAGCCAAAATATCAGCAAAGCTCTATAAAAATGGGAAAGGTTACCTCAGATGAACATGTCACATATGAACATAATCATTATTCTGCGAATGTGATTTCAAGAGAAAATGTTCTCTCCGTCATTAGGGAATGTATGAAAAACTATCATATTAATGAAGGCAATTCTTTATCTTATTTAGATTTACCAAATAGAAAATATGCGGTCGACAGCATGTGTCAACAATTAAGTGCAATTGGCAATAAGATAATTAAGAATAGTGATGTGTTAAATTGTAAGAACATTAAAGAAATAATAGATTTAGTTGTTTGATTATGAAAAAGAAAGAAGTAAAAAAAAATGCATTGACTGTTCAACAGTTCAGCAAGGCACTTTCAGAACATAAGGATCTGGCAAACAAGTGCGTAGATATTTGGGAGATGAACTCGCAGTGCCGTAATGAAATAAAGAAGCTTGAAATACAGAGTAAGGAAAGAATAGCAGAGATGACAATGCGTTATCAGCTTTGTCGAGATGTTCTTTCTCAGGTTTTTTCTGAAAGGCAGACAGCATTAAATGCTCATTACGCAACACTCGATAAGGCTTTGGGGGCAAATGATCGAGAACTAATTATAGCATCCCTAAAGGGCATAAGTTCCATTGTTGAAACAAATCCGCTTGAGAGTTTTAAAGAATTCACAAAAGTACTGGACAATAAGGACGAAACTCTTTATCTAGACTTTTAAAATGTTTAGACTGTTTAAGAAGAATCGGGAAATTAGTGACACCATTCCCTCTGGCAATGGAGGTATCAATAGCGAAGGCAGGACGCTCAAGGAGATTTGTGAGTGTCCTGTACCTGAGCATCTGATTAAAAAATTGGATGAGGAGCGACTGGCTCCTGAGGCGGTTAACAGGATGAAGGCAGACTTAGCTCGGATGGGGTCAAGT
>ONGS01000118.1 GCA_900317395.1 uncultured Eubacteriales bacterium | reverse complement strand
TTTGGAGGAATTTGATTTATGGAGCGACCGATTGCAGTGATAGGTTTTTCATATTTAGCTGCTTTAACGGTCGCTTTTACTTTCGGAGAACTGAACTTACCGCTGTTTGCTGCCGTTCTGGCCGTTGCAGGCATAATATCTGTTCTGTTCAAAAAAATCCGAAGAAATACCATTATCCCTGCTGTACTTTTGACTTCTGCCGTAGCATTAATCATGCTGTACGGCTTTAATACGGCCTATGTAAATCCAACGGAGCGTCTTGAGGGTAGTAAAATAACTGTAACAGGGCAAATTTGCGATCTGCCTTATGAACAAAACAGCAGAGTCTATTATAAAATCGAAACAACATCACCTGTTCATACTACAATTCTGGTATCATCAAAAAAGGCATTACGAGCAGAATTGTATGATACAATAACCGCTGATGTAAAAATTTACACAAATAACGATCAATCAATAAAAAGTTATCATATTTCAAGAAATACCTTTCTGAAAGGCAGTCTGGATGTCTATTCGGATATTAGTATTGTTCATAATGACAATAAGCCGTTTTATTATTATGCGTTAAGCATGAAACAAAATATGCTGGAAGCAATCAACAACCAACTTCCGAAATCGGAAGCAAGTTTTGTTTCTGCTATTATTTTAGGAGATAAAAGTAGTATTTCCTATGAAGATAAAGAAATGTTCAGAGCCTCGGGAATTTCACACATCATTGCTGTTTCGGGCTTTCATCTTACCGTGATTACTCAGATTTTTATTTTTGCTCTGTATTATCTGACGGGCGGACGGAAACGGATCGCATCTTTGCTATGTGCTGTGTTTGTGTTTTTGTTTATGGCAGTGGTCGGTTTTTCACCTTCTGTTGTCAGAGCAGGCGTGATGCAGATCATATACTTGTTGGCAGAATGTTCTCTGCAAAAATCTGATTCTTTTAATTCGCTTGGCATGGCGGCACTGATATTATGTTTTCGTAATCCTTATTCCGCAGCGGATGTGGGGTTTTTGTTGTCTTTTTCCGCAACATTCGGAATTCTTCTCTGGGCGAATAAACTATCCCGAAAAATCTTCCGATATTTATACAGAAGAGTGCGCCGATTGAGAAAATTTTATATTGTCAGAAAATACGGCATTGTGTGGAAATTATATCCTTACATAAAATCTCTATCTTCACTGACAGCTGTTTCTGTATCAGCTCTTGTATTTACCTGCCCGATCACACTCATTTACTTTAAAACTTTTACACCATATGCTTTGCTAACCAATATTCTTGTCGGCCTTGCGGTATCAGCGTTGATTTTCACTGCTTTTATCATGGTACTGCTCAGAATGAGCATGATTTTCCGTTTTATGGAGTTGCCTTTTATATTTCTGACGGGAATACTTTTAAAATATATTGTGGGTGTTGCAAACTTCATTTCAGATCTGCCGTTTGCCAGGGTCAATGCTTCGGAGGAATATATTCCCATATGTATTATACTATCACTGATTGCAATTATCGCTGTGTACTTGATTACACATAAAGAAAAACACAAAACGGTTAAAATCGGTGTAGTAGCCGTCATTTTCATTTTTTTGCTCGGTTCTGTCTGTGATATCATCACTAAACAGGGTAGCATGAAAATTTCAGTACTGGATGTCGGGGAAGGATCAACCGTGATTCTGACATATCAAAATGAAACAGCTGTTATTTCCTGTGGCGGTGATTATGACAAAATCTCATCGGCTACTTCTTATATTACGAATTCTTCAACCGAGGAGATATCTTATCTTTTGATTCTTGATGAAAAATCCGAAAATTCGGCTTATGCACAAAATTTAATGAAAAATTATGATATAGGAACTGTGCACGTTTATGATGAAGAAAAACATTATGAAGGCATCCATACTTTGGTCAAAAATAATGACCATAAAATCCTCAGTAAATCGACAGACAGGAGCAACGATACGATTCATTGGAATGATGTTGATTTGCTGATCAATAAAACCGAAAAATGCGGTGCAGTAAAATTCAGTTATAAAGGAATCCGTTTTTTACTTTGTGAAGACGGTACAGACTGTATGGAACTGCCTTATGATTGGAGAAGTTGTGAATATCTGATTTTTAATGGTACACTCCTTCATCCTGAAAAAATAACAACACAAAATATCATTATTTCCGACTCAGAAAGCAATATTGATACAGATCTGAGTAATATTGATCAGAACGATAAAAATGTTATGTCTACAGAAGGTTCGGGAGATATCGGAATACGAATTTATGAAAACGGCCTTCTCAGGCTCAGGAGGGAAACAAATTGGCAAACTTAAGCGAACAAGATTTTCGTAAAGAATTGTCATCGGGAAACTTCAATACACTTTATCTGATATACGGTGATGAAAAATATCTTGTTAAAAAATACACAGAATCTTTGGTGAAAAAGGCAGTAGGTAAAGATCCTTCCGAGTTTGATTATTTTCATTTGAATTCGGATACACCGTTAGAGGAAATCTTTGATGCGGCAGAGCAGATACCAATGTTTTCGGAAAGGAAATGTGTTTGTGTCAATGATTACGATATCAACGCACTCAATGAAAGTGATTACAAACAGCTGGAAAAATTCTGCAGTGATATTTCACCGTCTACCGTACTGATTTTTTCAATGCCGACTTTGAATACAGAAGTTAAGAAAAAAAGCGGCGATAATAAAAAATCCTCTAAGTTCAAGAAATTTTGTTCTTTTGCGGAAAAGCACGGAAGTGTTTTAGAACTGAAAAAGCTTGGCGAAATTGCTTTGGAACGACAGCTTGTTTCATGGGCAGAAAAAAACGGTTCAAAGCTGACGCAGATCAACGCTTCTAAAATAATCTCTATGGTCGGTACAGATATGACCGCTTTAAAAAATGAAATTGATAAGCTTTCGGCTTATGCTTATAATGAAGAAATAACATATGAAGTGATTAAAAAACTTTGCATTAAGAATAATGAGGCGAAAATTTATGCAATTTCCGATTTGATATCCAAAAATGATTTCAACGGAACATACAGACAGCTTCATATGCTTTTTGAGCAAAACGAACGACCCGAAATGATATTATCTGTTCTCAGTTCTGCTTTTATTGATATGTACAGAGTAAAGGCAGCAACGGAAAGCGGAAAGACAATAGCAGATGTATCTTCTGATTTTAAATATGGCAGAAGAGATTTTGTTTTAAAAAATGCAAGAAATAACGCTTCAAAATATTCGGGAGAAACTTTAAAAAATATTCTTGATATTATATTGCAGGCAGATATCAAACTGAAAAGTACACGGACAGATCCTCAGATCATTCTTGAAACACTTGTAGCGAAACTGCTTCTGGCTGTCAGAGAGGGAAATAAATTATGATAAAGGTGAAGGAAGCAATTATTGTCGAGGGAAAATATGACAAAATCAAGCTTTCAAATTTTATAGACGGTCTGATTATTACGACCGACGGATTCGGCGTATTCAAAAACAAAGAAAAACAATTCTTGATACGTCATCTTGCAGAAAAAAGAGGGATATTAATTCTGACTGACAGCGATGGAGCAGGTTTTGTTATCAGAAATTTTCTGAAAGGCACAGTTCCTAAAGATAAAATCAAACACGCCTACATTCCCGATATATTCGGAAAAGAAAAACGCAAGGATAAACCATCCAAGGAAGGGAAACTCGGGGTAGAGGGAATATCGGAAGAGATTTTATGCCGAGCAATCGCCAATTCAGGTGCGGAATGTAATTTATATGACGGATATGTGAAATCTGAAAAAGAAATCACAAAAGCAGACCTGTTTGAATACGGTCTGACTGGCGGACAGAATTCATCGAAAAATCGCAGTAAGCTGAAGGAATATCTGAATCTGCCGTCAAAGATGACAGCGAATTCTATGCTTGATACATTGAATTGTCTTTTGACAAAGAATGAATTTACAGATATTTGCCGGCGGCTGTTTTATTTTGATAAAGAGGAGGAAGAAAATGCTTGAAGTAACCTTGCTTGGAACAGGCGGTATGCTTCCGCTGAAAAACAGATGGTTAACTTCCTGTTTGCTAAGTTGTGAAGGTCATTCTATTCTTGTGGATTGTGGAGAGGGTACGCAAATTGCGTTAAAAAATACAAATTGCAAAATGAAACCGATCGATTTAATATGTATCACGCATTTTCATGCCGATCATATTTCGGGACTCCCGGGATTTTTGCTTTCGATGGGTAATGAAGGTAGGGAAGCTCCTGTTACGATTGCAGGTCCGAAAGGAATTGAAATGATTGTCAAAAGTATTTGTGTTATTGCACCGAATCTGCCCTTTGAATTAAAATTTCAAGAGCTTTCGGATAATACAAAATTGAAAAGTAATGATTTGGAAGTGACAGCATTCAAAGGGGAGCATAGTGTTGAATGTTTGGGGTATTCGTTTGACCTTCCGAGAAAAGGACGCTTTAATGCCGTGAAAGCAAAGGCGTTAAATTTACCCGTGTCAATATGGTCAGTGCTACAACGTGAGGGACAGATCCGTTACGATAATAAGCTTTACACATATGATATGGTATCGGATGGTGAAAGAAACGGTGTAAAGGTAACATACTGTACAGACTCCCGACCTATCAAAAACATCGTTAAACACGCAAAAAACTCAGATTTGTTCATATGTGAAGGTCTGTATTACTCTGCAGATAAAATAGGCAGAGCAATCAAGACAGGTCATATGCTTTACAGCGAAGCGGCAGAAATTGCAAAAAAATCCGATGTAAAGCGTTTGTGGCTTACACATTATAGTCCTGCCGTGACTGATCCCGAAGAAGGTCTAAGTGTTGCAAAATCCGTGTTTGAACAAACCGAATGTGGCTATGACGGAAAACAACTGGATCTAATATTTGTGAATTAGCTGTGTTAAAAAAATCGACCGCAAGTATGAATGCGGCCGATTTTTTTACGCTATTCCAAGCAAATTAAAAATCACATTTGAAAAAATACAACAGATGATTCCACAAACAGTTGGTATAATAAAACTCAGAATTGCCCATTTCAGACTGCCTGTTTCTTTTTTAACAGTGATGCAGGTAGTAGAGCAGGGAAAATGCATTAATGTAAAAATAAGCATACATACAGCTGTTTTCAAAGTCCATCCGTTCGATACGAGAATATTTTGCAGTTCAGAAAGACTGCTGTAATCAGTCATAGTGCCGTTGTTCAGATATAGCATCAGTGTGATTGGCAGTACGATTTCATTTGCCGGAAATCCCAGAAGAAATCCTGTCAATATGGTTCCGTCCAACCCCATTATACGGCCTAACGGTTCGAGAAAAGAAATAAGATAGTTTACAATAGAATTTCCATTGATATCAATATTGGCAAGCAACCAGATTATTGCTCCTGCGGGTGCTGCGACTACGACTGCTCTGCCAAGTACAAAAATAGTTCTGTCAAATAAAGAACGTATGATTGTTTTACCGATTTGCGGTATTCTATACGGAGGAAGCTCCATAATAAAGCTGTTATTTTTTGTTTTTAGTATTTTAGCAAAAATTTTTGTAACAATCAATGATACAAATATGCTGAATAAAATGACAGCTACTAGGATTAATGTGCTTGCTCCCGAACGCAGCCAGAACGGCATACTCCCTGCAAAAAATATTGAAATAACGGCAATCAGAGTAGGAAATCTGCCGTTGCAGGGAGAAAAATTATTGGTAAGAGCAGCGATATTTCTTTCGGCTTCGGAGTCGATGATTCTGCACCCTGTAACACCGCAGGCATTACAGCCAAACCCCATCATCATAGTAAGAGCCTGTTTACCGTTTGTGCCTGATTTTCTGAAAATGGAATCCAGATTAAATGCAACTCTTGGGAGGTATCCGAGATCCTCTAATAGTGTAAACAAAGGAAAAAATATTGCCATTGGCGGTAACATGACCGCAACAACATTGCCCAGAGATGCATAGATACCATCTATCAGCAACCCTTTGATCTGAGGATAAAAACCTGCTTTTTCAGTTACTGTATTTAATTGTGTGCCAATATAGGAAAAGAAATCGCTTAGTAGCTGAGATGGATAATTTGCACCTATTATCGTTATATAAAAAATTAGTCCGAATAAAAGCAGCATAACGGGAATGCCAAATTTTTTGGATGTTAATATTTTGTCGATTTTTCTGTCACGGCTGCAAAACGAAGAAGCTGTTATAACACAGTATTTATATATTTCTTCACATCTGTCAACATAATAATTTGCCAGAACATCGCTGATATCCATACCGTTCAGCAGTTCATCCGTTTGTTGTAATATATTATCATCTATTGTTATGCCGAGTCGTTCCGCTTCTTTGTGTTTGTCGGAACTTTTGAGAATATGTAATGCAGTCCAACGTTTTTTTGCGTTTACTGTATTGTTAGTTGTCATATTCTCACTGATGATCCTGACCGCCTTTTCGGCATGATTCTCTAAGTTTCTTATAATATCATAGGTTTTGATTTTCCTTTCCGAAACCTTGCAAATTATTTCTTTCAGTTCATTTAACCCTTTTTTTGACCTTGCGGCCGTTTTGACAACGGGAACACCCAATTGCAAAGATAGCTCATCAGAATTGATTTTTATTTTTTTCTTTTTTGCTTCGTCACAAAGGTTGACACAAACGACAGCTTTGTTTGTCATTTCAAGGATTTGAAGGACAAGATTCAGATTTCTTTCAATGCTTGTGGCATCAATAACAATAACCGTGCAGTCATATTTTGTAAAATAAAGTGCATCCGCTGCTGCTTTTTCGTCGGGGGAGCTTGCGTCAAGGGAATAGATTCCAGGTAAGTCAAGAAGTTTGAATTGCGTATTGTTATATAAATAATATCCCTCAGCAGAGTTCACCGTTTTTCCTGCCCAGTTTCCGGTATGCTGTTTCATGCCTGTTAAAGCGTTAAATACAGTGCTTTTTCCGACATTGGGATTTCCTGCAAGCAGAACGGTATATTGTTGGGAAGTTTTATCCATAACTGTACCTCCATACACAGCTGTCAGTCCGTTACTTCTACAAGGATATGGTCTGCATCGCTGTTTCTGACAGAAAGTAATGTACCTCTGAAATAATATGCACACGGGTCGCCCGACGTGCTTGAAAAAGCAGCTTCGATGATGGTGCCTTTTACAAGGCCGAGAGCTAAAAGTCTGTGTCGTAGAGAGTTGTTGTCGGGAAGTCTGTGAATCCGTGCTTTTTGATTGATTTGAAGCCTGCTCAGTTTAATATATGATAGGTTTTCCATTCCAAAATCTCCATTCAAGGATTTTTATGTTCATTATTATAGTATTCCTGTGATTTTGATTTGTTACATGAAACCATTTTTAATTTTTTTGCTAATTTTTTATAAAAAAAGCTTGACAATTGTCGCTTGGTCTGCTATAATAATCAAGCAGTCAAAAATACGGCTGTTGATATGCGGATATGGCGGAATTGGCAGACGCGCTAGCTTCAGGTGCTAGTCTTCGCAAGGAGGTGCAGGTTCAAGTCCTGTTATCCGC
>ONGS01000115.1 GCA_900317395.1 uncultured Eubacteriales bacterium | reverse complement strand
CGGAGAGTGAGGGATTCGAACCCTCGAAACGGGGTTAGCGTTTACACGATTTCCAATCGTGCTCCTTCGGCCAGCTCGGACAACTCTCCAACTGTACGAAAATTTGGTTATTCATTTTCAGTGCTTTACAAGTATACCATACATCAAAGAAAAATGCAAGTAAATTTTCAAATTTTTTTTAATTTGTAGGAGTGCCTCCGCTGTCAGCGCTCAAGTTTGTTTATGTGTACGGTTATTATGCCGCGCCTTTAGTTTGATACTTACGGCGCGGCAATAAATTTCTATATTGTAAGAATTTGAGCGCGAATTGTCCAGTGCGGTCACGCACCGAAGTACCTCCGCTAGAAGCGGAAATCTCTTTTTCCGCCGACTTTGATTTGTTCAAGATAATCGATTGCACGCTGTCTGCGCTTTTCGTCGGGAACATTCAAAATTTCTCTTGCAATCAGCTCTTCTCCGATTTTCACGGTTTCGGGAGAAGCATAATCTGTCAGATATTCCTGCAATGTCATTAAAGCATTTGGATGACAACAGTTCTGGATCTGCCCCACCTTGCAGAGAGCCATAAAACGATCTCCTGTTCGTCCTTCCCGATAACAGGCAGTGCAGAAAGAAGGAATGAAGCCTTTTTCCATAAGCCATCTTACAACTTCGTCCAATGTACGCTGATCAGAAACATCGAACTGTTCGGTATCGTGCGGTCTTTCATCGGGAGAATAACCTGCATATCCGCCGACTGAAGTTCTGGAAGCACCCGAGATCTGAGATACACCGAGATTCATCACCTTGTCACGACAGACTTCGCTTTCACGGGTTGAAATAATCATACCTGTATATGGGACAGCGATTCTAATACAGGCAATAATCTTTGCAAAAGTATCGTCATCAATACCGTTATCAAAAACTGACGGATCAATATCCGAGGCACGTTTAATTCTCGGAATACTAATCGTATGAGGACCTACACCATGCACAGCTTCAAGGTGCTCGGCGTGCATAAGAATACCGGCAAATTCATATTTATACATTTCCAGACCGAACAGAACACCAAGACCGACATCATCTATTCCGCCCTCCATTGCTCTGTCCATTGCCTCGGTATGATAAGCGTAGTTATGCTTTGGGCCTGCCGGATGAAGTTTTTCATAGCTTTCCTTGTGATAGGTTTCCTGAAAGAGGATATATGTGCCGATAGCAGCATCCTTGAGTTTACGGTAATTTTCAACGGTGGTAGCCGCAATATTGACATTCACACGGCGAATCGCACCGTTTTTATGCTTGATGGAATAAATGGTTTTAATACATTCCAAAACATAATCGATCGGATTATTGATTGGGTCTTCCCCACATTCGATTGCAAGACGCTTATGTCCCATATCCTGCAATGCGATAACTTCATCGCGAACCTCATCCTGCGTCAATTTTTTTCTCGGAATATCATGGTTCTGATAATGGTAAGGGCAGTATACACACTTGTTTACACAATAATTGGAGAGATAAAGCGGGGCAAACATAACAATTCTGTTACCGTAAAAAGCTTCCTTGATTTCCTTAGCAAGCTCATACATTTTCTCATTCATATCAGGGATTTCACAAGCAAGAAGAACGCTTGCTTCTCTGTGTGAAAGACCTGCGCACTCTACTCCTCTGCCCGTTTTTCTGGGTTTTGCTTTTTCAAGGATCTCTTCAATAAGCTCACGGTTGTTTTTGTTTTTCTCAGCATATTCCAGCGTTTCGAGAATTTCCTCATGGCTGATAAATTCTTCAGCCTTCATTGACTTTGGATCGTACATGATAAAATCTCCTTTATAATTAATTATTATAATAAATAGATAAGCAAAAAATCCATATTTTCACTTATCATCGCCTGTAAAACTCAGACCTGACCCTGAATATGATGACCTCTCGATTACTACATTGCCTGCTCCGATATAGTTTTTTCGTCATTAAAAATATATTTTGAATAGGCTGTTTTTGCACTGACGCCTTTGAGTTTTCCAAGTTGGCCGGACAATGTTGAAATAACATCTTGCGGCGAATCGATCACAACACTGATCACAGATAGTCCCCTTTGTCTGTAAGGAATCCCCATTCGCCCAACGATATAGTCACTGCAACTGCTAATGAGTTTGTTCACCTCATCAACAGAATCGGAATTTTCAAGAATAATGCTGATCACAGCAACACGGCTCTCCATTATCATCAGTCCTTTCAAAAACAAAAACTGCGCAGAAAGGCGCAGTTACATTACACTTTAAATGTAGCAAAGCCTTTCACCTCAATCAAATTTCGGTGTCAGTATCTTATACAGTGATTATACAACAATCAAACAGATTTTTCAACCATTATATTTGAAATTTTATTGAAAATCAACATAATTTTTCAAGTTTTGTTTAGCATCTCACACAATGACAATACAGAGTTTCAGGAATTTGATATAAATGGATTTGCTGAGCATTTGAAAAAGAAAAACAGGATTTTGATAGCTGACAGCAAAAAAGGACTGCCGAAGCAGTCCTGAAAGGGTAGTTAATTAAGATAAATCAGAATTTAGTACTATTTGTTTTATTATCCATTGTTTCATAAGTTTCTCTCCTCTAAATTCCGATTTAAATTTGAAATAATCCATGGCTATTACAGCAAAGTCCTCCAAAAGCCTGATAAACAGAAGGATTTGAACTCCCCCAAAAATGACCGCAGGGAGCGACTACGCGAATCGTCCCATGCGGCGGAGTGCCTCCGCTGTCAATTCGCGCTCAAATTTGTTTATGTAGGTTAGTTTAATGCCGCGCCTT
>ONGS01000109.1 GCA_900317395.1 uncultured Eubacteriales bacterium | reverse complement strand
GTAATATTACTGCTGTAGTACAAAGCCGAATACATTTCATCAAAATCAAAGCTGTCCTGATATTCGGCGGAGGTTTCTATCACTTCATAGGATATGATTCTTTCGGAAGAAGAATCAACAACAGGCACAAAATATCTTTCAAAATCAATTACGACCTTATTCTGTATTTCTTCCGAACCGTTATAAACCTGAAGCTCCCAGTTATTTTTCATATTTTCATTATAGAAAAGATACATATTTTTGCCGTTGATTTTAGCAATATCAACTGCCTTAGAGGCGCACAGGAATAGTTCATCAAAAGTTCTGCCGTGTTTCGGATAATCAACAACGCCGATACAGGAAGAAATTTCGGGATAGGTTTTATTATCAAATGTATAGCTTTTATGCAGGCAACGGAATATATTGTCAACAAGTGACAGACTTTCCTCTCTGTCGGTGCAATCGTTCACGAAAACAATAAAATTATCATCCTCTACCCTGCCGATAATATTGCTGTCGCTAAATTGCTGTTTCAGAACTTCCGCAATATCTTTTAATATCTCATTACCGAAACGGTAGCCGGTCCGGCGGTTGATAGAACGGAAGCCATCGATATCGATCAGCATCATCATATGATTGCCATTTTTTCCTGTATGTGACAAATAATCTTCTATTTCATTTCTCAGTCCGTTATAATTCCAAAGTCCCGTTACCGTGTCACGGTCGGTATTGCTTTCGTCAAGTCCTGAAGTTACCGTGCTGTAATTGAGGATCTGTATGCTCATAAATGCCTTTATGATCTTATCATTATCCACAACGGGTACAGTCGTACAACGAACAGCAACATAGATATTGCCGCCGATTTTCATGGGGCATTCCAGTACGATTCTGTCATTGCCATTTTCGATTTCTTTTTCCAGATTATCTGCACGGAAAGTACGGACAAATTTATTGTGATATTCATCGGGGCAAAGCTCCGCACACAGCATAATTGCCTCGGCGTAATTTTTCGGAGTATAGCCCAAAAGATTTTTGAATCCGCCCTTTCTTTCTTGGCAGTGATCCTTTTCAAAATCAAATTCTATGACATAATCGGAAACCTTGTTCAGTATTTCACTGTCCTTTTTCCTTGTTTCGAGCATTTCAAGTTTCTGGTTTTCAATGGTACGGATCAGGTCGTCCCTATCCATTTTCCTGTAAATATCCTTATTGCTTTCTGCTTCATTATTTTCTTCAGAAAGTCTGTGTTTCTTTCCTGTAGAAACACTGCTGTCGGCATGATTGACATCGGCATATTTCGCCGCAAGTTTTTTGAAATCGCTGAGAACCTGACCAAAACAATCCATCATTTCATCAGAAAATTGACCGCACGCTCCTGTGCGTATCATTTCAACAGCCTGTTCATGTGTAAAAGCCGACTTATAGGGTCTTTCGCTTGTCAAGGCGTCATAGCAATCCGCAACGGAAACGACCTGTGCCCAAATCGGTATTTCATCGCCTTTGAGCCCCTCAGGATAACCCTTACCGTCATATTTTTCATGGTGATATCTGCATATATCATAGCAGTATGTAAAGTATTCATTTTTTTCCACAGAATCAAGTTGGTTCAGAAGCTCACAGCCCTTGACAGTATGCTCCCTCATGATATTAAATTCTTCATAAGTAAGCCTTCTCGGGCTTAACAGGATCGAATCGGGAATTGCGATTTTACCGATATCGTGAAGCGAAGAAGCAGAGGCAATCAGATTAATTTTTTCCTCGGTCATATTATATTTTGGATATTTTTCCGCAAGTGCCCTGAGCATTACTTCAGTAAATTTCTTTATCCTGTGGATATGCCGTCCCGATTCCACATCACGGTATTCAATTACCGTGCTGAGAGTATCAAGCATATCATTATTGATCGTATTGATCTTACGTTGCTGGAGTTTAAGTGCCTTATTCTGAGCAAGGATCTTAGCGGTTTGTTTTTGGACTAAGGCTTCCAATTCGTTTTTATGTGTAAATAACTCTACAAGATTAGCAACACGTTTTTTGACGACATTGGGATTCACAGGCGACTCTATGGTTTCACTGAACGGAAGATCGATATTAATCGACTTAACCTTGGAACTGTCGCCCTCTAAAATCAAAATAATCGGTACATTTTCAAAAATTTTCAGGCTGGCCAGTGTTTTTACTGTTTCGCTGCCCAGATTCCTTGCGATATGTTCATTAATCAGCACGATTGAAATATTGCTTTTATACTGAGTCAGAAATTTAAAAGCGACCTCGCTGCTTGACGTCTGTATAATTTCATACTGCGGAGAGAAAATCTCATGAAGAATGGATTTATTCATTTCTATATTATCCGCCACAAGCATTTTTTTCATTGCCGATCACTCCTTTACATTGAAATATAACTTTCATGAAACATTCCTTTTTCCTTCATTGTAGAAAGAATATCATAACATTATTTCACATTTAACTTTAATTAAAACAGAAGCGTGGCAATAAATGATGCAATATCAAAAGCGAGACCGCATCGGACAATTTTGCAGTTCTGTTTTACTAAAATTCCTAAATACCATTATACGCTTATTAAATCAATTTGTACAGATGTTTTTAATAATTTTATTTATTTTTTTAAAAATATAATTATATTTTTGTGCAACTTTTCCTACACAGACACTGTATCGGCTTCCAGATTTTTTTTATTGCAAAATATGCAGAAATTTAATATTATGTAATATAGATAAATATTCGGGGAGGACCTCAAAGTGAATATTGAACAAATCGATACCTCTAAAATATTGATTTCTCTTTGCGATAAAGAGATGAAAGAATATAATGTAAGCTATGAAGCACTCGGACTGCGTGATTTGCATGCAAGGAGGGTGATCCATGACCTGCTCAGCCGTGCGGAACACAAGACAGGAATGGAGCTTCACGGCAAGCGGCTTGTGATAGAAGCAATGAAATACGACCATGGCTGTTTACTGTTAGTGACAGTAGAACACTCCGCCCCAAGAAGAGTATACCGTATCAAAAGCCGCAGCAGCTCCTATGCCTTTCGTTTCCATAATGTCGAAGAGCTTCTCAGCTGTATCGAACAACTTTACCGATACAACAGCGGTATAAAAAGCACACTGCTTGCCGACGACAACTACTATTATCTTGTTATGCCGAGGCTTATGTCCGATGACAGAATTCTGCGCATTATTTCTGAATACACCAATTATGCCGTCAAAGGAATTTTCGCCGCCCTTTCCTTAAAAGAGCACACAAATACCCTCTCTTCCCCCCACGCCATCTCCGAAATAGGCAAACGCTTGGTTAGGTTGAAGGGTGAAGGGTGAAGGTTTGCAGAATGGAACGTTTGTACCATATCTGCCCTGCCCCTTACCGCAAAAACAGCTAACGGAAAATTCCCTTGCTTTTAGAGTAAAAAAAATCCGTCACCGAAGAAAAAGGTTCGGTGACGGATTTATTCAGTTTTTATCGGAATTTTGCAGAATTCTTACTGCTTCGGCGGTATCTTCTGCTTTGAAGATTCCTGTACCCGAAACACAAATATCAACGCCTGCTTTTGCCGCATGGTCAACGGTTTTTTCGGAAATTCCGCCGTCAACCTCTACAAGGATATCCAGACCTCTTTTTTCGGCTTCCTTTTTGATGGCAACAACTTTCGGCATCATATCCTCCATAAAGGCCTGACCGCCGAATCCCGGCTCAACTGTCATTACCAGAACCATATATACCCTGTCAAGGTAGGGATATACTGCCTCGGCAGATGTTCCCGGTTTGATAACAACGCCGGGCTTTAAGCCCCTGCTTTTGATTTTTTCTATTGTCAGATTCGGGTCGGACATAGATTCCAGATGAAAGGTGATAATATCCGCTCCCGCATCAGCAAAGGCATCAATATAATCAAGGGGATAATCGATCATCAGATGAACGTCAAACGGAAGCTTGGTATACGGACGCACGGCTTTGACAATGGCAGGACCTATTGTCAGGTTCGGTACAAAATGCCCGTCCATAACATCAAGATGAATCAGGTCTGCGCCTGCTTTATCAACTCGTATGATCTCCTCACCCATTTTTGAAAAATCACAACTTAAAAGTGACGGTGCTACTTTCACTTCAATCAACCTTTCCGTTAATAGTAATATAGGATTTAGGATTTAGGATTCAGTGATCAGGATTCGGGGGTAAAAGGATTTGCTCTGTATGTGTGTGGAGCAGATGCCTGAATCCTGATGACTGATTTTATAAAAGTTTTCTTGCAACGATGGATACGACGATCATTGCCGCACACCAGAAGCCTGTATACAGAAGCATTTCCATGTTTCCGAGCTTTGCAAAGCCCGAGATAAAGGAGATAACACAGACCAGAATAATACCTATTATAATGGAAAGATACTGTATGATCTTAGCAATCGTAACGGTGGACCTTATTTTGACACAGCCTGCAATAGCACGTGCAAAAGCTGAAAGTTTTCCGTTTGTGACAAGGTATGCACGGGAACTTTTTTCATTTCCCGAAATTTCATCATATCCGATATTGCCCAGTCCTGTGGGAAGTATTTTGATACATCTCGGATACAGGCTGAATTTATCGGCAATATGCTTCTGCGTAATGTTGGGGTCTATGGTTCTGACAATAAAGCTGACACCGTCATCTTCAAGCTCCCTAAGTGATTCTGCTATGGCTCTGTCTGCCTTATAGGTAAGAACCAGCATAACAACAAGCTGACCTCCAACGGAAATATAAGTAACTTCATTCCCCATTTTGCGGTATTTCTTCTCTATCGATTCATCAGGAAGTTTGATATTATGCTTTGAAAGCAAATTTCTGTTACCAATCAGGACCCTTTGCTTGTCTACCCAGCCCGACAGACCCATTTCATCATCATAGGAAACGCTGTCAACATACGGCAGAGAACGTTTTCTGTCCTGCACCATGGTTTCAAACACATGAGTCAGAGAACCATTGACCGCAAAGGTAATTGCTGCACCTGCGGATAATGCTTCTTCCAGTTTTGTTTCGTCAAAGGTTTTATAGCCGCTGAGAATAATACTACCCTTTGGATATAGCTGAGAAGAATCGATCATCAGTGCATTGGTATCACAGAATTGTTTTACTGCTTCATAGCCAACGACCATAGAACCATGTCTCAGTGTTGATGAACAAAGATTCATCATAGGAATATTCACGGCAACAAGACTGCACATAGGTGTTGTAATGCAGGCTGTGATCGCAAACGAGGTAACACCTCCGACAAAGTCCTTGGTCATAATACCATATATAATACCGCAAATCAGCGACAGTGCCGCTGTAAACGGTGAAACCTTCGCCGCAAGCTCCTCAACAGGGTCGGACGCATAGGAAAGTTGAAGGAAATTGCTCATAAAATCAGAGTGCTTGGTATAAGCAATGATTGGTCTGCGTGAAGGCAGTCCGCTTGCGAATTTTTCCGCATTAATATTTTTGGTATAGATTTTTCCGGCAAATTTTGCATCTTTCCTGCGCAGGAAACGGAAATTATCCGCTGTTCTTCTGATGATGAGCAGTTTACCCATACTGTTGAGAAGAAGTGCCAGACTTACCAGAGGTACATATATATGATAAGTGCCGTCAAGAAAAACATTCGGCTGGAACAATGAAATAATGGACTGTATTGCTACCGCTATGGTTGCCACGGAAACAGGTGTATCACTGTTGCCCCTGAGTCGTCTCAGCGGCATAAGACCGTTTACGATCGGATATCTGCCTGCGAAAGCGGCAACAAGAAACAGCAAAAAGCTGATAATCGAATACACAAGCCAGCCGTTTTTCATCATATTAAGAAATGCCCACGGCATCGACTGTGCAATAATGGCAGTGATAATGGAAACAACACTTGTACAGGTCAGAACAACTGTTCTTGCAAACACTTTGCGGAAATTCTCGTTGATATCACTTTTGATTTCCTCTGCATCCGACTCACTTTTATAATCTTCAAGCTCAGGCTTTTCTTCCTCTGTTTCTTCATCATAATCAAACCGGTCGTTTTCTGCCGAGAAAATACTTTCAAAAAGCTTAAAACGTTTTTTCGGTTTTTTCGGCTCGATTTTCACGCTTTTCGATGCTTTTGGTTTTTGATTTGATTTTTGTCTTTTTACTGTCCGTTGCTCAGGCTGTGCTTCGTTTTTTTGCTCCGTTTTTTTCACAGTTTCTTTGACTGCGGTCTGCTGTACAGGCTTTTTCTCCTGCTCAACAGCAACAGGCGGCTCAGGCGGCGGTAATTCCACTTTAAGTCTGCGGACATTTTCATATTCTGTTTTCAGTGTTTTGGTGAACTTTCCTGCCATAACAATGAACAGCTCATCATCCTCTGCCTTATAAACCATCGGTTCAAAACGCTCGGAAACGGATTCCCGTTCAGCAGTTTCTTTTTTCTCTGTCTCGGTGTTTGTTGCCTTCTGTACCTCCGCTGTAACTTTCTTCACAGGCACATCATGTGACAACTCGCTCTTATTCACCGGCGGCGGTGTTTCCACCTTAACAGGCACATCATGCGACAACTCGCTCTTATTCACCGGCGGCGGT
>ONGS01000150.1 GCA_900317395.1 uncultured Eubacteriales bacterium | reverse complement strand
CTTCAACGGACTGTCTGCTAACGATCTGCTTAAACAATTAAATGTCGCTTAATTTCACTGACATTTTATATTGCAATTTAGAATATTTTTGGATTTTTTAAATTTTTGTAGACTTTGAGAATGTTTTGTTATATAATAATATCATATGCCTATGAAAATTTCTGAAAGGAAGACTTTTGAATGAAAATTAAAAATATTTTGAAGCCTGTCGCTGTACTCAGTGCTTCTGCTGTACTTGTTTCTGCCGCAGGCTGCGCAGATACCTCGTGGAGCTTTAAAACAACCAATAAAACACTTACCAACGGCGGCTGGATCTACTATACTTATACCGCTGTTAATGATGCAATGCAGAAAATCGAAGAAGAAACCGAAAAAAGCGTGGATCTTGCAACAGATGACCTTACCTCTAAAAAGGTAGAAAAGAAAAATGCGGTGGACTGGATCAACAGCCAGGCAAAGAAAAACGTTCTCACTCAGTTGACTGTGGAAAAGCTTGTCAAGGACAATAAGGTAAAAATCGACAACGATTATATCGATACCACCAAAAAACAGTATATTGCTTATATCGAACAATGCGGTACGGATTTCTACAATACCCTCGGTGTATCTACAGAAACGATCGCTGATATCAGTGTTGTCTATCCCTATAAATCCGAACAGCTTTTCAAGCATATCTACGATAAAGGCGGCTCAAAAGAAGTTTCGGATAAAGAAGTTAAGAAATATTTTACCGATAACTATACCGATTACTATTACATCCCTTATTCGTTCAAAACAACTGACGAAGACGGAAATTCTGCAGATATCGATGACGAAACAAAGGATAAGGTAACAGCGGCTTTTGCAAAATATGTAAAAGAGCTTAACAGCGGTGATAAAACACCTACCGATATCGATGAGGAATATAAGACCGATTTTGAGGTTGAGACTTCTGCCGGTGTTTCCGATACCGTGAACTTTGAGAAATCTACCATGAATGAGGATCTTCAGAAGGCAATTGGGGCTCTTAAAGAGAAAAAAGCAGCCGTCAAAGAAATCGACGATACATATTACCTGATTTATAAGGGTTCTATTTCCGAAAAAGCCGAAAAAATCAGCGATGATGAATCCGTTGAGGATGCTGTTTCAAGAATTGATATCGTTCACGCTATCAAGGATGACGAATACAACAAATATCTTGAAGCAGAACAGAAAAAGCTGAAATACGATACAAATGATGATTGTCTGTCTAAATATACTGTTGAAAGAACGATCAATATTTTGACAGAACAGGCAAAATCTCAGTCTGAATCATAATTGAACAATTATTCGCTCCCGAAGCTTCAATATCTTCGGGAGTGTTTCGTTTTTGGAGGGATTGAAATGCATAAGCTGATGATCATAGAGGACGATACAGGGATTGCCAAGGCGATAAAAGAGCAAGCAGAATTATGGGATATGGAAGTGCATATTGCAGAGAATTTCAAAAATATCACAGCAGAATTTGCACAGATTCAGCCGCATATTGTTCTGCTTGATATATCATTGCCGTTTTTTAACGGGTATCACTGGTGTGCCGAAATACGGAAAATATCAAAAGTACCGATTATTTTTATTTCGTCTGCTGCCGACAATATGAATATTGTAATGGCAGTCAATATGGGTGCGGATGATTTTATCGCAAAACCGTTTGACCAAAGTGTGCTTATTGCAAAATTACAGGCGCTTCTTAGAAGAACTTATGATTTTGCGGGAGCTGTGCCACTTTTGGAACACAAGGGTGCAATTCTCGACATGGGAGAGAATACGCTGATGTTTAACGGCGAGAAAATTCCCCTTACCAAAAACGAATATAAAATACTGCTGACCCTTATGCAGAGCAAGGGAAAGGTCGTAAGCAGGGAAAGACTGATGGAAAAACTGTGGGAAAGTGACAGCTTTGTCGATGAAAATACCCTTACCGTCAATGTTAATCGTCTGAGAAAAAAGCTTGAGAGCGCAGGACTTTCAGGCTTTATTTCAACGAAATTCGGTGTCGGATATCTTATAGGATCGGAGGAACTATGAAACTTTTTCTGTCATATATCAGGTATCACAAAGGGGTCATACTGACCTATATTTTATTCAGTTTTATATTTTATATTGTGTTTGCACTGTATCATCTGCCGTTGGAGGCAGTTCTGTACCCTTGCGGAATTTGTCTGCTGATTACGGTGATGATTATTATTGTGGATTTTGTAAAAGCACGGCGTAGATATCGGCGGTTGGAAGAGATCAGGCTGTATACAGCGGCAATGATGGAGGATTTCCCAAAAGTACACAGCATTGAGGAAGAAGAATATATCCAAATCATTTCTCTGCTGAAAAAGGAAATCAGAGAGCTTGAAACAACACATACCGAAAAATATAGTGATGTAATAGAATATTACACCCTGTGGGCGCACCAGATCAAAACACCGATCTCCTCCATGCACCTGACATTACAGAATGAAGACAGCAAAGCAGCAAGACGGATATCGTCCGATCTTTTTAGAATAGAGCAGTATGTTGAAATGGTGCTGACATATTTGCGGCTTGACAGCGACAGCAGTGATTATGTTTTCAGAGAGTGTCAGATCGATGATATTATCAGAGTCTCCGTGAAAAAATTTGCATCAGAATTTATCGGACGGCACTTGACTTTTGATTTTACCCCGACAAAGAAAACGGTTGTAACCGATGAAAAATGGTTAGGATTTGTAATAGAACAAATCGTTTCCAATGCACTGAAATATACCCGTGAGGGCGGTGTCAGAATTTATACCGAAAAGCCGAAAATCCTTTGCATAGAGGACACTGGGATCGGTATAGCACCCGAGGATCTGCCGAGGATTTTTGAAAAAGGCTATACAGGCAGTGTCGGCAGGACGTACAAACATTCCAGCGGGATAGGACTGTATCTGTGTAAGAGAGTATGTGATGCTCTGGGAATCGATATAAAAGTGGAATCCGAAATTGACAAAGGCACAAAGGTATTGTTAAATCTTGAACAGTACAAGCTCAGAAAGGAATAACAAAACTTACGGGATTGTAAGAAGTTAAACGGGAAATGTAAGCCGATTCTATGGAGTGCATTTCCCGATTCTGATAAAATAATATCATAACGAAGGGAGGAAACTTGATTATGAGTATTCTGGAAGTAAGTGGTCTGAAAAAAACTTATTCCACACGTTTCGGAGGAAACAAGGTGGAGGCACTGAAAAATGTCAATTTTAAGGTAGAGCAGGGCGAATATGTCGCTATAATGGGTGAATCAGGTTCGGGAAAGTCAACACTTTTGAACATTCTTGCAGCACTTGACAAACCGACGAGCGGAAAAGTCGTGCTTGATGGAAAGGATCTTTCAAGATTGAAGGAGTCTGCCGTTACAGCGTTCCGCAGAGATCATCTCGGCTTTGTTTTTCAGGATTTTAATTTGTTGGATACCTTCACACTGGAGGATAACATCTATCTTCCGCTTGTTCTTGCGGGAAAAAGTTACAAAGTAATGAATGACAGTCTTTTGCCTATCGCACAAAGACTTGGCATAGAGCATCTGTTGAAAAAATATCCGTATGAGGTATCGGGAGGAGAAAAACAAAGAGCAGCTGTGGCACGTGCTTTGATTACCAACCCGAAGCTGATTCTTGCTGATGAGCCTACAGGTGCGCTTGATTCAAGAGCTTCTGATGAGTTGTTACGGCTTTTTGAGGAAATTAACAGGCAGGGCCAGACCATTGTTATGGTAACACATTCCACAAAGGCGGCAAGCACTGCAAATCGTGTGCTGTTTATCAAAGACGGAGAAGTATTTCATCAGATCTACCGAGGAGAGGACAGCGATGACAGGCTTTATCAAAAAATCTCTGATACACTTACTTTGCTTTCAACAAATATGACAAACAGGACCGACGGTGACAGAAGATGAAAAAATCATTTTATCCAAAGCTGGCTTTCGACAGCATAAGAAAAAATAAAAGAATGTATCTGCCGTATATCCTCACCTGTATCGGTATGGTGATGATGCATAATATCATATGTACACTTTGCGAGGATCAATCTCTTTACACTATCAGCGGCGGTAATACCATACAAAGTATGATGGGTTTTGGCAAATGGGTCATTGCGATTTTTGCTTGCATATTTTTGTTTTACACCAATTCATTTATTATTCGCAGAAGAAAAAAAGAATTCGGACTTTACAATATTCTTGGTATGGGAAAGAAAAATATTGCGCTTGTGCAGCTCTGGGAGGTAATGATAACAGCGGCGATATCCATCGGCGCAGGAATATTTTTAGGTATTGTATTGTCAAAAGCGGCAGGACTGGGTATGCTGAATATGCTTGGGGCAGAGATCAATTATCGTTTTGAAATTTTTCCTGAGGCAATCATAAACACATTGGAAGTATTTGGCGCTGTATTTGTGCTGCTTTTTCTGAGTTCATTTATGCAGCTTAGGTTTTCAAGTGCGTCCGCACTGATCAAAAGTGAAAACGTAGGCGAAAAGCCGCCGAAAGGAAACATATTGTTTGGTGCGGCAGGAGTGATTCTTCTTTGTTTTGCTTATTATCAAGCTGTGACGATAAAAAATCCTGTGCAGGCTCTGATGCATTTCTTTATAGCGGTGATCATGGTAATTGTTGCAACCTATCTGATCATGATCGCAGGCTCGGTGTTATTCTGCCGTCTTTTGCAGAAAAATAAGAAATATTATTATCATTCCGACCATTTTGTATCGGTATCATCTATGGTATACAGAATGAAGCGTAACGGTGCAGGACTTGCATCCATCTGTATTCTTGCAACAATGGTGCTTGTGACGATCGTCACGACAGCTTGTCTGTATTTTGGCAGTGAAGACAGCCTTAATACGGTGTATCCCCGTGAAATCAATATTGAATTTAATTCCGAAAGCATAACTGCAATTTCGGAGGATAAAATCGACTCGCTCGAAAAGGAGATTCTTGAAATAGCCGAAAAAGCAGGTGCAAAGACGAAAAATGTAGTTGAGAAGCGTTATGTTTCTGTGACAGGTATTGTAGACGGAAAGACTGTCGAAGTAAATTCCTCGGCAGCCAAATTGAATGATACATCCATTTATTCGGAATTGACAATATTCAGCGTTATTGCGCTTGATGATTACAATCGAATAACAGGTAAAAATGAAACGCTGAAAAACGGCGAAGTAATGATATATTCCGCAAAGAAATACGATTATGATACCATTTCATTTAACGGCGGCAAGACTTTTCAGGTGAAAAAGGTTTTAGATAAGTTTGATGAATATGCAACCGATCCAGCCGATATTGTACCTGTTATGACACTAATTGTACCTAATGTCAAGGATGCGGTTTCGGGATTGGATCAGCTGACGGATCAGAATGAACAAACATTGCTGCACTATAATTTTAAATATTTCTTTGATACAGGACTTGACGAAGAGTCTCAGATCAGTCTTGCAAAGCAATATAATGATGAATTAAAACTAATCAATGTCAGCCATGACAATGAAAAGTTTGTTTATGTAAACTGTGTAAGTAAGGTGAAGGAAAAAAACAGCCTGCTTGCTAACTATGCAGGAATGTTTTATCTCGGTATTTCACTGAGCGTTGTATTTCTCTTTGCGGCAGTATTGATTATCTATTACAAGCAGATATCCGAAGGTTATGAGGACCAGGCAAGGTTTGCAATCATGCAGAAGGTCGGCATGACTAAAAAGGAAATTCGCAGAAGTATCAATTCTCAGCTTCTGACTGTATTCTTCCTGCCACTGTTTTTTGCAGGCTGTCATTTGTGTTTTGCTTTTCCGTTTGTTAAAAAGCTGCTTTTGTTGTTTG
>ONGS01000197.1 GCA_900317395.1 uncultured Eubacteriales bacterium | reverse complement strand
GTACCCGAAAAAGAGGAGGAAGAAACCGAAGAAAAAGCTGAGGGTGAGGTACCCGAAAAAGAGGAGGAAGAAACCGAAGAAAAAGTTGAGGGTGAAGTACCCGAAAAAGAGGAGGAAGAAATCGAAGAAAAAGCTGAGGTTGAGGTACCCGAAAAAGCGGAGGAAGAACCCCAAGAAAAAGCTGAGATTGAAGAACCTGAAAAAGCAAAGGAACAACATAAGGAAACATTAGAGCATGCAATTAACCCCGAACTTGATATTGAAGCGGATATTGTCCCGGCGGTAAATTTTGCATTACAGCATAATGGCGTAAAGACGATCAAAAGCATTATTATCAAAAACAATTCTGATTTGAAATATGCTAATGCCGAATTACGCATTACTTCAGACTCCGATTTTTCGCTACCGTATCATGAATATATTGAGTATATTCCCGAAAAGACAGATTTTGAAATCAGAAATATTGACCTGAAACTAAACGGAAATGTCCTTGCCGGATTGACCGAAAGAATCACGGATAATCTGAATATTGAATTGATTTGTGACGGTAAAATTGTTTTTGCAAAGCGGAATGAAATCACTGTTCTGGCCTATGACGAATGGCATGGCTATCTTGTGTATCCCGAGCTGTTAAGTGCCTTCATTACACCGAATCATCCTGCTATAACAAAAATCATAGCAAGGGGAGCGGAACTTCTTGAAAAATGGACGGATGACCCGTCTTTTACAGGCTACCAAAGACAAGACCCCGACAATGTGTTGAAACAGGCAGCGGCTGTTTACGGTGCTATTCAAGAGCAGAATATTGTTTATTCCGTTCCGCCTGCAAGCTTTGAAAAAGTGGGACAGAGGATCAGACTTTGCGACAGTGTGATTGAAAATAAAATGGGTACCTGTATCGATATGACGTTGCTTTATGCTTCTGCACTTGAAGCAGTCGGTTTGAACCCGATTTTGATTATCAAGCCGGGACATATTTTTGCCGGTGTATGGCTTGAAGAACAGACTTTCCCCGAGTCGGTACAGGATGATCCGTCGCTTCTCAGCAAAAAAATTGCAGAGGGCGTTAATGAAATGGCAGTAGTAGAATGTACGGCAATGAATGCCAAAAAATCAATGTCATTTGATGAAGCGTCAGCGGCAGCTGTAAAGAAAGTTCCCGAAGCTATTTGTATTATTGATGTAAAACGTTCACGCTGCAGCGGTATCAGACCGATACCGTCAAGAATAAAAACCGAGAGCGGCTGGGAGATCGAACGCCCGAAACTTGACGAAAATGAAATTACAGTGGCACCGAAGAATCTTTTGGATACTGTTGGCACAGATGATATGGAAGAAACACCTGCAACAAGAAAACAGCAGTGGGAAAGAAAGCTCCTTGACCTCGGTCTGAGAAATTCGCTGATTAATTTGAGAATGTCTAAAACAACTGTTCCGCTTATGATCAGCTCCATCGATGATCTTGAAGATGCACTTGCCGATGGAGATGATTTTTCTGTTCTGCCGTGTCCCGAAGATATCAGTGTACCAAAGACGGTAACATTTGATCATATTCATGAATTGGGAGAAACTGTTTCCGTAATCCAATCAGAATTCAAAAATCACCGTCTGCGCTCCATATTCAACGAAAGCAAGCTCAATGCGACTGTTAAAGAACTATACAGAGCTTCCAAAACATCTATTGAAGAAAACGGTGCAAATACATTGTATATTGCTCTTGGACTTCTGCGTTGGTATGAAAATCCGAAAAGCACCCGTGCAAGATATGCGCCTGTTCTGTTATTGCCGATAGAAATCGTCAGAAAATCCGCTGCAAAGGGATATGTAATCCGTTTGCGTGACGAAGATGCAGTAATGAATATTACGATTCTTGAAAAGCTGAAACAGGATTTTGAGATCAATATCAGTGGACTTGATCCGCTTCCGCTTGACGAGCACGGAATTGATACACGAAAGGTGTTTACCGTCATCCGCAAGGCTGTTATGGATAGAAAAAACTGGGATGTGCTGGAATCTGCCTACCTTGGTATTTTCTCCTTCTCACAGTTCGTGATGTGGAATGATATACGCAACCGCAGTGATGAGCTTGAAAAGAATAAAATCATTAAAAGTCTGATGGAAGGTCGTATCACATGGGAACCGGAGGAAATGGAACTCGGGAAAAAAGTTCCCGAGGATAATGTATTGCTTCCTTTGCCTGCGGATGCTTCTCAGCTTTACGCAATAGAGGCGGCTTCAAGAGGCGAAAGTTTTGTTCTTCATGGCCCTCCTGGTACGGGTAAATCACAGACAATTACAGCACTGATTGCAAATGCACTTGCACAGGGTAAAACGGTATTGTTTGTGGCGGAGAAAATGGCGGCACTGGAGGTAGTACAAAAAAGACTTGAAAAAATTGGGATTGGAGATTTTTGTCTGGAACTTCATTCCAATAAATCAAAAAAGAGAGCTGTTCTCGAACAGCTGAGAAAAGCTTCCGACGTAACAAAGCACCGCAGCAGCGAGGCTTATGCAGCAAAGGCGGAAAGTATTGCAAATCTCCGTAAAGAACTGGATGTTTATCAAGCAGCTCTTCACAGAAAGCATGATTGCGGAAAAAGTCTGTATGAACTAATCAATATATATGAATCTAACTCACAATATGGTGATTTAGCCTCTTTCTCGGAAGAAATAATTAATAATATGACCGAAGAAATGCTGGAGGAATTTGCGGTCACCGTTCAGCGTGTGATTGCAGCAGCTAAGGCCGTTGGTCATCCTTATGAGCATCCGCTTACATATGTGGGAGCAAAAATTTATACGCAGCACCTGCGTATGCAGCTTCCCGAAAAGCTTTCGGCGTATAAAAATGCGGTTGAGGAAATTCAACTTCCGCTGCGTAATTTTGGAATTGCCGCTGATTTGAAAACCGAAACATTTGCACTTTCGGAAACAGCGGTAAAGATTGCTAAAGAAACCGCTTTGTGGTTTGATCTACCAAAAGCTTGGGCAAAAAATGAAAATATTACCACTTATTTGTTTGGCGTATGGGAAATGTGTGAGCATTTCAACAGAAAAAGAGCTACATATGGAAGAATGTCACAGCAATGGAAACCTGACTTTTTCAGTCTTGACGGCCATGCACTTCTTCTTGAATATCGTGATGTTAATACAAAATGGTTCCTTGCTAAAAATCATGGGATTAAAAAAATCTTCAAGCAGCTTTCACAGTATGCTAATTCACCGATCAGCAAGGAAGATATCGAAAAGATCCTGACGGAGCTATCTGATTATCAGGTCGAAGTGCAGGAGGCTGACAGACTTTTTGGTATGTACGGCGATGATCTCGGAAGTCTTTATAATGGCAATGATACCGACTGGACGGATATCAGCAAAAAGACCGAAATTGCAAAAGAAAGTGCCGCAAAGCTTGAAGAACTTACCGGTTCGGATGATTATAGAATTAAATATTGCAGTGATAAGGAGATAAAAGAGCCTGTCAATGCACTTTTAGGTCTTTGGGAGCAACTTGCTTCAGCACGAAGCGAATTGTATGGACTTTTGGATATCACAAAGCCTGATGAAGCAGAATGGACAGAAAATGAATTGAAACTTTGCAGCGATATCAAGGAAAATTCCGATACACTCAAAGAATGGATCTCATGGAACGATATTGCCGATGATGCAGAAGCAAAAGGTCTGAAGCCAGTTACCGATGCTTACCGCTGCGGTATGGCGCATGACAGGGTAGAGGGCTCTTATAAAAAGACAATAGCAAAACTTCTGGCGATGAAGGTGATTGACGGAAGTATGGTGCTGAATAAATTTTCCGGTCCCGTATTCGATGAAAAAATCGAGCAGTTCAAGAGAATGGACAGTGAACTTACCGCTCTTACAAGAAAAGAAATCTATTGCAGACTTGCCGCAAAAGTGCCGAATTTCTCCAGAGAAGCAGCGCAAAGCTCTGAGCTTGGCATTTTACAGAGAGCAATCCGCAGCAATGGCAGAGGAATCAGTATAAGACGGTTGCTGGAACAGATACCAAATATGTTGCCGAGACTTTGTCCTTGTATGCTGATGAGTCCGATTTCTGCAGCACAGTATCTTGACCCGAATCGTGAACCGTTTGATATCGTTGTATTTGATGAAGCGTCGCAGCTTCCGACTTGCAAAGCAATTGGAGCACTTGCAAGGGGTAAAAATGCTGTGATTGTAGGTGACCCGAAACAGATGCCTCCGACCTCCTTCTTTGCAAATAATTCTGTTGATGAGGATAATCTTGATATTGAGGATCTCGAAAGCATTCTTGACGATTGTCTGGCATTGAGTATGCCGCAGACGCATTTGTTGTGGCATTACCGCAGTCGCCATGAAAGCCTGATAGCATTCAGCAACCATGAATTCTATGAAAATAAACTGTATACTTTCCCGTCTGTGAACGACAGAGAAGCAAAAGTAAGGCTTGTTCATGTGGACGGTGTATTTGACAGAGGTAAAACACGGCAGAACCGTGTTGAGGCAGAAACCGTTATTGAAGAACTCAAACGCAGATGCCACGATACTAATGACTCGAAATACAGCGTGGGCGTTGTTACCTTTAATATCAATCAGCAGAATCTGATTGATGATCTTTTGACCGAAGCCTGCAAGGATGATCCCGAGTTGGAAGAATGGGCTTATCATTCTGATGAGCCGATCTTTATCAAAAATCTCGAAAATGTACAAGGTGACGAAAGAGATGTGATTCTCTTCTCGGTAGGATATGGTCCCGACAGTGATGGCAGAGTATCAATGAATTTTGGTCCGCTGAATCGTGAGGGCGGCTGGAGAAGGCTGAATGTTGCGGTTTCTCGTGCACGGTGTGAAATGATGGTTTATTCCTCACTGGCACCTGATATGATCAATTTGTCGAGGACATCGGCAGAAGGTGTTGCGTCGCTGAAAACATTTCTGGAATATGCATCGGGTAAAGAAATGACCCATGACAGAAACACTGTTAGATCGGATATCAATAATCAGAGCGGTATTGCAGACTGCATATGTAAAGCACTGGAAGAAAACGGTTATAAAGCAGAGCGAATGGTTGGTCATTCCGAATACAGAGTAGATGTCGGTGTGGTTGACCCGAACGTTCCGGAAAAATATATTCTGGGTATTCTTCTTGACGGAGGAAGCTATAAATCAGCAAAAACCACAAGAGACCGTGAACTGGCACAGATTGATGTTCTGAAAAGTCTCGGGTGGAATATTATCCGTATTTGGTCAATGGATTGGTGGGACAACAGCAATAAGGAGATCAATCGGATCCTTGATATGCTGGAACGGCTGAAAGAGAACCCTGAATCCGAGGAGGAAGAAATTAGCGAGCCTGAGAATGTTATAGACTTCTCCGACAGCGATGAAGAAATCAAGGAGTGTGAGATTAAAACCTATGAAGCAACCGCACTGGAGTTGACAAAGGCGAGTGTCGATATCCTTCTGACACCGAGATTCAAGGATATGAACCGCCGTAGACTGAAAAGTGTTATAGAGAATGAAGCACCTATTACCGAAGAACTGTTGGTAAGAAGAGTTATCAAGAGTTTTGGTATTCCGAGAATGACAGAGAAGCTCCAGAAAATTATGAGCGATATGATTGGATTGCTCACAACACCGAAAATAAAACAGGGTGATACTCTGATTTATTGGAGCGATAAGGTAAAGCCGTCAGTATATAAACATTTCCGTAAAAACGGCGAGGGCGATAATTATCGTGATGCTAATGATGTTCCTTATGCAGAGGCAGCGAATGCAGTCATTTATCTACTTTATGATGAAGCAAGTGTAGGGAAGAGTGACCTGATCAAAGAGGCCGCAAAGCTGATGAATTATACGGCCAGAGGCGTCATCATTGATGTTTTCGAGGGAGCAATTGAACTTCTTCTGAAACAAGAATTATTAACTGTAGACGAAAACGAGATTTGTTCTCTTACACACTCCGGAATGGAGCGAGCAGAATATAACAGAACAGAATCATAAAAAAACCCGGAGTACCGCCCAAAATGGGACTCCGGGTTTTTATGATCAATTGTCTTGAATTAGAGTAATTTGTATATTATAATAGGTGTATGAATGATTTAGTAGAGGAGAATGAAGATGAATATCAATATCAATTTTGAATCGTTGAGAGATAATCTGGTTTATGTGATAAAGGAATCGCAGATTAAATTAGGCTATACCCCGAATGCTGTAAGGCTGAATTATCCGCTTGATTCACTGAACAGATTTTTCGGAACAAATCTGGATAAAGAGGGAATGCAGGCTACACTAAGTGAGTTTGTTGATTATGTCAAAGACGAACTTGGCGAGATCGAAATATCGGAATTTGAGGGTATGTTTACTTTGATCGTACCTCCGCAGGGGGCACAGTTTGTGCATGAAAACATAAAAGACAGCGGCTTTCTTACGGAGTTGATCGAACTGCTGAAAAATGCGGGATATGCCATTACGATTGCTGATATTCTTGTTGTTTTCAATAAATATTCCGATAAGGTGAAATGTGTTGAAACAAAAAACAATGATGAATTTAATTATGTTGTATGGTTCGAGGACGGTAAACCTGATAATTTTAAATACTGTATTCATATTGACTTAGGGCATGCAATCTATCATAGACTTGCACCGCAGGATTTTGAAGCGTACGGTTTCTAAAAAACATCCGCACAGTGATAATAAATTCACTGTGCGGATGTTTTGGTATGTTGAAGAGTTGATCAATCTTCGTCAAAGAATTTTGAGTGAATAGCTTTAACCGCTGCATCAGCGTTGTCCTCATCAATAAGAACCGAAACTTTGATTTCGCTGGTTGAGATCATGCGGATATTGATGTGTGCATCATAAAGAGCCTCAAACATCTTTGTTGCAACGCCTGAGTGGCTTTCCATGCCTGCACCGACAATAGAGATCTTTGCAACATTTTCATCAACGGAAACGTTCTTGCCGCCTACAGCATTGACATATTCTTCCATAACTGCAGCCGCTTCTTTTGCATTGCTCTTTGCAACAGTGAAGGAAATATCCTTTGTGCCGTCACGGCCGATTGACTGAAGAATAATATCGACATTGATCTGCTTAGCGGAAAGTCTGGAGAACATCTTAAATGCAAGACCCGGTTCATCGGGAACACCTACTACCGAAATTCTTGCTACTTCTGTATCCTTTGCAACGCCGCTGATTAACATTTTTTCCATTTTTGCTGCCTCCTTAACGATTGTACCCGGTGTATTTGTAAAGCTTGAAAGAACCTCAAGCTCAATATTATATTTCTTTGCCATTTCAACGCTTCTGTTGTTAAGAACCTGTGCGCCGAGGGTTGCAAGTTCCAACATTTCATCATAGGAAATGGTTTTGAGCATTTTTGCATTTTCGACCTTTCTCGGGTCAGCGGTATAAACGCCCTTGACATCTGTAAAGATCTGACAAAGATCGGCGTGCATAGCCGCTGCGATCGCTACAGCACTTGTGTCCGAGCCGCCTCTTCCCAGAGTGGTGATATCCTCATAACGGTTAAGTCCCTGGAATCCTGCTACGACAACAATGTTTTTCTTGTCAAGTTCTTTTTCGATCCTGTCAGTTCTTACCTTCTTGATTCTTGCGGATGTATATGCCGAAGATGTCTGAAAGCCTGCCTGCCATCCGAGAAGCGATACAACAGGACAGCCGAGCTTTTCAATAGCCATAGCAAGAAGTGAAATAGAAATCTGTTCGCCTGCTGCGAGAAGCATATCTTTTTCTCTTTTTGAAGCGTCGGGATTTATCTCATTTGCTTTTTCGATGAGATCATCTGTTGTGTCACCTTGTGCAGATACGACTACAACAACCTTGTTGCCCTTTTTGTAGGTGTCGGTTACGATTTTTGCCACATTAAAGACTCTTTCCGCATTTGCAACCGAGCTGCCGCCAAATTTTTGAACGATTAAACTCATTGTTTCTCCCCCAAATTCTTTACTTTGTTATTATAAATCCGAAATACGGATTTTTGACTTGACCGAAATGCCGTTTTTCTCAAGCTCCGCAATAGCCTTGTCACTTTCCGAAACGCTAATGCTGCCTGTGGTAAAGGCAATCTCATTTTCAGGTGCATTCGTGCGTGCAATCACCTTTGCGCCAGGGAAAAGTTCAAGAACTTTTTCGGAAGCTTTTGTTTTGTCATCACTTTCCAGTCTGATATAAACAGGATATTCTGTTTCTTCATAAGGCTTGACAAGAGAAGCATCTCCGTCTGCCCAATACAGATATTTTCTTGCTTTAAGGTGTTTTACACAGTCGATAATGTCAGCAACAACAGCACTTGCTGTCGGAAGTTTTCCTGCGCCTTTGCCGTAGAATACAACATCGCCTGTTGCATCGCCTTTGACCAGGATACCGTTAAATACATCATCAACCCCGGCAAGCTGGCTGGAACTGTCAATCAGCATCGGCTCGACTGAAATATCAAGTTTACCGTCCTCCAGACGCTTTACTTGACCGATCAGCTTGATCACGCCACCCCATGAAGCCGCATAAGCAACATCCTCAAGGGTGATTTTTGTAATGCCCTGAGTATGTACAAGTTCGGGGTAAATATGTTTGCCATAAGCAAGAGAAGCAAGAATCGCAATTTTTCTGCATGCATCATGGCCTTCCACATCAGCTGCGGGATTTCTTTCAGCATAACCAAGTTCCTGTGCCATTTTCAAAGCATCCTCAAATGACATATGATCCTTGATCATCTTGGTAAGGATAAAGTTTGTCGTACCGTTGAGAATACCTGCGATCTCTACCACATCATTAGCGGCAAGACACTGGCTCATTGGTCTGATGATCGGAATACCGCCGCCGACACTTGCCTCAAAAAGATAGTTGACGTTGTTGTCCTTAGCGATTGCCAGAAGCTCTGCACCCTTTGTAGCGACAAGCTCTTTATTGGAGGTAACAACACTTTTGCCGGCAAGCAAGCATCTTTTCGTGAAGTCATAGGCAGGATTAACGCCACCCATAACCTCAGCGACAACCTTGACTTCCTGATCATTCAGGATATCATCAAAGGATTTTGTGAATTTATTCGCATAGGGACTGTCAGGGAAATCTCTGATATCAAGAATATATTTGATATTGATTTCTTCTTTTGCCCGTTTTGCGATACTGTCACGGTGGTTCTCAAGAACCTCCACAACGCCGGAGCCTACGACTCCGTGTCCCATTACTGCTACTTGTACCATAAACTAAAACTCCTTATATTACAATTTTAAAATCATTTATTTTATTCGCCTTCTTCAGGTTCATCTCCGCCCTGATCCGGCTCGTAAGTTTCATCTCCGCCTTCATCCGGTTCATCAGGCTCATCTCCGCCTTCATCCGGTTCGTAAGTCTCATCTCCGCTTTCATCCGGTTCGTAAGGCTCATCTCCGTCTTCATCAGGTTCATCAGGTTCATCGGTCGTCGAATCCTCGGATTCTTCTGTATCATCAGAAGATTCAGTATCCTCGTTTTCATCATCGGAATATTCCTCATCTGATTGCTCGGTATCACCCTCATCCGAATCGTCATCGTCGCTGTATGATGTTTGTTTGCTTGTTTCGACCTTTTTCTGACCATAAGTTGAGTTTGCCGGCATATTGTCTGTTGTATAATAGCCGACAGCCGTTGTTCCTTCAATGGTAAGGTCGGTCAGTCCGCCGTCATCAATAATATAATTATGCTGAACGACATCTCCGCCAAGATCATAATTTTTGACAGCTTTTCCTTTCAGCCATTCTTTCATAATATCACGCCATAGATAATGGTTTTTGGCGACTTCCTCCGTCGCTATGGGGGAGGAGGTATCATGTCCGGCCCAGATACCTGCCAGAGCATACGGCGACGCACCTACAAACCAGTTATCGCACGAATTATCCGTCGTACCTGTTTTACCTATAATATCCCAGCCGTCGATTTTTGCTCTGTAACCGATTGTTTCACCACCTGCATTGACCACTTCATGGAGAAGTCGGTTCATGATAGTTGATGTTTCTGTTGAAATAACCTGATCGGGTTTACCGATATCGGTATTGTCGATAATAACATTACCTTCATTGTCTGTTACCATGAAATAGGTATAAGGCTGATAATAATAACCACCGTTAACAAATATCTGATAAGAAGCGGTCATTTCCTCAACAGTCGTACCGCCATAAAAACCGCCGATGGAAAGACCAGCAAGGTTTTCATTGTCGTGGTCAGGGTCAAGATGCTGGAAATTCAGTTTTTCTGTAAGAAATTTATAACTTTCTTCCAGTCCTACCATTTTAACCACGCTTACTGCCGCACCGTTGGAGGAAATATTGAGTGCTCTTGTGACAGGGATATCTCCGTAATATGATCCATACCAGTTGTTCGGACCTGAAATGACCTGACCGTCTACAAGCCCCCAGTCAGACACGGCACGGTCGGAAACAAGGGAGGAGAAATTGATCTGTTTGTTTTCGAGAGCAATCGCATAGGAAGCAATCGGTTTAATCGTTGAACCCGGCTGTAATACCGAGTTGGTCACATTATCCCAAACGAGCCGTCCCTCTTTTTCAAAACGGCTACCTACTGTTGCCAGTATTCTTCCCTCAAAGTCCATCATTTCATATCCGACTTCAAGTTTTTCGTCTTTGGGTGTTTTCCATTCCCTGATTTTCTTCTCGGCAATTTCCTGTGCGTTTTTATCCATTGCACAATAGATATTAAGACCCTCATTATAGATCATATCTTCTGCATAATCTGCACCGATATTGAGTTCAGGCTGAAGATCTTTTACAACATCACGGAATACTCTATCCATATACCAGTTCCAGTCATTCTCATCGTCGTCATCTTCTTCAATGACATATCCGATAAACTTCATATTTTCGGATTCTTTCATGGCCTCGTTGTATTCCTGTTTTGTTATCATTTTCTGATCATACATCTCATAAAGGATATACTCACGTCTTGTTTTATTATTCTCGGGATAATCCAGAGGATTGAGTGCAACAGGATTCTGGGTAATGCCTGCAATAGCCGCACATTCAGCAATGGAACAGTCAGCAATATTTTTGTTAAAATAGATATCCGCAGCGGACTGAACGCCTCGGCATCCGGCACCGTAGTTGACAATATTAAGGTAAGCTTCTATAATATCGTCCTTGGTGTATTCATCTTCCATTTTCATTGCTCTGAAAATTTCACGCAGTTTACGGGTAATACTGACATCATTATCATTGGTGATATTTTTGATCAGCTGCTGTGTGATAGTAGAGCCGCCGTACTGACTTCCGCCTGTGGCAAGGCTGAAAATCGCACCACCGGTACGGTACCAGTCAACACCATTGTGTTCCCAGAAACGTTTATCCTCGATTGCAACTTGAGCATCGATCATATACTTCGGGATATCCTGATACTTTACCCATACACGGTTTTCGCCCGAGTAAAGCTCCTGATATTTTTCATAGTTATCAGTGTCAGCGGCATCGGAAACATCACAGTCCTCTTTCAGAACATAAACAAAGCTTGTCAGGCTGAGTTTCATTTTGTTCAGGTTGATATTCAAAGGTTCGTTGGCGATACTGAACAGATAAAATATTATTGATATTCCGATAACAACGGTAGTGATAAGAAATATCATAAAAGCAGTGACGATCACTTTTCTGAACGCTGCAAAAAAACCGCCTACCACAGCACCGACGGATAATGAAGATCCGGAAGTACTTTCGTCGTTATAATTGCTTATATCGGTTTTTCTCATACTTTTTCTGAGTCCTCCTTGATAAAATTGGTGTTTCGATGATGGCAGTGTTTCAGACACTGCTGAAAACTTTATTGTTCCCATTATCTTCGTTTTTCATTATTCAATCTGTACGACTCCGCTATCAAGTGACATTTCCAAAGTTTGAGTAGTAGATGATGATATCCGAAGAAAAATCACAAGGAACAATATTCAATCATTCATCATCTATTATACCATAAAATAAGGAAAATGGAATAAAATTTTTTGAAATTGAAAAAAAGTCGGTTAATATCTGTGAATTTGTAGAAAAAATCAAAGGAAATCGTGAATAATTACATGAAAACTTCCAAAAAATAAATGCAGAGGAGATGAACAGGAATGAAGAAATTAATGGTATTTACTGGGACATTTTTGATTTTATGTTTATTTATAACAAATGTAGTACTTCCCACTTTGCCGAAGGCGAAGGCTGAAAATGGAGTACAATCGGAGAGCAGCAGTGAAATACAGCAGAGTGGAGATAGTAGAACAGGGACTGCCTATATCCTTTCGGTTTTTGACGGAAAGATTGCTGTTTTTAGCGCAGATGATAAAAAGCCGTTGTTTACAACCGATACAAGGGTCAGTGACCTGCCCCCGTCAGATAAGGCATCGCTTGAAAAAGGGATCGAAGTCAGGGACAGGGAAGAGTTAAATCGGTTTCTTGAAGATTTTTGCAGTTAATATAATGTTAAAGCAATTTTATGTATAAGCTGCACAAACATAAGATTTAGGGATCATGATTCAGGGATCAGTTTTTTAGCAAATTCATTTACAGAATCAATTCCTGCTCCCTTAATGGATAAATTTTACAGCATGAAAGAGTTTAAATATCACTTTTTTGCTCTTTGTTTATACAAATTATTGCACACATTAAAATAATCGGATATATAACCAAAAAAATTGACTGATAAAATATTATACTGAACAAATCCTATAATTTTTTAATGCAAAAATGTAAAAATGACTGTAACAACTCACAATTCAGACGATTTTTCGAGTAGCTTTTTTGGGATTTTTGTAGAAAATTTGTGATATTTTTTGAAAATGCGTGACTAATTTAAAAAAATGTTATATAATAAAATTCATAAGAATTGCTGAACAAAAACGACCATGTCCGGGTAATGTTTTTGTATTAACAATTCTGCCCAAAAGTTACGGTCCATACAAAACCAAAGTAAAGAAAATAATGGAGGCTGAAAAATATGTATAGCATGATTTCCTACTGGCTTAAATATTACAGACACGAGTGTGGTCTTACACAGCAGCAGGTTGCAGACAGACTAAAAATTGAGCGTTCGACTTATACTTACTACGAAACAGGTAAAACAAAGCCTGATATCAACACACTGATTAAAATCGCAAAGGTATATAATATTAATTATACTCAGCTGCTTCAGGGTGTGGAAGAAGAACTCGAAGAAGCTGTTGCTGAGATTCATTCGGGTCCTGCTGATGAAGACAGCCTGAAATATCGTACTCATGCTACTACAAAGTATGAAGTTGAGCTTCTGTTTGTAGTGCGTAATCTTTCTCCGAAGCAAAGAAAGGAAGTAATGAATCTTGCAAAGAAATTCATTACTGAAGCAGAAGAAAACAAGTAATATAATTCGGATTACTCTAAGCGACTGTCGTGCCGAAAGGTACGGCAGTTTTTTTTACAATCGAGCAAGCCGCAGAAATTTTCCACCGCCATATACGACGGCGGTGGAAAATCGGGGCAGATCCTCAAATATCTACTATGTAAAAGGTAATGGTATTATAATACGATAACAGAAAAACTGCCGACACGAAAAACGTATCGGCAGCCTGAAACTATAACCGTATTTAATTTATTCAGCAGCAGGAGCGCCAACAGGACAGACCTCAGCGCAAGAACCGCAGTCTAAACAAGCCTCAGCATTAATCTCGTATTTGCTGTCGCCCTCAGAAATAGCTCCAACAGGACATTCACCTGCACAAGCACCGCAGGAGATACATTCATCAGAAATTTTGTAAGCCATAAAAAAGCCTCCTTTAAATGATTTATTTGATAATTCTATTATAGCACAGATTTAGAAAAAATCAATATTTTTTTCTAAATTTTTTGTATAAAATAGTTAAACACCCCTAACTGATGTTAGGGTCAGAGATTATAAGTTGAGGAGTGCAGAGTAAAAAATTTGAAAATAAGTTTAAAAGATTAAATTGTACTATTGACAAAAATCGACAGTTAGAGTATACTAACAGTTAGATATGTTTAATGGAGGATATTTATGGATCTTATGAAGTTATCTGATGAATTATGTCAGCTTCATATTACTTATGCTGGTGCTATGAACCGTGTGTTGAGCGAAGTATCCGCCAAAGGCGAGGATGGTATTGTTTTGTGGCTTTACAGTCGTCGTCAGGAAACCAGCCCGACAGATATTGTCAGACATTTTAGCCTGAGTACGGGAAGGGTCACGAATATTCTCAGAAGCCTTGAAAAAAAACAACTGCTATTCAGACTGCACAGCCCGGAGGATCAGAGAAGAGTTTGCGTTTATCTTACCGATAAGGGTAAAAATTTTGCGAAGGAAACGTATACCCGGATGGTTGAACGTCATGCAAAGCTGATTGAATTGCTCGGCACAGAAGAAACAGTAAAATTCATGAATATTATGGAACATATTATGATTCTTGCTGAAGATCACAATATTTAAAGAAAAAATCGTCTGTGTAATAGCAGACGTTAAAATTTACGAGAATATCTTTTAATAAAAGTTACTTTTATTGAAAGTTATCTGAAAGGGGACAAATTATGACTCTGAAAGAATTGGAAACAGGTAAAACAGGGGTGATCACAGCCGTTGGCGGCGAAGGTGCATTAAGACAGCACTTTCTGGATATGGGTGTGATACCCGGGGCAGAGGTGACAGTTGTAAAATATGCACCTATGGGTGATCCTATAGAATTGCTGATCCACAGCTATAAACTTACACTAAGAGTTGCAGATGCAGCTAAAATTGAAATAAAGCCGCTCAAAAACAAAAAAACAGGGAAAAGTAAAAAAGCAGTTCATAAAGAACACCATCACCCCGGTCTTGGTGAGGGGGGAAAGTTCCACCCAAAGGGCAGCGGTGATCCTCTTCCCGAGGGAACAAAGCTGACTTTTGCGCTTGTGGGCAATCAGAACTGCGGTAAAACAACATTATTTAACCAGCTCACGGGTGCCAATCAGCACGTCGGAAATTTTCCCGGTGTAACCGTTGACCGCAAAGATGGCGTGATAAAAGGACATAAAAATACACTTGTGACCGACCTTCCGGGTATCTATTCTATGTCTCCCTACAGCAGTGAGGAAATTGTTTCCCGTAATTTTGTACTGAATGAAAAACCGAAGGCAATCATCAATATTGTTGACGCTACCAATATTGAGCGCAATCTTTACCTTACCATGCAGCTTTTGGAAATGAATATCCCTATGGTAGTGGCTCTTAACATGATGGATGAAGTGACCGCAAATGGCGGTACGATCGATGTTAACAAAATGGAAGAAATGCTTGGTGTGCCTGTTGTGCCGATCTCGGCGGCGAAAAATTACGGTATCAATGAGCTTGTTGAACATGCAATTCATATTGCACATTATCAGGAAAAGCCTGTGCGTCAGGATTTCTGCAGTGAAAGTGACAACGGAGGTGCAGTTCATCGTTGTTTGCATGGTATTGCGCACCTGATTGAGGATCATGCAAAAAGTACAGAAATTCCTGTTCGCTTTGCTGCTAGCAAGGTGATAGAGGGTGATTCGCTGCTTTTATCACAACTGATGTTGGAGCAGAATGAAAAGGAAATGGTAGAGCATATTGTAATGCAAATGGAAAAAGAGCGTGCACTTGACAGAAGCGCTGCTATTGCCGATATGAGATTTTCTTTTATTCAGAAGGTATGCGAAAAAACCGTAACCAAACCCGAAAAAAGCAAAGAAAGTGCAAGAAGTGAAAAATTCGACCGTATTTTAACGGGAAAATATACGGCAATTCCCATGTTTATATTAATTATGGGGTTGGTGTTCTGGCTGACTTTTGAAGTTATCGGCGCTTTTTTGCAGGAGCTGCTCGAAACGGGCATAGGAACTCTGACGGATATGACAGATCAGGCATTGACAAATGCTAATGTCAACGAAGTACTTCATGGACTGGTGATCGACGGTATTTTTGCAGGTGTGGGAAGCGTTTTAAGCTTTTTGCCAATTATTGTTACATTGTTTTTCTTCCTTTCACTTCTGGAGGACAGCGGTTATATTGCGCGTGTAGCATTCTTTATGGATAAGCTTTTGCGGAAAATCGGTTTGTCGGGTCGAAGCATTGTGCCGATGCTGATTGGTTTCGGTTGTACTGTACCTGCTGTTATGTCAACACGTACCCTTCCGAGTGAACGTGATAGAAAAATGACGATTTTGCTGACCCCGTTTATGAGCTGTACAGCAAAGCTTCCGATTTATGCATTTTTTGTGGAAGCATTTTTCCCGAAATATCAGGGACTTATCATGGTAGGTCTGTATTTTCTTGGAATTATCATCGGTATTCTTGTCGCATTTCTCTTTAAAGGTACGCTTTTTAAGGGTGAAGCAGTACCGTTTGTTATGGAGCTGCCGAATTATCGCCTTCCGGGAGCAAAAAATGTAGCACAGCTCTTATGGGAAAAAGCAAAGGACTTTTTACAGAAGGCATTTACGGTTATCCTTGTGGCAACGGTTGTGATCTGGCTGCTGCAAAGCTTTGATACTCACTTCAATCTCGTGGAGGATCAGCAGGACAGTATCCTTGCGATAGTTTCAGGCTGGTTTGTTCCGATTATGCAGCCGCTCGGACTCGGCGACTGGAGGATCTGTACCTCACTCATCAGCGGATTTATGGCGAAAGAAAGCGTTGTATCAACACTTGAAGTATTGTTTGGTACAAGTGTTGCAACCACTATGTCCTCTGCTGCCGCAGCATCGTTGTTGGTATTCTCGCTTTTGTATACTCCATGTGTAGCGGCGATTGCTGCAATAAAACGAGAGCTTGGTGTAAAATGGGCAGGAATTGTAGTTCTTTGGCAGTGCTTTGTTGCATGGATAGCAGCATCTGTGGTTCACCTTATCGGTATACTCGTAGGGGGCGTTTAATATGAATTTTTGGGATATCATAATTGTTGTATTAATTGCAGCTGGTGTTTGTATTTCAGTGATTAAAATAGTGCGTGACAAAAAGAAGAGAAAAACCTGCTGTGGAAACTGCACCGAGTGTAACGGATGCGTTTATAAATAGGAGGTGACCATGGGCGAACATATTATTGAAATTATTATAGTTATAGTGATTACAGTTGCTGTTGCATGGGGAATCTACGAGATTGTCAAAAAGTCAAAGCACGGCGGAGGATGTTGCGGAGAGCATGACGAAGCCGAAAAAAGAGTTACTGTCAAAGACAGAAACAAGGCGCATTATCCGTATATCATAACACTAAAAATTGAGGGTATGACCTGTGAAAACTGTGCAAGGCGTGTTGAAAATGCACTAAATTCTCTTGACGGTATCTGGGCACAGGTGGATATTGGCAGCCATATAGCAAAGGTACGATGCAAACAGCTGGCCGATGATAAACAGCTTATTAAAACTGTCACTCAGTCAGGATATGCGGCAAGTAAGATTAAATAATATTACAAACCTGTAAATTGGACGGAGGATTTTTCGGATTGTCCAAAAAAGATTTTGACCGGGAAAAATATATGAGTGATCGTTCTTTTCTATAGATTAAATTATTTGTATTTATCTGATATGCAGATAAGCAATATAATTTCGATTGAAATATTTTCCAATTTTCTATTGCAATTATTTGCTGAATGTAGGATAATAGAGTCATTAAATTTTACGGAGGTATTTTTTATGAGCAGAAAAAATTTTGGAGTAAAAACATATTTATATCCGCAGCCGGTTTTGATTATCGGTACTTATGACGAAAACGGAAAGCCAAATGCCATGAATGCGGCTTGGGGTGGTATTGTTGGTTCTAATGAAATAATTGTTGACCTCGGTAGCCACAAAACGACCGACAATATTCTGAAAACAAAGGCATTTACCATCAGTATTGCGGATGTTGAGCATACCGTGGCAAGCGATTATGTCGGTGTTGTTTCGGCAAACAAAGAGCCTGACAAGCTTCAGAAGGCAGGATTTACCACAACAAAAAGCGAATTTGTCAATGCACCTGTTATCAACGAACTGCCGCTTGTTCTGGAATGTGAGTTGAAAGAGGTGATCGGCGGTAATAAGTTTATCGGCGAGATTAAGAATGTCAGTGCAGACGAAGGTATTTTGAATGATGAGGGCGAAATTGACCTTACAAAGTTCAGACCGATTACTTATGATCCTGTACATCACGGTTATTATGCTCTTGGCGAAAAAGTCGGAAATGCTTTTAAGGATGGTTTACAGTTGAAGTGATAGAGAATCCGAGGGACGGGATTCGTGGTCAGGCATAACTATCTTATAAGAAGAATGGATCGATATCATATCGATCCATTTTTTTGCTAAAGTGTCAGCCAGTCTCGGATTTTTCTTTCATTTTGCACGGTTTCAAGCGGGATATCGTAAACAATCAGCTGTTCTTTGTTGTCAGCTTTGAATAAAAGTTCACCGCTCGGTGATGTGATCAGTGATTCGCCGCAAAAGGTGATCCTGCCTTCTGTGCCTACTCGGTTACACATGGCAATATAGGAAACGTTTTGGAAGGACTGTACCCTGATTTCCCATGCAAAAAGCTCGGACGGTTCTTCCGTCAGATTGGCAGTAGGTATGATGATAAGCTCCGCCCCCTTTAATGCACAAGCTTTGATGCTTTCGGGAATGTGTCTGTCAAAACAAATGACAATTCCGATTTTTCCGAAAGGTGTGTCATAAACCTTAAAGCCATCATCGGATGGCGTGTAATAATCCTGTTCGTAAAAATATTTTGCCTGGGCGATATGTACCATTTTTGAAATACCACTGATATTGCCGTTGTTATTAATAAAAAGTGAAGCATCGTATTTGTTTCCGTTCAAATCAAGATACACATTCGGTGAAGCATAAATATTGTATTTTTTGCAGACATTCTGTATGGTTCTGATTTCTTCGGAATCAAGACTTAACAGATATTTGTCTGCTTTTTTGTTTTCATACTGGGGGAAGAACGGTGACAACTGAACCTCGGGGAAAAATACGAGATCTGCGTTTTGCTGTTTTGCCTTTTCAATATAATAAATTGTTTTGTTAAGATTTTCGGCAATACTTTCTGTCATTTTCATTTGTGCCATAGCGATACGCATAAATATCCTCCCTGAAAAATTATTCCAATAAAATTATATTGTTATTATAAAAAGATTTTCCATTGGTGTCAACGCTGTAATATAGAGATTTTTTATATTATTATCTAATTTTTTAGAATTAGACAGACTAATAAATAAATGCTAAAATATCACCAATCAGAGTAAGTATTTAGTGAGGAGATGATGCATATGAACAAACAGGGTGATATCCGATGTATTTATCGTGATTTTTCCGAAAGAATATCGGGAAATAATGCTTTGAGGGGATATAAATATAATAGTGCTTCCGTATATCAGATCCCAAAAGCAGAAAAAAATGATTTCGATACGGTTGTTGACAGATATGGCACAAATTCTTTGAAATATGATTTTGCGGAGGAAAGAGGCTATCCGAAGGATATACTTCCTCTTTGGGTGGCTGATATGGATTTTGTGACAGCGGAACCGATTGTTGATTCTTTGAGAAAAACAGCGGAACACGGCATATTCGGTTACAGCAATCCAAAAGACGATTATTATGAAGCGGCTGCTTCATGGTTTGAAAAGTATTTTGCATGGAGACCTGAAAAGGAATGGCTTGTCAAAACACCGGGAATTGTTTTTGCACTTTCTATGGCTGTAAGAGCCTACACGAATGTCGGTGACGGAGTGATCATTCAAACACCTGTTTATTATCCGTTCTATTCTGTAATTGAAAATAATGACCGCAAGGTTGTAAAAAATGAACTAAAATTTGAAAACGGTCATTATAAAATTGATTTTGAGGATTTTGAAAATAAAATCAAAGAGAATCAAGTAAAGCTGTTTATTTTTTGTTCGCCGCATAATCCGACGGGTAGGGTATGGACGGAAAAGGAACTGAAACGAATAGCGGACATCTGTTTGAAATATGATGTAATCGTTATATCAGATGAAATCCATTGTGATTTTTCCTACCCGGGACATCAGCATCATATATTGACAAAGGCTTGCCCCGAACTCGAAAATCAGGCTGTTATCTGTACTTCACCGAGTAAGACTTTCAATATAGCCGGTTTGCAGATATCTAATATATGGATCAAAAACAGAAAGCTTCGTCATCAGATGAATCGTGAAATCGTAAGCTGCGGATATACAGAATTTAATATTTTCGGAATCAAAGCAGCAAAGGCAGCTTATGAGGAAGGAGAAGAATGGCATCAGAAATCATGGGAATATATTCGCCGCAATCTTGATTTTGTACGCAATTTTCTAAATAAATATCTTCCCGAAATAAAATTGATCGAACCCGAGGGAACGTATTTTGCATGGCTGGACTGTACAAAGCTCGGATTGAGCAAAGAGGAACTTAACGACCTTATTATCAATAAAGCAGGATTATGGCTTGATGCTGGTCATATTTTCGGACAAGGTGCTGAGATGTTCCAAAGAATTGTTTTAGCCTGCCCGAGACAGACGCTGCAAAAGGCCTTAATCCAACTTGAACATGCTGTAAAAAACAACTGAAAACAATATAGAAACAGACAAAAGCAGGAAGTTTTTCAAACGAAAAAATTTCCTGTTTCATTTTTTGGGGACAGTTAAACTCATTAAATATATAAGTTTTATAGGCATTATGACAGCGTCTATTTATTTTTAAGAATGATAATTTGTTGTCTTTGCATATTATAATTATTTTTTATAGATTTTAATATTTTTTTAGGATTAGACTAATGAATAAGTTAGTGTTAGAATAAAAATCGTTAAATCAATAGAATTATTTTATGAGGTTCTCTAAAAACCGCAAAGATTGTTTTTAGAAGTCTCTTTATGGAAAGGGAAAAGAGAAATGACAAGATCTGAATTTAAAATCATGGATATTGTGCTGAGTGTTGACCGAATGTGCACATAAAGAGGATGTCAAAAAATAATTTATGATAAGGAGCAATTATTAATGGCAACAAGTACGATCAATTTGAATACTCCTGAGGTATCAGTCAGAGAAATCAGACTCGGCTCTATTACGGGTTTCCACGGAAATGCATCCGAGTTGGTGGACTGTTCTCAGTGTGGTAAATTAAAAGATAAAAAGCGTTCGTTCAGTCAGTGTCTGGGATGTTCCACGGCTCAGGCAGCCTGTGTGACTTGTCTGATTCAGGATGCGGCTGTAATCAGCCACGGTCCCGTGGGATGTTCGACCTGTCTGCATGAATTTGCGTTCACATACAGAGTTAATGCCGATCTGAGAGGTGTTAACAATCCAACGCAAAGAAAGGTTTATTCAACAAACCTTGAAGAAAAGGATACCATTTACGGCGGTGCTGTTAAGCTGGAAAACACCATTCGTGAGGTTTATAAAAGAGCAAATCCGAATGTTATTTTTGTATTGACAACCTGTGCGGCAGGTATTATTGGAGATGACGTTGAAAGCGTTACCAATAGACTGGAAAAAGAACTGAATATTCCGATTGTTGCAATTTTCTGTGAGGGTTTCCGTTCCAAGATATGGACAACCGGTTTTGATGCAGGTTATCATGGAATCGCAAGAAAGCTGATCAAGCCTGCTGAAAAGAAGCGCAATGTGATCAATGTTGTAAACTTCTGGGGAAGTGATATCTTCAATGAATGGTTCAAGCGTTTCGGTTATGAAGCAAATTATCTGACACCGTATTCAACGCTGGAGTCACTTCAACATTCTTCGGAAGCTGTATGTACGGTTCAGGCCTGTGCAACTCTCGGTTCGTATCTGGCATCATCGCTTGACCAGGTTTACGGTGTGCCTGAGCTGAAAAATTCACCTCCTTACGGTATTGCACAGACCGACAGATGGTTCAGAGAACTCGGACAGCTCCTTCATAAAGAAGATGAGGTAGAGGAATTCCTGAAAGAACAGAAAGAAAAATATTTGCCGAAAATTGAAGAACTGCGGGAGAAGCTGAAAGGTAAAACAGCCTATGTTACAGCAGGTGCTTCTCACGGACATTCACTGCTTGCACTTCTTAACGAACTCGGCATGACAGCAACAGGTGCGGCAATTTTCCATCATGATCCGATTTATGACAGCAATTCGTCTGATGCAGATACACTGGCACATACGGTTCATGATTACGGTGATGTCAAGAATTATACAGTCTGCAATAAGCAGGAATTTGAACTTGTTAATGTGTTGAACAGGACCCGTCCTGATATTTTGTTTGCAAGACACGGCGGAATGACCCTTTGGGGTGCTAAATTCGGAATACCATCGCTTCTGATTGGTGACGAACATTTCGGAATGGGTTATGAAGGACTTGTGAATTACGGTGAACAGATCCTTGCAACACTGGAAAATGACGAATTTGTCAAGAATCTTGAAAAACACGCTATTAATCCTTATACAAAATGGTGGCTTGAACAGGAGCCCTATACATTCCTGAAGGGAGGCAAAAAGTAATGGCAGGTTTAATTGAACAGGAGCGTTATGCCTGTGCAATAGGTGCACTTCAGACAGTTGTTGCTATTCCGAGAGCAACGCCGATTCTTCATTCGGGTCCCGGCTGCGGAACGATGATCGCAGGATTCTTTGAGCGGTCAACAGGCTATGCAGGCGGTAATACCTCACCATGTACGAATTTCAGCGAAACAGAGGTTGTTTTCGGTGGTGCCAACAGACTGCGCTCCATTATTGAAAATACCTATAAAGTACTTGATACCGACTTACAGGTCGTGGTAACAGGCTGTACAGCCGATATCGTAGGTGATGATGTTGCAAGTGTAACAGATGAATTCCTGGATGAGGGAAAACCGATCGTCCATGTGGAAACAGCAGGCTTCAAGTCAAATAATTTTGTTTCTCACAGTAATGTTGTCAATGCGATTATTGATCAGTATGTTGATAAATATATTGAAGAAAACCCGGTCAGAAGCGAGAAAAAACTTGTCAACCTTTTTGCTTCGATCCCATATCAGGATCCGTTCTGGAAAGGTAATCTTGTAGAATATAAAAGACTTCTCGAGGGTCTGGGACTGGAAGTCAATATACTGTTTGGTCCGTATTCGGGCGGTGTTTCCGAGTGGCAGACGATACCGAGAGCAAACTTTAATATTCTTGTTTCTCCGTGGTATGGTGAAAAAATTACCAAGCATCTTGAAAAGAAATATGGTCAGCCTTATTATCATTTCCGCTATCTGCCGATTGGAGCAAACGAAACAACACGTTTCCTCAACGGTGTAATTGAATTTGCAAAGGAGCAGGGCGTTGATCTTGACGAAGAAAAGGCTCTGAAATTTATTGAACGTGAGGAACATGCCTATTATGAAGAAATCGATAATCTGGCAACCTTCCTTCTTGAATTCCGCTACGGACTTCCGAACCATGTGCATATACTGCATGATGCAGGATATGTTGTAGGTCTTTCAAAGTTTTTACTGCATGAAACGGGTATTGTACCAAAAGAGCAGTTTATTGTAGATAATACACCGAAGGAGTATATTGAGCAGATTTCTGCCGATTTAAAATCAACATCGGATAAAAGAGAAATTCCGGTTTATTTCGATCCTGATGCAGGCAAGGCACAAGATATTATCAGAAAAACAAACCACAGCGGCAGAGGTCTTATTATCGGCAGTGGTTGGGATAAGGAGCTTGCAAAGGAAAAGAATTACGATTTTCTTTCCGCTTCACTTCCGACACCATACAGACTGGTTCTTACAACAAATTATATTGGTTATACAGGCGGTCTGAGAGTAATCGAAGATATTTATGATACGGTTCTTTATACTTACAAATAAGCGCAAATTTTGAAAGGGGCATATATTATGTCAAAGGTAGCAATCGCAAGCACTGACGGAGTGAATGTCAATGAGCATTTCGGAAGAGCAGCATTTTTCAGAATCTATGAAGTCGATGAAAAAGATCACGACTTTCTTGAAATACGGGATGCAGTTGCAGCATGTCAGCAGAAAAGAGTTCATAATCAGACTAATTTTGATCTGACACTCAACCTGATTTCGGACTGTGATGCGATTATTGTCAGCCGTATCGGAGAGGGTGCGGCGGCCTATATCATCAGAAAAGGGTTCCGTGTTTTTGAAGTGTGCGGCAAAATAGACGCTGTACTTGACAAATTTGTTCTTGACAAAGTATTTGCGGCATAAGGAGAGAAAAAATGGCATTCAGAGTTGCGCTTGCAAGCTCGGACGGAATTGTTGTCAACCGTCATTTTGGTAAGGCGGACAGTTTTGTAGTATTTGAGCAGGGCGATAAAGAATTTGAATATATTGAAAGAAGAAATGTAACACCGTGCTGTATCGGCGGCAATCATGCCGACGGCGGTTTTGACGGAACGGCAAAGATACTGTCGGACTGTTCCGCTATTGTAGTCAGCAAAATCGGTTCGGGAGCGGCAGATTACCTAAATGCAAGAGGTTTTGCGGTATATGAAGCGCCGTTCGGTATCAGTGCGGTATTGGAGGAATTAAAAAAAGAAAGAGGTGTGTGATATGGCTATCAGCTATGAGGAGCTTACCAATAAGCACCCGTGTTATGCACTCGGAAAAAAGGGTACAACAGGAAGAATCCATCTTCCCATCAGTCCAACCTGTAATATAGAATGTAAATTCTGTGACAGGAGGATCAACGATTATGAAAAGCGTCCCGGTGTGACTTCTACAGTGATAAAGCCGACGGAAGCACTTGATGTGATAAAACGTTCGCTGGAATTATGTCCTGATATAACGGTTGCGGGAATTGCAGGACCCGGAGATACTCTTGCCTCGGATTATGCACTTGAAACATTCAGATTAATTCGTGATAGTTTTCCCGATATCATCAAATGTATGAGTACAAATGGTCTGCTTCTTCTCGAAAAGGCAGATGAAATCATTGAAACCGGGATTGATTCTCTGACGGTAACAGTCAATGCTGTTGATCCGGAAATTGAAGCAAAGCTGAACAACGGTATTCTGTACCATGGTGTACATTATAAAGGCGTGGAAGCGGCAGAAATACTGATCAAAAATCAGCTTGAGGGTATTAAAAAGGTAAGCTCGGCAGGCATAACGATTAAGGTCAATACGGTTCTTGTCCCGGGAATTAACGATGATCATATTGAGGAGATTGCAAAAGCAGTAAGTGAAGCAGGAGCTTCCATTTACAATATCATTCCGCTGATTCCGCAGAATGAACTTAGAGATTGCCGTGCGCCTTCCTGTGCAGAAATTGACGGAGTAAGGCAGAAGGCAGGACAGTACATTGATGTTTTCCGTCACTGTCAAAGATGCCGTGCGGATGCAATCGGCGTT
>ONGS01000107.1 GCA_900317395.1 uncultured Eubacteriales bacterium | reverse complement strand
TTCGCACCTTTCAGAAAACACGATGTAAGATTTCATTTGTTCCGGCTGCATATCCAGATACTTTGCCAAAGCTTTAATATGTGTTTTATTTTGCTTAATTGGATTATAAAATCTTTCCTTGGTGTTTTTGTTTATCATCTGTGTCCAGTTTTGTTGGTCAGCATTGCCGAAGATCCAACCAGAATAGTTTTTGCTTTCTATAACATATATTCCTTTTTCATGTATAAGCAAAATATCAATTTCAGATGTCTTTCCCCTGTACGGTACATAAACATTTCCTAATATCTTATGATAACCGTTAAACCTTACACTTCTGAAAAGATATTTTGTCAAGTATTCTCCATAAGCTCCAACATCTCCATGATTTTTAATTATAAATGCTGCCTTTTCAAATATACCTGGTTCTTCGCTTAATAAATATTTTATCAATCCCATATTTTCAATCTCATTTCATTGTTATTTTACCAAAATTTTGACCATTGATATTTATCAGATTCTTTACTCATCTGATTTTTTTAATTTTTTACCAAGCGGATTAGCCTTCAATCCTTCAATTATCTGTTGATCTGCAATATGAGTGTAAATCTGTGTTGTCCCAAGATTTGAATGTCCAAGAATGGCTTGCAAGGTTCTGATATCCACTCCGCCTTTCTGATACATCAACGTAGCCGCTGTATGTCTGAGCTTATGAGGTGAATATCCTTGTCCATCCAGACCAATCTTTTTCAGATACTTATCCAACATATGCTGAACGGCCTTAGGTGTCATTCTGCAATTTTTGCGACTGATAAACAATGCATCTTTATCGGCTATACCATCTACCGGTCTTACCTTCAGATAATTTTGCAATGCATCTACGCAAGCTTCATTTAAATAGAGTATTCTTTCTTTATTACCTTTACCTCTGATTTTCAGCATATGCTCACTGTTGATATCTGAAAGATTGATACCAACCAATTCTGAAATACGCATACCGCAGTTGAGGAAAAAAATCAAAATACAATAATCTCTTTCTTTAAATACTCCTTCCACAGCCTCGAGCAATTTCAAGCTATCTTCCAATGTCAAATATTTTGGCATTGCTTTTGGTTTTTTGGGTGAATCCAATGCTTCAGTCGGATTATAAGACAGCTTATTGACTTTTACGGTCAGATAGCGAAAAAAATTTTTCAGACTGGATGTCTTCCTGGCTCTTGTAGTTGATGAATTTTTTCTGTCATTCTGGCAATAATTCAAAAAAAGCAAAACATCAGTAAATGTGACCGTTTTCACCATTTCTATATCCACACAAGATATATCAATATCATCCATTTCTATATTGACAGGAACAATTCCCCGTTCCTTAATGATGAAACGAAAAAAAGTTCTCAAATCCCTGTAATATTCGTCTACAGACAGTTCAGAACGACCTTTGACATTGCCCATATAGCCAAGAAATTCCTGAATAATTGGCGGAGCTTCCCGGAAATACTCTTGTTTCATTTTCATGCCCTCCTTTCAAAAATAAAATCATATTATGAGATTATATCATTTTTTTTTGCAAATGTCAAAAACATGCGCCACGAGTCGCCGAATACGTGACCGTACTGCACTATTTCACGTTCAAATACTGACATACACAAATTTATTGAGCGTTCCAGTAATTATCTCCCTTGCGTGAATAGTAAACGATGAGTATTTTAGACATTTTGAATATCTCTGCATTTTATGTTATCTTTCAGCAAAATCTAACATCACATCTTGCGCACCAAATTTATTCAGTGCTTCCTTAAAAATCATGCTCCAACAGCATTCTATAAAATACTGTCGGAGCTTTAAGCTGTTGCTTATGAGATTATTTGATGTATAGGGTTAATCTTCCGGTTCGAGAAGACCATATGTGCCGTTTTTACGCTTATATACAACATTAATCTCGTTTGTATTTGCATTACGGAACATAAAGAATTCGTGACCGATCATATTCATCTGAAGTATTGCTTCTTCAACACTAAGCGGTTTTACTGAGAAAGTTTTTGTACGAAAAACAACATAATCTTCATCTTCTAAAGTATAATCGTCATAACCTGTTGGCTCTGCATCAAAATACTGTTCAAAGGATTCGGGCCTGATTTTTTTGCTGAGTTTCGTTTTGTTCTTTCTAATCTGACCTCCGAGTATATCAACAACCGCATCAAGAGCGTCATTCATTTCAAGAGCGGTGCTTTCTGCACGATACATCATTCCGTTATCACGGATAGTAACTTCCACTGTCTGACGGTTCTTTTCCAGTGTTACTGTTACAGTTGCTTCTGCATCTTCAGAATAAATTTTTTCAAATTTTCCGAGTTTTTTGTAAACACGTTCCTTAAAGTTGTCTTTCAGGTTGACTTTTCTGCCTATAATGTTATACTTCATAGCCAATCCTCCTTAGATTGATTTGGGTTCTGTCTCAATTATGAGATTAACTATATTATAACACTAATAACTAAAAAATGGAATACTTTTCTTTAAATTTATGTTAAAAATTAATGAATAAAATTTCTTAACAATATTTAGGTAAAATTACAAAAAATCATAAACGATTTTTCCATTGATGATAACAGAAACAGGCTTATTTTTTATATCTAACGGCTCTCCGTTAAAAATGACAAGGTCTGCATCCTTCCCGTTTTCGACAGATCCCACTCTGTCAGCGATACCACATATTTTTGCTGCATTGATTGTAATACTTTTTAATGCAGCAGATTCATGCATACCTTCTCTGACGGCAACAGCAGCACATAACGGAAGGTACTGTATCGGTATTTCGGGATGATCGGTAATAATTGCAGTAGGAATATCATTTTTTGATAAAATTCCGGGAGAAGCAGGTGTAAGATTTTTCAATTCTGGCTTGCTTCTGTCTGTCAGGATTGGACCCGAAAGAATCCCTACGCATTCATCTTTTAATTCCTCATAAATAAGATGTCCGTCCGTTGCATGAACGATTACAGCATTGATATCAAATTCTTCGGCTAAACGAAGTGCCGTAAATATATCATCCGCTCTGTGTGCATGAAAATGGGCTGGAATTTCCTTTTTAAAAAGTGGGATCAATGCTTCATATTTTGCATCGTATTCAGGCATATCATATTTACTGTTGTTCTGTAAAAACAGCATTTTATCGGAATAATACTTTTTGGCTTTGGTTAAAGTTTCTCTAATCAAAGAAGCAATTGCCATTCTTGTTATGGGAGACTGTCCCTTGTCATTATATGTAGATTTGGGATTCTCGCCAAGAGCAAATTTAATCGCCGCAGGGTCTTTGATAATCATATGATCGATTCTTTTTCCGTATGTTTTTACAGCAGCAATTTGTCCCGCTATAGGGTTAGTGCTTCCCGGACTTACCATTACAGTGGTAACTCCTCCTCTAACAGCTTCCTGAAAATACCCGTCAAGGGGATTAATACCATCGGTTACTCTGAGTTGAGGTGTGATCGGATCGGTGTCCTCATTGCCGTCTGCTCCTTCAAAATCAACCGAATCTCCGAATATCCCCAAATGTGTATGTGCATCAATAAAACCAGGATAAATATTCAATCCCTGGATATCAATGACATCATCTGTATTATTTGTATTATTTTCCATTTCCCCTACTTCTGTAATTTTTCCTTCAGAAATGACAATATATCCATTTTTTATAACAGTATCATTATCATCCATCGTATGTATTTTTGCATTGATCAGTTTCATAAACATTCCTTTCAAAAAAACGGAGAGTTTTTCAACCCTCCGAATATAAACACTATTATTATTATTTCTGTGAATTTCCACGTCTTGAATATCCACCACGTTTTGATTCCATACGTTTCAGATCAGACATTTTTTCATCGCTTGTTTGTTTAAATTTTGAAAGCATATCTTCAAAGCTCGACGGTTCATTTTTTCTGGGCGACTGCCACTCATAGGAACCGGGACGGGGTGACTGCTTCTGCGGTGAATTTCTATGTTGATTATTTGACGGCTTACGCTGCTGGGGCAGTGCTTTTTTGATAGACAAACTGATTTTACCGTCCTCACCTATAGTAAGAATCTTAACTTTTACAGTTTGTCCTTCTGTCAGATAATCTTTTATATCGTTAACATAGGTCGGTGCAACCTCTGAAATATGCACCATACCTGTTTTTCCACCTTCGAGATCTACAAACGCACCGAATTTTGTAATACCGGTGACCTTACCTTCAACTATCATTCCTACTTCAAGACCCATACTAAAAAAGCTTTCTCCTCTCAATCTCCGGCTATGTTTACAAATACAACTTCACCGTTTTTTACATAATCCAAATCCTCACGAGCTATTTTTTCAACATAATTAGAGAATGCTTCCTCATCATTATGTTCAACAGCATCCGCAACTTTTTTCAGTTCTGCATTTGTCTGCTCCTGTGTAAAAATATTTTCCTCCAGCTGAGCTAACTCGGATTTAGCATTATTGATTCTGATCTGTTGGTCAACAATCAAATATAAAACATATAAGGTAACAATAATAACTATCACATAAAGCAGGACATTTTTGTTTTTATTTACTTTGCTTGTTTTTTTCGTTCTGCCTGATGTTTTCGTTTGCATTGATTCCACCGCCAATTACTAATTCTCGCCAACCGATATGACTATTATACAACATTACATACCATCATTGCAAGAAAAATCGACACACTTTTTTATTTTTTTTCTTTTCTGTGTAATGTACCGTATTTTTGTTTGAAATAGGATGACATTTGTATATATTTTTTTACTGCTTTTTTCGTTTGGCCGTTATATATTGTGATAATCCCAAGAACAAGTTTTGCAAATTTTTGTTTCAAAAACCTTCCAAGCGTAAAATACAAGGCTACAAAGCTCAAAGTTTCCGCAAAAATAACATATAAGCGTACTTTACCTTCTGTTTGGGAAATGGCGTAAAGCATATTCAGACACGAAACCGAAAGCATAAATAATAAATCAACGATAAAAATATGTGTTTTATCAGGAGGTACAGCAGCTCTTACAGATGCAATTATAAAATAGATTACTTCAATCACAGCACCTAACACAAAAGCCCATAAAAAAGCCGTTGTCTGCTGTTGTGTAGTGAGTTCCAAGATTTCACGCCCTTATTTGAAAATTTTTGAAAAAAATCCGCCCTCATCTTTTTTTTGATCAGTATAAATCAAAGCACAGATTTCTCCATCCAGATTTAATTCCCCTGTTTCCTGACTAAATTTATTGATATGAAGATGTTCACCGCTAACAGTAAGCTCTCCCATGTCCGTTGTAAGAACGACCCTTTCATCATTAAAGCCCGATACATCAACAACACCTGTTACATTAAGGATTTTTCTACCTTCTAAAATAAGGTTATGTTTTCTTTTTTGCTGAATTTTCTCATCCTGGTACATAACTTCATTCACCTCCGCCAAGAATTCATAATAAACATTATGCAGGAACAAAGGCGAATATTCTGTTTTTTTACTGAATAATTTTATACATCAACCCGGCATCTTCTTTTTTAGCATATTCATTAATGCTGAGGACTTCTGCTTTAATAGGGTGATTTCCCAGGGCGATTTCAATAATATCACCTATTTTTACATCATAGGACGCTCTCGCTATCTTACCATTGACAGTTACTCTGCCCGCATCACAAGCCTCGTTTGCTACGGTTCTGCGTTTTATGATCCTGCTGACCTTTAAATACTTATCTAATCTCATACTGATCCCTCTTATATAACAGGAAAACCGGTCTCTCATAAGACCGGCTTTCGGATTTTTATTTCTGATTGACGGCATCCTTAAATGCTTTACCTGCTTTAAATGCAGGAACCTTAGAAGCAGGAATTGTGATTTTCTCGTTTGTACGGGGATCACTGCCTGTTCTTTCTTTTCTTTCACGACGCTCGAAAGTACCAAATCCAACAATACGGATGTCTTCGCCTTCTGCAACCTGCTCAATGATGATATCAAGCAATGCGCCAACAGCTTTTTCTGCATCTTTTTTCTGAATTTCAGCCTTTGCGGCTACTGCGGAAATAAGTTCTGATTTGTTCATTTTAAATTTCCTCCAATTTTTCTTTTTTTGAAATTTCTTTCCATAGTTGATTCGTTACATCAGTATCCGAATCCTGTATATTAACGCCTTTTTGAACAGCGGCGTTTTCATAGACCTTAAACTGTTCGGTGAATTTCTCACAGGCATTATACAGCGATTGCTCACAGTCGGTATTTGTGATACCCGACAACTTTACTACTGAGAACAACAGTTCTCCAACTTTTTCCTGCTGAAGTTCGCTGTCTCCAACAGAAATTACCGATTTTAATGCTTCAAGTTTATTATTAATATCATCAAACACCTCATCGGCACTTTGCAGATACACTCCGCCTCTTTTTGCTTTTTTCTGCAATTTTTCCGCTCTCATCAGTGATGGTAGAGTTTTTGATACGCTATCCATTGCTTCACTGACGGTTTTCTGGGAATGAGTCTGCATTTTAATTTCATCCCAATTTTTTAGTACCTCTTCGGTTGTTTCAGCATTAATATCGCCAAAAACGTGAGGGTGACGAATGATCATTTTTCTGGATATTTCATCGGTAACATCATCAAAAGTAAAATGATGCTGCTCACTTTCCAGAACGCTGTGAAAAACAACTTGCAACAAAACGTCTCCGAGTTCTTCTCTAAGATGTTCAGTATCCTTTTCATCAATCGCTTCTACAGCTTCATAAACCTCTTCGATAAAGTCCTTTCTGATCGTTTCATGTGTCTGAACTTTATCCCATGGACATCCGTCAGGCGAACGTAGTATTTTTACAATTTCCACAAGGTCATTGATATCATATTTTTCTTTTGACAGCAGATCCAAATCCTGCTCACTCCCTCATTCCTTAACTACAATAAAGCTTCTACTATTTTACCTGATAAGCTTACGTTTTTCAAGTACTTTTAATATTTTATTTCCTTTCGGCATTTGCAGGATATCTTCCCTTTTAATAGCTCTGAGAAGAAGAAGTGCAATAATATAAACAACAATTGCAACTATTATTGCCATAATTGTAGCTACTCTCTGAACCAAAAACCAATCAAAGAAAATTTCTGCAAAGTATGCAGAAACACCACAGATAATTGCAGCAAGCAGCGGCTTTATGAATATCGAATTGAAATTCGGGGTTATTTTTGTTTCTCTGCACAGTATAAACATAGCAGTTACTGTTACAAAGCCGTAGCATACGATTGATCCTACATTAGCCCCTTGTATATTGATTTCGGGTATTCCTACAAGTATATAATTGACAATTATTTTCATAATCATACCGATCGTAAACAGTTTCAGCGGTACATCCATGCGTCCAACAGCTTGTAGCATGCTGCAAAGGGGCGTACTTGTTGCAATAAATATAACTGATATTCCCATTACGGCAAGCACCTTAGAACCAATCTCAACCTCATTTGCAACAGCAGGACCACTGTAAATCAGCGATAAAAGCGGCTCTGCAAGTACTGACATTCCAATGCCTGAAGGGATCGTCACAAGCACTGTCACTCTCAATACTGTTTCCATGCTTCGCTTCATACGTTCTTTGTTACCGCTGGTCCATGCCGCCGTTACAGACGGCAGTGCAGTTGTTCCGAAAACCTGTGTTACTGCCGTCACCAGCATCATCAATGTAAGTGCGATACCGTAACAGCCGTATAGATAGGTATGTGTACTGTTTGAATAATACACATCGTCAGGAATCAGTGACCCGTAAACATTAAGCAAAGCGTCAGGATTGGTTTCCATAATGCTATATATCCTTTTATTGACCAGTGTTGAATCGATCATATCCGCAAGGCTCATAATAATTGATCCCAAACCTATCGGTATTGCGGTTTTTACCATTGTTGTAATGATTTCTCTGTTTGATCTCGGTGGCGGAGATGAACGCAAATCATTGATACTAATACCGTCGCCCATTCGTTTGTATTTAATAAACAAAAATACAAAACCAAATAACGAACCTAATGATATGCCTGTAATGGCAGCTCCAATTGCAAGAGGAACGGCTGCATTATGCGCTTCTATTTCACTGCCACACTCAATCCCTAGTACATAACCGCTGCTGTAATACTGATTCAGGCATATTTTCATGGTAATATACGAAGCTGTAAAACCCAAAAACAGTTTACATGAAGCTTCTATGATCTCCGATATAGCCGTGGGAGCCATATTTCGCATACCTTCAAAATATCCTCGGTATATTGACATAAGACATCCAAAAAATATAGTAGGTGACAAACACAACAATGCGAAAATGGTATTTTCGGCTTTTATAATTTTAACATAAATAAAGCTGCCGATCACCATTACAAGAAAACATAATAATCCTGCTATAACAAAAATCGGAACAGACAGTTTATGGATCTGTCTGACATCTCTGTAACGCTTTTTTGTAATACTTTCGGAAACCATTCTCGAAATTGCTATGGGAAAGCCTGCTGTTGACAGCATAAAAAGCGGATTATACAGTGCATAAGCAGAATTGAAAAGTCCTGTGCCTACCCCACCATACATATTTGACAGCAGAATCTTATAGACCATTCCCATAATTTTGACAATGACCATACTCGATCCTAAGACCATCGCACCCTTTAAAAAAGACTGCCCTCTTCCTTCCTTTTCCTTCTTAACCACTAAAGCACATCCTTTCGGGAAGGAATCATTTTACTTAATCAGGAATTATAATAGATCATCATCTTCAAAGTTGTCTTCGGTAAAATCTATCACATCATCCGGCGACATATGGTCTTCCTCATTTTCTGCTATATGGAGCTTTTCACCACATTTGCTGCAAAAAAGTGCACCTCTGGTGTTATAGGAACCGCAGTTATCGCATTTTGTTTTCTGTTTTGCGCTTGCAATCAAATCATTGACTGATTCCAGATGAGACTTCAGTTCTTTTATATTTTCAACAATTTCTTTTTTGTTTTCTTCATAGATTTTACCGGTTGTTTCCTCTTCAAATGTCAGACGACCGAGTACCTGATATTTTTGAGTTATTTCCGATTTCAAATCAGCAGCCGCCAGTCTGAGTTTTGATATATCGATCACTTTACCGGCTTTTTGTCCTACGGTATCAACTGCTGCTCTGGCGTTTAACAGTACATCTTCAAAAATACCCATAATTAAATCTCCTTTTCCAACAAAAATGTATCGAATAAATTATAGCACCTTTATGTTCATTCTTCAAGGATTTTAAGCCATTTTTTAGGTTCAAAAGGCAATATTAGCCCAAATTGCTCAATAACTGTAACATCCTCCGCCAATAAATTCACGAATTAATGAATTTTCGGGCACATATTCAGAGGATATTGCTTTAAATTTATCAAGAGAACTGATAAGATGATCCACAAAATCGTTATCAGGAAAGTCTTTACTAATTTGACCAAGAAGTTCCAGTGCCGTGTTTTTCATCACACATGGTTCATATATGTGTATGGAATTAATTGTAAAATCACTTGTATAACGATAAGGACGGATATATTTTTTCTCGCCGTCCACGACGCTCGGCCACATTAAAAGCATATATTCGGGGTCAACCTTACGGAAATGATAATCCCTTACCAGGCGACGGATAAAACGAATTTCTCTGTGTGTGAGAATATAATCCTCATTTTCCTTGATCCCCTGTTTGACTCCGACATAAATTTTCATTACTTTTTCTTTTGACATTCCCTGGCTGAAAATCGGGTTCAGCGCATGAATTCCCTCCATAATGATCACCGAGTTACTGCCTAGCTTTATTTCTTTGGTAATATCGGAACGTCGGCTTTTTGAAAAATCATATGTCGGTATAATGCACTCTCCTGTTGTGGAAAGCTGATGGATAGACTGTATAATCAGTGGAATATCAAGTGCTTCAACAGATTCAAAATCGGGCTTGCCGTTTGGAAGTTTTTTGACTTTATCCGCTCCCAGATAAAAATCATCCATTGAAATCAGCTGCACATCCGTATCGTGATTTCTGAATTCATCGGAAAGCTTTTTAGAACAGGTCGTTTTGCCACTGCTGGACGGTCCGGATAAAAGTATAACATGACGTTTGCCGCCGCTGTTTAAGATTTGCTCTACAATCCATTTTAAATCATGCCTAAAAACCTTTTCGGTCATGGTAATAAAATCCTCTGGACTTTTTTCGGCCTCTTCATTGATCCTGTCGATGTCACAAGCATACCTTCTGTATGTATTAAGAAAGTTCATCATAGAATGTCCTCACCTGTTCTTTTCTATTCAGCATTTCTTCAAAGCCGTTAATATATTCGTATGGATATTTGTAGTTAAATATTCTTGTAAGTTCCTCACTTGCGGGTACTTTCAGCTTAGTTACCGCACCTGCACCGCATCCGAGGATCGTATGTGTTTCATCCATCACAAATACATTATAAATCCCATCAAAACCATCCTTTGACCAGCCGACATTTTCAAGGTTGCCTTCCATACGTGTCTGTCGGTACAGATAGTAGGGATGATATCCGCATTGGGTCAGCTTTTTCTCGCAGTAAGCAAGCATTTCGGCGGCAAATGAGCCACTATCCGTATTGACACCCTTGCCGTTAAGTGTTAATCTTGAAGAACGTTTTAAAGCAAGTGTATGAACTGTGATACTTGCAGGATCCAGCTCACATAACCGATCAACTGTGTTAATAAAACTTTCGGTCGTTTCTGTCGGCAAGCCTGCGATAATATCCATATTGATATGTTTAAAACCGATTTTCTTGGCAAGCCGATAAGCATCTAAGGTTTGCTGTGCAGTATGTTTTCTGCCAATTACTTCAAGTACCTTGTCATTAAGCGTCTGCGGATTAATGCTAATCCTGTCAATTCCGCCATTATAAATTGCATACAATTTTTCTTCATTAATCGTATCGGGACGGCCTGCTTCAATTGTAAATTCTCTGCATGAGGACATATCAAATTTGCTTTGAATTGTTTTAATCAAAACAGAAAGTTGCTCAGCATTCAGTGTTGTTGGAGTTCCTCCTCCAATATAAACACTTTCCAGTTTCAGACCTTTTTCTTTGGCAATAGTCGCTGTAAACTCAAGCTCTTTGCATAAAAGCTCGAAATACGGCTGTACCAATTTTTTGGTTTTTTCGACTGTCTGAGAAACAAACGAACAGTAGGAGCAACGTGTCGGACAAAACGGTATCGATACATATAAACTGTATGACATTGGCTGACTAAGAGAAAGAATTTTTCGTTCGTATTGTTCTGTCAGCGCACTGAGTTCTGTTTTTTCATTTGAAACAAGAAGTTCATTTTGAAAATAATTTTTCGCATACTCTTCTCCATTCTTTTCTGCAAGCCTTCTGAACAGCTTGATAGGACGAACACCCGTAAGTATACCCCAAGGTTGCTCTTTACCGCTGTACTGACAAAGTAGTCTATATAAACATACTGCCATTGTTCTTTCGGCTGTTTTTTCAAAATCCTCCGTATCAGTATCCAGCTCAACATCAGAAAAACGGTGAAACTCTCCTATACATACATCTGCCGAAATATATGCCGTTGCATTCTGCCGGTTTATTTTCATCGATGTAAGAATATAAGGCATTTCAGGCTGATTAGGTATATCTGATACAGTGGTCAGTTTTTCGTTTGGAAAAAACAACCTGACAAGATTTTCTGTTTCATAATGAAACGGATGATCATCAATATAAATCGTCATATTTGATATTCCCCATCGCTATATTGTGTGTTTTTTCATAATCAAGCGTAGTGCTTGCTCCGTGACCGCAAAATAAATTAAGATTCTTTTTGATAGATGCAATTTTCTGCACAGAATCGTACATTTCCCTGCTGTTTCCTGTCGGAAAATCCATTCTGCCTGTCGTTCGGCTCATAATCGTATCGCCTGTAAATAAATTATCGCCTAATCTGTAACAAACTCCGCCACGAGTATGGCCGGGTGTTGCTATAACATAGATTTTATTTTCCCCGAATACAAGCTCGGAGGCGTCATTTACTAGAATATCGGCATTAAAATGGTCAGCCGTATCTCCAAAAAACACAGAAAGGTTCAAACTGTCATTAGTGGTAAATTCACTGTCGTTTTCCCCTATTACAATTTTAACATCCGGATATTTTCTTTTTAAATGTGCCGCATTACCTATATGATCGAAATGACCGTGTGTTAAAAGGATATACTGAAGTTTTTCACTTCCGAATTTTTCAATTTTATTTTGAAGAATTTCCGATTCTGCACCGGGATCAACAAGCAATGAGACATCATTCTGTTCATCATAAACAAAATAGCAATTTGCCTGTAATTCTCCAAGCGGGTAACATTCAATCTTCAACATCTGATATTTCCTCCAAATTATGCCAAATCCTTTGTATCAATAATAATAGTAACAGGACCATCATTAAGCAAAGATACCTTCATATCTGCCCCGAAAATTCCTTTTTCGACTTTTTTGATACCGTTGTTCCTCATACATTCACAAAAATATTCATAAAGCGGTTCAGCGGTTTCGGGACGAGCTGCGCCGATAAAATTCGGACGCCGTCCCTTTGCACAATTAGCGCAAAGGGTAAAATTAGAAACGACAAGTACATCTCCGTCAATATCTGTAAGTGATAAATTCATCTTGTCATTCTCATCCGTAAAGATTCTGAGTCCTGCGATTTTCGCACTGAGTTTTTCCGCTTCTTTTGATGTATCTCCGTTTTCCACACCTAAAAGGATTAGAAAACCGTTCCTGATTTCTCCGACTGTATGATCATCCACAACTACGCTGCACTGCGCAACACGCTGTATAACCGCTTTCATGTTATCATTCCTCTATGCTAATTTCTTCCTATAGAAACAATGCCACTGATACCGCTTAGCCTGCTGATTACCATTTTTAAGTGGTTGATACCGTTGACAGTAACGCTGACTTCAATAATGGCAACACCGTTTTTCGTTTCTCTCGAATTGAGATTGTGTATAAATATATGCATCGCCGAAAGCTGATTCGTAATATCAGCAAGCAGTCCTGTTCTGTCCGTTGCAGATATCTGCAAATTTGCTTTAAATGTTTCATTGACAATCGTATTTGCCCATTCTGCTTTTACCCATCTTTCAGGCTCAGGAGAATGTTCAATATCCTTCGGTACATTGGAGCATGAACGCTTATGCACAGAAACACCGTAACCTCTTGTGATAAAGCCGATGATCTCATCTCCTGGAAGCGGATTACAGCATCTGGAATATTTGACAAGACAATCATCAAGTCCTTCTATATTCACTCCACTACTGACTTTCTTCTTTGGTACGGGTTCTTTTACCACTACCGTTGCAGGTTCAGCTGCCGTATATTTCTTGAAATATTCTTCTTTGATTCTCGGAAGAATTCTCCATAATTGTATACCGCCGTAACCGATTGATGCATAAAAATCATCAATTGTATTGCAGTTCTGTCGATGCATCACATCAGCAAGAAATTCCGAAAGTTCCTTTTCAGGAACACTGATATTCAAGCGCTTGAATTCGTTTTCAAGCTGTGCTTTACCTTCTTGTATGTTTTCATCTCTTTTTTCTCGTTTGAACCAGAGTCTGATTTTACTTCTTGCTTCACTGGTTCTGACAATATTCAGCCAGTCACGTTTCGGTCCTCCGCTTTCTTTTGTGGTCATAATTTCCACAATTTCGCCCGTGGTCACTTTATAATCGATTGGCACAATACGCTTATCGACCTTTGCCCCAATCATTCTGTTGCCTACTTCGCTGTGTATTGCATAGGCCACATCTATAACAGTTGCACCTGTCGGCAGACTCAGTACATCACCTTTGGGTGTAAAGACAAATACTTCTTCGGGAACGAGATCAGTTTTAATTGTCCGTACAATATCGGTCGAATCATTATCGCTCTGATTTTCAAGCATTTTTCTGATCCATGCGAGTCGTTCATCAAGCGAATTTTTCTTAGTGATACCCTCTTTATATTTCCAGTGAGCTGCAATACCGTACTCGGCCGTATAGTGCATTTCCCATGTTCGTATTTGTATTTCAAAAGGAATTCCCTCCTTTCCAATCACAGTCGTATGGAGTGACTGGTACATATTCGGCTTCGGAGTAGATATATAATCCTTGAATCTGTTTGGCAGGGGTTTGAAGATATCATGAACCACACCGAGAACATTGTAACAATCCGCAACACTGTCAACAATGACACGAACTGCAAATATATCATAGATCTGATCCATTGTACGACCCTTCATAAAGGTCTTTTTATAAATGCCATGGATGCTTTTTACACGCCCTTCGATATAGACATTAGATATTTCGTCCTTTAATCTATCATAAAGCTGCTGTTTGATTTCAGATACAAAATTCAGCCTGTCCTTGCTTTTCAGCTCAAGCTGTTTTTCTATTTCGACATAACCGATAGGGTCAAGATAACGTATGGAAAGATCCTCAAGCTCTTCCTTAATTGCTCTGATACCGAGTCTGTGAGCAATCGGTGCATATACTTCCATTACTTCAAGGGCCTTGTCACGTCTATGCTGCTCTTTCATGCATTCGATGGTACGCATATTATGAAGTCTGTCAGCAAGTTTGATGATGATGACACGAATATCGTTTGACATTGCAATCAGCATTTTGCGGATATTTTCCGCCTGCTGTTCTTCTCTTGAAGAATATGGTATTTTACCGAGTTTTGTAACGCCGTCAATCAGATTTGCAATTTCCGAACCAAACATTTTTGTGACTTCCTGAAGCGTTACAGGTGTATCCTCCACCACATCATGAAGAAGTGCTGCTGCTATTGATTCAGAATCCATACCAAGTTCTACAAGTATACAAGCCACTGTTGTGGGGTGAAGAATATAAGGAATACCTGATGCCCTGCGCTGATCACCATGCATTTTGTCCGCCAGCTGATAGGCCCTATCAATCAGATCATAATTATAATTATGGTCACTGTTTTTCATCAACTCAACTAATTCGTTATAATCTTGATAATATTTCGGTTTATCAGGCATTGTTAATATCCTCCTCTAACTTTCTGTAGATTTGTGATGCTCTCAGGTCAACTTTTCCGACTACATCACGAATTTTTATATAAAGAGAATCAGCTTCTCTCATATAATCGATCAGATAAAGCTCCTTCATAATATCCAGTATGATCATCAGTTTAAATACACCTACACCGGATCCTTGGATTCTATAGCAGAGTGAATCGATCGTATAGAGCGATTTAGGATTTTTTTTCAAATATACGTAAAGAGCAGCGAATTCATCACGGCTGGGATATTTGCTATGTATTTCTTTTTTAAATGTACCCTGTTTATAAAGTTCATAATCCTGTAATTCATACATAGCTGCCTCAGTATCGAATTCGGTAAGTTTTATATCCTTTATATTAAAAGAAAGGCTCTCTCTTCCTTGATAGACATTCAAATCAAGGTTAACAGCAAAATCAAGGGTATCTCCTTCCAGATATGGAAATTCATCGGGCGTAGTGGAAAATTTCATCAAGCTGAGTCTTGACTGACCTCTTGAAACAGATAATTTCAGATGTTTTCCTCCGCCGACAGGCGTGATTTTATCCAGCTTCATTCGCACAAGACCGAATACTGGTTTAGGATTACCGCAGCCGAACGGTTCAAAATTTTTAAGCTGATTGACCATATCGATCACGATCGTATCGGGATTCAAATTACAATCAAGTTTAACAGAGGCTAGCGGCATATGCTCATTTTCATTTGCATGATTATTAATTGCTTTTCTGAAAGCGTTTATATTCTCCTGTTTGATACTGAATCCGACAGCCATTGGATGACCGCCGTATTTTTCAAGATGTTCCGCACAGGAAAATACAGCATCAACAAGTGAGAAACCTGATATACTTCTTCCGGAAGCCTTGCAGACATCTCCGTCTTCCGAAATGATAATCGAGGGTTTGCCGTATTTTTCGGTGATTTTAGAGGAGACAATACCGATCACCCCGGCATTCCAGCCTTTTGAGGATACAACGATCACACGGTCGTTGGCAAGTTCGGTGTATTTTTTCAGCTTTTCTGTAATTTCCTGAAATATTTTTGCTTCTATCGCTTGTCTTTCCGAATTCAAAGAACACAGCGTATTCGACTTTTCTTCAGCGACACTTTCATCTTCAGTTAAAAAGAGGTTAACTGCATCATACGGTGTTCCGAGACGGCCTGCCGCATTGATTCTCGGTGCAATTTTAAAGCCGATAGAACCAGCGTTAACAGAGGAAATTCCGGCTTTTTCTATGAGGCTTGATAAACCAAGCCTTTCTGTATTTTCAAGATTAAAAATACCAGCTTTTACAATATCACGGTTTTCTCCGCATAACGGCACAATATCCGCCACCGTACCAAGAGCGGCAAGATCGGAATAATTTTCCATAATGGAGAAAGCATCGCCTTCCAGGGCGGTAATCAGTTTCAATGCAATCCCCGCACCCGAATAATCTCTGAATTCATAAGTTTCGTCTGTGCGGTGCGGATTAACGACAGCTACTGCTTTGGGCAGTATATCCAGCGGTTTATGGTGGTCAGTAACAACTACCTCCATCCCTAACGAATTAGCATAATTAATCTCATCAATAGCAGAGATACCATTATCAACTGTTATGATCAGCTTTACCTTTTCAGCATGAAGTTTATCAACTGCTGTCATGTTCATCCCATATCCTTCGGCGTTTCTATCAGGAATATAGTAAATCACATTGGCAAATACGGATTCAAGATAGGAGTAGAGAATTGCTGTTGAAGTAACACCGTCACAGTCATAATCGCCATATACACATATCTTTTCATACGAAACAACAGCTTTTTTGATCCTTTCCACCGCTTTGTCCATATCTCTAATCATCAAAGGATCATCAAGTTCATTTCCCTGCGAAAAAAATCTTTCAATATCTTCTTTTTCGGTAATTCCTCTTATCGTAAGCAACATGGATGTAAAAACAGGTAACCCGTACAAAGCACCGAGTTTGCGTACCATATTTTTATCAAGATCTGATATCGTCCACTTTTTCATCCTTGCACCGCCTCTTTCATATTCTATATATAATAACATTTTTTTACAAACAATTCAATAACCTGAGTTTAATTTCTTTCCTTTATGTTTACAACATTTTTGTAACAAAAGGAAAAATGTTGCAATCTATCAAATTTTAAATTGACGTAAGGATTATTACGTGATATAATAAATTTATTCTACCAATTAAGCGAGGGAATTTTATTTGAAAAAAAATAATTTGATCAAAATTTTATCAGTTATCTCAGTTCTGGCACTGAGTGTTTCTATATCAGCATGTAACGGTGATAATGAAAATGAAGATTCTGAGGGATCTGTAAGTTCTTTTTCAGAGGAAAGCACCGAAAATGAAGATACGGAATCTTCAGATACTGTTTCCGAAATAAAAAAAGAAACTTCAAAGTCCGAAGAAGATACCGGTCCGATCCCCGAAATAGAGGATCCTACTCCCGATAATTACGGAGAAACCGTCAATGGTGTATTTGTCTATAACGATGTTGCTTATGAGTTGTTTTACGGCAGTGAGGAAATGGCAGAAGAATATGCACATACCATTTCTGATATTAAAACTGCTCTCGGCGATAAAGTTAGGGTATATAACGTGGTCGCTCCTACCCATGTCGGAGTTGACCTCCCCGATAAATTCGATGATCTGTGCAGTTCACAAGAAACTTATCTGAATAAAATTGTCAATTCCTATACAGCGGATGTAATCGGTGTAAATACATATAACAAAATCGTACACCACAGAAACGAATATCTTTATTTTAATTCCGATCATCACTGGACAGCATTAGGCGCATACTATGCCTACAGAGCGTTTACAAACGCCGCAGGAATAGAGCCTGTTGAGCTGAAAAATCTGAATGAAGATAAAATTGAAGGATTCATCGGTTCTTTTGCGACTTTTTCAGGGCTTGATACTTTGAAAGAAGATTATGTAACTTATTATACAACCGATAATGATATAGATTGTACTTTATATGATGAATATGGAGGTAATCCGCAGGATTATATGTTGATACATTCTTATGCGGAAGGCAGTAATTCTTACGGTGTTTTTCTCGGAGGCGATCAGCCGCTCGTTGTAACCAAAAACAACAAGGGCAACGGCAAAAAAATAGCGGTGGTAAAGGAATCATACGGTAATGCTTTCTCACCTTTTATTGCTTATACCTACAGTGAAGCTCATTTTATCGATTTCAGATATGCCAATATCAACTTAAAAAGCTATCTTGAAGAAAACGGTATTGATGAAGTGATTTTCTTTAATAATGCAATGGCATCAGCTACAGAAGCAAATCTTGACAGTTTACGCTCACTTGTCGGCAATGAATAACAAGAAGATAATACCGATGATGAAAATTATAATGATGATTATGATGACGGTGACGACGATTATTATTACGATGATAATACCGATAATGATGATTACGATTATGATTATGACTATGACGATAATGATGAAAATTATTATGAAGAATAATTAAGCAATCACTAAACCATTCACGCCTAATGCCTTGGCACACAGTCTGTTTGCATATTTTCCCATCAACTTCAATCTAAAAAACAGGGGTAAGCATTTATTCAGTGCTTACCCCTGTTTTGTTGTTATACTTTGTGACATACTTCTGCGATAGATCTAACATATTCGCCTACCGGCTTTACACTGTCTTTTCCGTATTTTGCAATAATTCTGACAATTGCACTACCGATAATAATACCATCTGCCTGACTGCACATCTTTTCTGCTTGTTCGGGAGTTGAGATACCAAAACCAACTGCGCATGGTATATCAGAAGCCGACTTTGCGGCTTTAACGATCTCTCCTATATCCGTTTTGATTTCACTGCGCACTCCCGTAACACCGAGAGAAGAAACTATGTAAAGGAAACCGTCTGCGTTCTTCGCAATTTCGGTTATTCTATCCTTTGATGTTGGCGCAACAAGGGAAACAAGCTCAAGATGATGTTTTTGACAGAATGGAAGAAGCTCGTCTTTCTCCTCATAGGGAACATCAGGAACGATCAGTCCGTCGATTCCGATTTCCTCACATTTGGATGTAAATTTCTCCGTGCCGTATCCGAAAATAACATTACAGTAAGTCATAAACACCAACGGAATATCGATATTCGGTCTTATTTTTGCAACAAGATCGAATATTTTTTCTGTTGTTGCCCCGTTTTCAAGCGCTCTGAGGTCAGCTTCCTGAATTACTACGCCCTCAGCAATCGGATCGGAAAAAGGAATACCAATCTCAATCAGGTCAACACCATTATTGACCATTTCATATATCAACTTCTCCGTTGTTTCCAAATCGGGATCTCCTGCCGTGATAAATGCAATAAACGCTTTTTTGTTTTCAAACGCTTTTCCAAGTTTAGTCATGAATATCCACCCCCCTGTATCTTGCAATAGCCGCTACATCCTTATCTCCTCTTCCCGAAATATTGATTACGATAATCTTATCCTTCGGAAGTGTCGGAGCAAGTTTCAACGCATAGGCAATTGCATGAGAGCTTTCAATAGCCGGAATGATGCCCTCAGTACGTGAAAGATACTCGAAAGCATTCACTGCTTCATCATCTGTTATAGGGACATATTCTGCTCTGCCCGCATCTTTCAGACCTGCGTGTTCGGGTCCGATTCCGGGATAATCCAGTCCTGCGGAAATGGAATAAACAGGTGCAATCTGACCGAATTCATCCTGGCAGAAATACGATTTCATGCCATGGAAAATACCGAGTCTGCCGTTAGCCATTGTTGCAGCATTTTCGGGTGTGTCTACTCCACGGCCTGCCGCTTCACAGCCAATCAGACGGACATCCTTATCATCAATAAAATGATAGAAAGCACCAATAGCATTACTGCCGCCGCCTACACAAGCAATCACAGCATCAGGAAGTCTGCCTTCCTTTTCAAGTATCTGACTTTTGATTTCCTTGCTGATAACAGCCTGAAAATCTCTTACCATTGTTGGGAACGGATGAGGTCCCATAACCGAGCCGAGAACATAGTGTGTATCATCTATTCTTGATACCCACTCACGGAAAGTTTCATTAACGGCATCTTTCAGTGTCATTGTACCACTTGTAACAGGATGTACCTTTGCACCGAGAAGTTCCATTCTGTAAACATTCAGTGCTTGACGTTCGGTATCTACCTTACCCATGAATATTTCACATTCCATGCCCATCAAAGCTGCAACCGTTGCTGTAGCCACGCCATGCTGACCAGCACCTGTTTCGGCAATCAATCTTTTCTTACCCATCTTTTTGGCAAGAAGAGCCTGTCCGAGTGCATTATTTACCTTATGTGAACCTGTGTGGTTCAAATCTTCACGCTTCAGATAAATTTTTGCACCGCCGAGGTCGTTTGTCATTTTCTCTGCATAATAAAGTAATGACGGTCTGCCTGCATATTCATTATAGAGTGCTGTAAGCTCCTTATTGAACTGCTCATCATTTTTATAAAAATTATATTCTTTTTCAAGGTCATTTACAGCATTCATCAGCGTTTCAGGAATATACTGACCGCCGTGTATACCAAATCTTCCTTTTGACATCTTATCCACTCCTGACTGTTTTGACTATATTGATAATCTTTTGTCTATCTTTTCTGCCGTCGGTTTCCGCTCCGCTGCTGACATCAAGACCATAAGCACCATATTTCAAAGCCGCTTTGATATTGCCTTCGTTCAGTCCACCTGCGATAAAATACGGTTTTTGGATTTCGGGTATGGTGTTCCAGTCGAATACCTCACCTGTTCCGCCGATCAAGCCCTTTTTATAGGTATCAAGCAACAGAAAATCTACATCCAGCTTTTCGGCTAATAAAATATCCTCACTTGTCCGTACACTTACGGCTTTTATGATCGTTTTATCAGTATGCTGACGAACCATTTTGATATATTGCTCATCTTCATCACCGTGAAGCTGAATGATATCGATCGTTCCGCTTTCAACCAGCTGTAATACCTCTTCTATCTCATTATTTAAAAATACTCCGACAGCTTTAATATCCGGATCAAGTTTGGATTTCAGCAAAGCTGCTGTTTCATGCGTTACCGTTCGTTTTCTGCCCTTTGCAAAAACAAATCCGATATAGTCGGGTTTAACTCCGTTCACCGCATCAATATCCTCAGAACACATCATGCCGCATATTTTGATTTTTGTCATGATATTGTCCCCCGCAGCTCATCAAGCATTGCCTTTTTATTTTTAGCTCTCATCAGCGTTTCTCCAACCAGAACTGCATTGACATTTGCTTTTCTCAAAGCATTGATATCCTCGGCGTTTTTAATACCGCTTTCGGCAACAAAAGTAATTTCATCCGGTACAAGACTGCGCAGTCGAATACAATTATTGATATCAACTGTAAAGTCCTTCAAATTCCTGTTATTCACTCCGATCAATCTGGCTCCTGCTTCTACAGCAGATCGGACTTCCTGCTCATCATGTGCTTCCACAAGTGCCGACAACCCAAGTGTATTACATATTTCAATATATTTTCTTATCGTTTCCGTATCAAGCAAAGAGCATATCAGAAGTACTGCAGAAGCACCCATCACAGTTGCCTGATAGATCATATATTCATCAATAGTAAAATCTTTTCTGATAATTGGTAGTGAAATCGTTTCGCTGATTTCACTAACATATTGATCATTACCTTTAAAATATTCAGGTTCAGTAAGCACCGACACAGCCGCCGCTCCCGCTGCCTCATAATCTTTTGCTATCTGAATATATGGAAAATCTTCTGCAATTAACCCCTTGGAGGGAGAAGCCTTCTTTACTTCACAGATAAAACGAATGTCTTCTCCTCTTAAAGCTTTTTCAAACGAAAAATTTTTCTTTGGCAGATTTAATGCTTTCGCCTTTAAATCTTGTGGTGAAATATGTTTCTTTTGTTCTTCAATACGTTTTTTCGTGGCTTCTGCCAATGTATCAAGTATCATTGTATTCATTCCTTTTTACTCAGATGCAGCTTCATTGGTAGCCTTAACAAATTCATCAAGCTTTGCCTTTGCTTTACCACTGTCAATTGTTTCCTCAGCAAGCTGAATACCATTCTTTATACTATCAGCAGCACCTGCAAGATATAAGCTAACACCTGCATTCAGAACAACGATATCACGCTTCGGTCCCTTTACACCTTCAAGAATATCCTTTGTGATCTGTGCATTTTCTTCCGGAGAACCACCGATAATATCGTTAAGCTCAGCCTTTTGCAGACCATACTCTTCGGGGTCGATTGTATAAACTTTCAGTTCGTCACCATTGATTTCGCATATTTTATTCTCACCTGTTGTAGTAAGTTCATCAAGCTTTGAAGCACCGCAGACCGCTGCGCCCTTTTTTACTCCGAGATTATGCAGAACCTTTGCAAGCGGTTCAACCAGGCTATCATCATAAACACCCATCAGCTGATATTCTGCAGCAGCAGGGTTTGTAAGAGGGCCGAGTACATTAAATACAGAACGTACACCTGTTTCTCTTCTCGCAGGAGCGGCAAAACGCATGGAAGCATGATATACAGTAGCAAACATAAAGCACATACCACTCTTTTTTAATACTTCTGCATTCTGCTCGGGAGTCAGTGTAAGATTTGCTCCAAGTTTTTCGAGAACATCAGCTGCACCACTTTTACTGGAAACACTTCTATTGCCATGTTTTGCCACCGGTACGCCTGCTGCCGAAATGACGAATGCGGCGGTTGTTGAAATATTAAATGTGCCAACCTTATCTCCGCCTGTTCCGACAATTTCAAAAACATCAAGACCGTTTGTTTCAAGTTTGATTCCTTTTGCTCTCATTACCTGCGCACAAGCTGTGATTTCATCGATTGTTTCTCCCTTAATAGCAAGTGCAGTAATAAATGATGCTATCTGTGCATCTGTTGCCTCACCATCCATAATTTCGCCCATCACCTCTTTAGTGGTTTCAAGGCTTAGATCCTGACCCTCGATCAGCTGTGCGATTGCTTCCTTAATCATTATTGATCGTCCTTTCTTGATTTAATTGATATTTAGAAAGTTTTCTAAAATAATTCGTCCTTGCGGAGTCAGTATCGACTCGGGGTGAAACTGCAAACCGTAAAGTTTGCTTTCCTTATGTTTTACACCCATGATCTGTCCGAGACTGTCCTCGGCAATAATTTCAAAACAATCGGGAATCGTTACCCTTTCCGCTATCAGCGAATGATATCTTGCCGCATTGATCTCATGGTCAAGTCCCGAAAAAATTTCGTTTTTCGTATTGATCTTTATTCTATCCATTTTACCGTGCATAAGCTCTTTGGCGTGTATGATTCTACCGCCGTATGCTTCGCATATTGCCTGATGTCCGAGACATACACCAAGAATCGGCATTTCCCCCCTAAGTTTCAATGCAACTTCTTCGCAGATGCCGGCATCCTTCGGATAGCACGGACCGGGTGACAGGATAATATGTGTTGGTGCAAGTATTCTGATTTCATCCACTGTAAGTTCATCATTTCTGATGACCTTGATATCAGGATTGATCGAACCCGCCAGCTGAACAAGATTGTAAGAAAAGCTGTCATAATTATCAATAAGCAAAATCATTTCTTTTCCCCCCTTAATCGATATCTGCACAAGCTTTTATCGCATTGATAGCAGCCAATGCTTTATTATGTGATTCCTGATATTCACTTTCAGGTACGCTGTCTGCAACAATTCCGCCACCGGCTTGTACATAAACTTTACCATTTTTCCTGACAGCCATACGAATCGCAATACAAGTATCAAGGTTTCCTGAAAAATCCATATATCCCAAAGCTCCGCCGTAAATATCTCTGGGACATTTTTCAAGCTCTTCAATAATTTCGCAGGCTCTGATTTTTGGTGCACCCGAAAGCGTACCTGCCGGAAGTACAGCTTCAACAGCGCTCATTGCATCACAATCACTGCGGATGTTTCCCTCTACCTGAGAACATATGTGCATGATTTTAGAATAGCGATGAATCATTTTATATTTGCTGACCTCAACGCTGCCGAATTTTGATATCCTGCCTAAATCATTTCTGCCGAGATCAACAAGCATATTATGCTCGGAAAGTTCTTTTTCATCTTCAAGAAGCCCCTTTTCAAGGGCAAGATCCTCTTCGTCACTGCGTCCTCTCGGGCGTGAGCCTGCCACAGGGAAAGTATAAAGTCTGCCGTTTTGCAGACGGACAAGTGTTTCTGGCGATGTGCTCATAATTTCATCACCATCTATACTGAGATAAACCATATACGGTGACGGATTAGTCGTTCTCAGCACTCTGTAGGCATTAATCAGACTTCCCTTAAAATCAGCCTCAAATCTTCTGGAAATAACCGCCTGGAAAATATCGCCGTCACGGATATATTCCTTTGTTTTCTCCACAACTTCGCAATAATCTTCTTTGGAAAAATTACAGGTAAACTCTGATATCTCGGGTTTTGAAAGCTTTGGAAGCGGTTTTTCAGAATTAATCAGCTTTGCGGTTTCATTTATGACTTCTTCTGCTTTCTGATAGTTTTCTTCAAGCTTATCGGTTCTGATATTAACGGAAATACTGATTTTTTGTTTCAGATGGTCGTAAGCAATTACCTTTTCAAACAACATCAAATCAAGGTCATTAAAATCTCCTCCGCTGATTTTCAGTTTCGGCTCGGCATAACCAATCATGGAATAAGCAAAATATCCCACAAAACCACCTGTAAACGGAGCTGTTTCGGAAACATCGGGTGCTTTATATTCTGCCAATATCCCTCTTACCACGTCAAGTGGTTTTGCTGTGATAATTGTTTCGGTTTTACCGTTTTTTTCAATTTTTACGGTTTTATCCTTACAAGTAACACGCATGATAGGGTCATATCCCAGAAATGAATATCTGCCCCATTTTTCTCCGCCCTCAACGCTTTCCAGAAGAAAATATCTTGAACTGATACCTGCTATTCTTCTCAAAAGTGTAATCGGTGTGATCACATCGGCATAAAACTCCTTACTTACCGGCACGGTGTTATACATTTGTGCCATATCTTCCACTGATTTAATGTCAGGCTTTAGCATATTCATTACCTCCAAATTAAAATAAAAAAGGCTTTTATCCCTAACTAAGGGACAAAAGCCTGTAAACTTCTGCGGTACCACCCAAATTGACGATAAACGTCCACTCTAATTATGTACTGACATACACTTTCTGCTGATAACGGTCAGATTCCGTCGGCCATTACTCCCAATAAGGTTTCCTGCCGCCCTTACAAGTCCATTCAAAAAAAGCTGAGCTGTTGTCATCACACCAACCGACAACTCTCTGAAGCAATCACTTTAATTTACTACTCTTGATCAACGGTTTTATTTATCTATTCAAAAAACTATAAATATTATATTCCTGTTTAAGTCCTTTGTCAATAGTTTTATTAAAAATTCTGAACATTTATTTTTGTGACAAAATTTATCAATGGACAAGTTGCATAAAAAATTAGTTAAAATTTCTATCTATATAAATGTGATTGTTTTTTAATTTTAGATGAAATTTGTTGTTTTTTGTCGTAAAATAATTTTGTACAATAAATTGTATCCAGGAGCAATTTTGAATATGACAAAATCCTCAATAAAATTTTTTACTTTTATTAACCTTATCATTTTTACTTTTTTCTGTTTTTTAAACAATACTAATACCCTTACAGCTGTAAGTGCAGGCAATAACGACAACAAAATATTTCTTCCGGATATAAACAGCGGCTTTAAAATCATTACATACAATGATAAAATTTATAATGTGTCCAACTTCAGCTCACAAGGTATCGTATCCGGTTTTTATCAAGACAGTATTAGCATTATCGATGCGGAGATCTCAGGCAAATATATGATCGTTACTTCAAAATCAAAATCTATTTTCAATATCATTTCAGTAAATTTAAAAAGCGGACACAAAAATCATCTGATGTTACATAATATCAGTTCTGATATCTCCCGAATTTGTGCTGACGAAACAGAAAACATCTATCTGATTGACAACATAGACAAAAAATCCATTTCTGAGTATAGGTATAACGGAGAATTCATTAAAAATTTTAAATTGGATCGTGAAATCAGATATTTATTTACGGATAAGGATAATACTAATATTTTTGCTATCACACAGGACGGACTATATAATATCACGCTGAATAAAAAAATGAATTCAATTCTTCCGTCAGATAATTTCAGGTTTAACGGAAATTATTGCTGTGACGACAGCGGCAATGTTTTTGAATTTTTTCCTGAAACCGGATTCAAAAAGATGATGACTGTACCATACAGTAAAATATGTTTTGA
>ONGS01000120.1 GCA_900317395.1 uncultured Eubacteriales bacterium | reverse complement strand
TTTCTGAAATCGTCGATTCCCATAAATACACAAAGCGAAGCAGGATAATCATAGATCCCGTCAGCTTTCAGCTCATATTTTTTACTGCTGAATTTTTCCGAGAAAGTTACACTGTCGCCCACGCTCAAGCTATATTTATCAGCATATGCCGACGAATAATACACTCTTCCGTTTGAAAAATCCGCATTTTTCAGATATTTTGAATCCTTTGATATCCCATATATTGTGATATCCTCATCATTAGGGTTCTGAACCTGATAAACAGCAAATTTCTCTGCTGTTTTCTCGTTTGTTTCCGCCGGAGCTTTCAGTATATACTGATATTCCGAGATCTGACTGTCAAGAATGGTATCACGGAAATTACCGATTAGCGGATTCCATATCAGACTGAACACAAGCATGATATTAGCAAATAAAATACCGATTGCCAGAACAATATAAGCCTGATAATTCCTCAGTATAATTCTTGTACGGAAACGTGACGAAAAACTTCCAAAACGCAGTTTAATGCTTTTTGATTTTTTATTTTTCTTAAGCTCACGGCGCAGAAACTGCAGCGGCGGAAGCGAGATCAGCCTTGAAAGCGTCAGGAAATTGATCAGGATCACAATACCCACAGGAACCAGCGTTGTCATCAGGAAAGCTTCGGCATTCAGATTCGGATGATAGACCGGGAAGGAATACGAACCGTAATACATCGAGGCACAGAAGCTGTTCATAAAGGTGTAACCGATCACATTTCCACCAAGCGCCGCAAGAAATGCACTTAATATCGGAATGATCAGATAATGCCCGACAAGCTCGCTTTTGTTATAGCCGGAAGCTCTCAGTGTACCGATCACGCCTGCCTCCTGCTCAACAGTACTTTTGGTTGTGATTGCTGTCGCCAGGGCAATTACCGCTATCGTGATGTACAATAACCACATGACTATTATTTTATCTCCGCCGACATCTTCCGTTGCCATATTGATAGCAGAATTGACTTCGCTTGGGATATAATTTGTCAGCATAGCCGGAAGGTCGTCCTCTGAAATATTAATATCACTCAGCGAAAGTTCACCGTTTACAAACGCCGCTGTCAAAGCCTGTTTAATATCTTCGGTTTTCGATTCGATCTGATCAGAAATAGCATCACAAAGCTTTTCCGACTTGTTATGTTTCTGCTGTTCATCAAGACTGCGGTCATTATACCTCCATGCGTAATTATATTCCAAACCGTTTTCGCCCAAATCATCAAAGCATTTATCATTTACCAATGCAATACTGAAATCAAGTGCATCAAACATAAAATCGGTATTGTTTTTATAAAGGGATGTATAATCGGGAACAACAAAAAAGCCTGTGATTTTCAGCTTATTTCCCTCTATTGTAATACTGTCCCCGACTTTGATATTATTGTTTTGTGCATAAAGTCTGTCAATGACAATTTCATTATCGGCTAACGGCATACTGCCGCTGTACATTTCGGGAATATTGACCTTTTCCCTGTCTTTAATATCATACACTCTTATGACATTATCATTTTCCAGTGTTTTATTCTTATAAAACAGCTTGTAGACTTCCGCCCCGTTCTTCTCGATTTCCTTAACGGTGCTGTCATCTATTTCCTTCGACATGGTAAAATGGCCGTCCTCGGTTTTGAAGGTATCATAATTCTGTGCAAGCCTTTCCGAAAGGCTTCCCGTAGCGATAAAATAACCCGAACAAAAACCAATCGTCAAAAGCAGGAACAAAAACATGGCAATGTACTTTCCGAGATTCTTTTTCAGTTCTCTCGGGATTCGTCTGTAAAGAGGATTTTTCATAGTGTCCTCCTTACCAGTCAAGGTCTTGTGCAGCGATTTTGTTTTCATTTACCTTATCGCTGCGCACCGCACCGTCACGAAGCTTGATAACTCTGTCCGCCATATTTTTCAAAGCATCATTATGCGTTACCATAATAATTGTATTTCCGCAGGTTTTGTTGACTTCCTCGATCAGCTTGAGAATATCCTTTGATGTCTGATAATCCAGCGCACCTGTCGGTTCATCACAAAGAAGAATATCGGGACGTTTAATGATGGCTCTGCCGATAGATGTTCTTTGCTGCTGACCACCCGAAAGCTGGTTCGGCATTTTATCCTTATGATCCCAGAGACCGAGCATATTCAGCATATCATCGACTGACATGGGGTCATCACTGAGATAAGCACCGACTTCGATATTTTCCTTAACGGTAAGATCGGGCACAAGATTGTAAGCCTGAAACACATAACCGAGGTGTTTTCTTCTGTACAGAGAAAGCTTTTTTTCGCTCATGTTTTCAATTTTTTCGTCACCGATATAAATTGTCCCCTCATCTGCCGTTTCAATACCGCCGATGATATTCAGAAGCGTTGATTTTCCTGAGCCTGACGGTCCGAGCAGTACACAGATACTGCCGCTGTCTACCGTACAGCTGATTCCTTTCAGCACTTCCGTTCTGTTATCACCGCTGCCGAAAAACTTGTGTATATTTTCAATTTTCAGCTGCATATTATACCTCCTCAATTTTGGTTAGATATCTTTAACAATGTAATAATATGAGTATAAAACTTTGTTATAAATTTGTCAAGCAAATGTAAGAAATAAAAATATCATCACTCAAATATTCATAAAATATATACAATTTACACATTGAAATTATGGGTTGATTATGATAAAATCAAATCATCATGTAAAAGGAGTGTGTTTTTATGAAAAAATTCACAGCACTGATGCTGACGGCATTTTTAGCTTTGTCTATTTCTGCGTGCAGTAATGACAACGGCGAAGCTTCTTCTGTTGAAAGTACGCCTGCCGAAACAGTTTCTGATGAGGAAAGCATAGAAGAAAGTGTCATAGAATTTGACACCGACCCTGATGTTCAAAAAACCATTGAGGAATATATCGACATTGCAAAACTCGGTCCGAAAACCAAACTGATGGTACAAACCTTTGAAAATAAAACCATGACGGTTTCAGCAAAGATGGAAGAAGAAAAATCCGAGGAAAGCAGTGTCGAAACGTCCGAGACTTCCACCTCTGCCCTTGATTTGTCGGGACTGACATCCGAAATTTCCATCAGCATTACCAAAAATGCCGATAAGGATTACAGAATGTCCTTTGACTTAGGCATTATGAGCATGGATTTGTTGAAAAACAAAGATGGTATGTTCTCGATCAACTCAAAAACAAAATCTTATCAGGTACTCCAGACAGCAGAGGAAGTAGCCAAATCCGAATCAGAAGCCGCAGAAAGTGGTTCTGAAACAAGCAATGCTCTTTCCGGAATCGGTGACATGGCAGGCGGACTTTTAGGCGGTATTGATACCGATAGTATCATCGCAAGCAAAGACAAAAAAGAAATCACCTATGAAGGTGACGGAAACGAAAAGTACGACGGCACAGAATATAGCTATGAAAGCTACACCGTTACCGAAAAATCGGATAATTCATCCGACAGCGAAAAATCTGAAAGTAAAGACAATGTCACAAAGCTAAAAATCTATTTTGACGGTAATGAGGCTAAGATCATTCGTGTAGAATCCGAAGGTTCTGTAATGCTGATCAAATTTGACAAAATTTCCGTTGATATCGACGAATCCGAGCTTACACTGCCGTCGGACTATAAGAAAAAAGAGTTCTCAACAAGCGACCTCGGTCTTGGAGATATTTCCATTCCCGACATTTCTATTCCAACAGAGGAATCATGATCAATTGGCAAATAACCATGAAAAAGCACCTTGAAATTGTTCAAGGTGCTTTTTTTATTAGATTATTTTTTCTTGCCCAAAGCTTTAACAACTAAAGCAAGAATTCCGACAGCAGCAACGCCTGCGGCTGCTATAGCAGCTTTTCTTTTCAGGCTGTCTCTTCTTTCCTGCTCTGCAATAATTTCCTCAATATCAAATTCATCGTAAAGACTTTCCTTTTCAGGTACTGTTTCAGATTCCGTTTCCGCTTCATTTTCCGTTTCGGTTTCGGCTGTTTCCTCAACAGTTTCTTCCTCCTCAATGGGTTTATTGTTCTTTTCTTTGATTTTGTTGATGAATCTTGAGCCCAGTCCGAAAGTTTTTTTCGATTCTTTTTCAGCCGGTTCGTTTTCTTCGGAAACATCCTCCGCTGTTTCAGCAGTATCATCAGCTTTTGTTTCATTTTCGGATATCACATCGGGAGAAGTCGTTTCGG
>ONGS01000268.1 GCA_900317395.1 uncultured Eubacteriales bacterium | reverse complement strand
GTTTGTTATCAAATCATCCTCGTGATGGATTTGAAGATATTCATACCCCTGCGTTTGCAGCATACGGATAAACTCTGCCTCAAGCTGCGCCTCGGTCTGATATCCCTTCGCGTTCTTTTCAACGGGAGTGTATTCAGTTACAACCGTGCTTTCGGTTGATTCTGTAACTATGTTAAAGTATGACATAAAACACCTCGCTTATATGCTTTCTAAAACCCCATTAACGGCTTTGAACAAATCCAATTGATCATTCAACTGTTCCGCTATTTTCAACCCGTGCATTAGATTGTTTCTGATACGATGTATTACAAGAAGACAACCAATGTTTAGATTATCACCTTTATTCTCAATAAAATCCCGAATATATTTGATATACTTTTCATTTGACATTCTTGAATTGTTAGGGTGTAAACTAATTCTTGCGTATTCTTCGACAGTTTCTAAAAACCACACGCGTCTGATATTAATTACTTTATATAGCTCCCTGCGTTTAGCTTCATCAATTGTTATTTCACTGCCAATTCTTTCAATTTCACTGGGACTACAATTGTATTTACAATGGTGCTTTTCAAACAGATTCCATAATATTGTAAATTTTCCTAATTCCATTATCAGCTCGTCATTTAGATCGAAATTTTTAATTTTCATAATTACCTCCAAATATCGGAATACATTTTCAAGTATTCAAAAGTTTCGCATTTTGATGTTGAGATGGTTTCAACTAAAACAAACTTCCCATCCTCTACATTCATTAAAATAAAATCAGTACTATAAATTGTAAGAAAAAGAGTATCTTTGTCCGGTACTTTTTGACTTCTATAAAGCATAGCCTGTCCGAAATCATACTGTAAAGATTCAACAACTATTTCTTTTCCGTTTTTATAATCCTTTTTTTCAAAGAAAAAAACATATGGATAGAACAATAGTAAATCTTTATTTTTTTCAAGCGTTTTTAAGAATGTTATTATATCGTTTTCAACTCCATATTTCTTTATTTCACTGTTCCTGATTTTCTCAAGTTCTTTCGGACTCTTATTTCGCAATGCTGCATTTAGTCTTGTGGATTGAACACTTCTTACTTCATTGTGAGCACTATAAAGAATACCACCATCAGCAAACCTTGTTACTATCATAGAGCAAATGCTTTTCGCCTGCAATTTGGTTTTACTCGCTATAAGCTTAAAATCAATCCCATAATCGCCCGAACAAGCATCACATTCTCCGTTCGATTGTTCTTCTTTCCACTCAAATTTTTCAGTATGTATTTGTTTTATCCATTTTGAATTATTCAAAAGTTCTGTTAAATAGAATTCATAATTGCACTTATCCTCTCCATTTACATAATTTTTGATTATAAACGGAGCTTCAAGTATTCTGAATTTCAAATCAGGATTCAAATTAGGATCTAACAAGACTTTTTCTCCTTAAAGGTCAATAGCTTATCTTAAAGATAGTGTATTTATTCACAACAACACATTGATTCGGCAATAACAAAAAACATTACATTCTATTCGTCATCTGTAACTATACTATCATTTAGTATTCTTAAAGCATCAATCCAAAGCAATAATTTTATAAAATCTGTTTCTAAGTACTCATTTTTGCTTCTTCCATGCAGGGCCCAATGACGATTTATGCCTTCGGGTTCTGTTTCTGAGAATTTACTATTTTTAAAAACGGTATTATCAAAGTTTTTAAAAGAAATATATACAGCAAAAACTCTTTTATCAATTTCAGAAAGCGGCGTTTTATTATCAAGTTTATTTTCAATTGATTGGAATCTATTATAGAAGCTCGTCGTTGCATCTTCAGACACTGTTGACAAGTATCCATCTATCACAGCAAATAAACCGACACAAGCCAAATGAATACTGCCTTGTCTATATGCAGAAACAGATTGCTCAAACAACTCCAAATTATAATCAAGAAAATCCGAATCTAAATACCGATTTATAAGCGCATTAAGTCTTTTTCCGTTATCCGAAAGATAATACTCTTTTATTTCAACACAAACATCATCCGATTGTATTACTTTCAAAGCAAATTCTTCGGAGATATCTCCGGTAAATACAAATTGTTTTTGACTCATCTTTTCAATAGATTCATACCACAATGAAAAGTAGTACGTGCCAACAATAAACTCCTTAACAGTTTTGCTTTCCTCAATAAAAGAGATAAATCGCGAAGAATATTTCTCAACTATATCTCCAACATAAATCATAGCGTTTATAGCTTTATATACGGTATCTGTAATCTCACTCAACTTTTTGCTCCTTCTATTTCAACAACTTATCTTTTGTTTGGAACTATATGACTAAAACCTTGAATATTTGGATAGCGTAGCAATATCATGTATCAGTTCTTCAAAAGATTCCTTTGTCCAAGAATCAGGGTGCATATACCCATGTAAAGTACTGTGACGATTATCGCCTTTATCAAATTCGCTTGATGGTTTATAATACTTCTTCTTAATCGAATTCAATAATTTAACATATTCTGGAGTATCCCTATTTTCCGAGATTGCTAATTTGATTAAACTTTCGTTAACGCATCGCTTTTTTATTCGTTCTCCGTTTTCATCAACTGCCACAGTACCGTATTGTGATGTAGTCGAACGGATAAGCTCTTCAAGATAAGTATAAGCGAAAGGTGTAAGTACAGAATATGAATCAGGAAACTTTTCATATATTTGGACTACAATCTCCCAATCCGGCAACCAATTCTTCGAATATGTAAACCGCTCTATTTCTTTAAAATCATCAATTATCATTACTGTTTTAACTCCTTAAATGTCAACAGTTTATCTCTGTAGTATTCATACTGCTTTTGTCGTGCTTCGATTTCGGCGGGGATTCCCTTGGTGATATCGTTGCAGAGTTTGTCTAAGCGGTCGAGAATATCAACGATTTTTTGTTGCTCTACAATTGGAGGTACAGGAATACTGATATCCAAAATATCGTCTTTTCTTAGGTTTGTTTGATCCACTCCGTTATCATATCGTAACAACTGACTGTTTCTATTTAAAACGTAAAAAAGAAACCTTGTAATTATGTCATTTGTCTTTATATGAAATGCTCCTATTCTTTGATTTAGTGTAAATGTATCATCTTTATCTACCAAAAAGCATTTCGCTAAAGCTTTTCCATTAGGTAGATCGCTCATCACCATAAGAATATCATCAATAAACAACGGACAAATCTGATTATTTGAATATTTCTTAACTTTCCCATTTGTTGAGATATATTTAGAGTTAATGACAACATATTTTCCGTCTGTAGAGATAATCTTCTCGTGCCCTTTTCCATTTCTAAAATTAACTAATTCTCTTAGTTTTTTATGTTTTGTTTCTTCAGAAAAGCTAAGTAAAACTTTACTATAATAATCATACTGCTTTTTCCTAGAATTAAGCTCATTGACTAACTCTTTGGAAAGCTCCATTGTAAACCTATCAAGGATTCTAACAATCTCCGACTGTATCTCAAGCGGAGGCAAAGGAATAATGATGGATTTGATATCTGGTACACTAGAATGAACGACTTTGGCTTTCACTTTTCCTGCACTCTTTTGTCTTAGAGATCTTTGTGTGGACAAAACATAAGAGAGATACTTTGGATTTTGTTTATGTTTCAAGACAACGATATCACCTCCGGCTAAACCCTTTTCATGTCCTGTGTACGCTATTGATTTTGCTATTTCCTCAACACTTTCGCCGGTAATAGCAAAGAGAATATCACCATGATCAAAATACTTAGGCGATTGCACATACTCTGTTTTTGTGTGAGATACACATTCGTCAAACCAAAGATTATAAGTCGTATATATCTCACCATAACGAACACAAGGTATACCATCGGAGGTAACCTGATCACGCTTGATTCCTGAGCCACGATATATATCAATAGCTATATCTCCAATTGTTTTATACTCCACCCCATCCGGGCAGAGCTCTTTGATCAGCTGTTCGAGTTTAGTCATTTTCGTGACCTCCTTCGATTTCAGCTATGATCTTATCGATCTCTGCTCTCAGGACTTCCTCACGCCTGACGATTTCGGCAATCTCCAAGTTGAGTTTTTTAATGTCGATGATCTCGCGGGTATCCTCCGGCTCGACGTAAATAGAAACAGAGAGTTTGAAGTCGTTTTTTTTGATCTCGTCGAAGGACGCGAGGTAAGCAAAATGCTCTTTATCTTCTTTCTTCGACACCGCTTCAACGATCGCCGTGATGTTTTCCTCTGAAAGGCGGTTGTTTTTTGTTTCTTTGACAAATTGTCCGGATGCGTCCACGAAAAGAATGCTATTATCTATTTTGTTCTTTCGCAAAAGCAAAATATTAACAGCACCTGGTACATTTAAAAACAGGTTTGCTGGAAGCTGGATCACACAGTCTATAAAGTTGTTCTCAATCAGGTACTTACGAATTTTCTTCTCCGTGCCGCTTCGATACATGATTCCTGGATAGCAAACGATCGCTGCTGTTCCGCTCGCAGATAACCATGAAAGGGAATGCATAATGAATGCCATATCTCCCCTGGCTTTCGGTGCCAATACTCCCGCTGGAGAGTAACGAGGATCATTGATAAGCAGAGGATTATCGTCGCCTTCCCACGGAACAGAGTAACCGCTCAACAACCACCCCTCTTTCAAAACTGAAAAATCATGAGATAATAGATGTGAAAAACAGTCTCAAAAAGTGCAATGGACAAAATTGCACTTTTTGAGAAAAGAAAGCGAGTGGT
>ONGS01000112.1 GCA_900317395.1 uncultured Eubacteriales bacterium | reverse complement strand
CGACCTGCTGATTACAAATCAGCTGCTCTACCAACTGAGCTACACCAGCGTTTTGCTGTTTGCCGCCGTTCCCGACGGCTTTATTATCATAACACAAACATCATCTTTTGTCAATACCTGAATTAAATTTTTTTATAAATAAACATACAAAATCTCAAGATTCAGTTATTTCCTCAGCAATCGTCATCAGCCTTGTCAGTCTATGATTAACCCCCGAACGGCTGATCGGTATACTCAATGCCTCCCCCAGCTCACGAAGATTATATTCGGGATTTTCAAGCCGCAGTTCTGCCAATTCCCGAAGCTCATCAGGAAGGGATGCCAACCCCTGTGTTTTTTGTATAGTTTCGATTGCCTTGATTTGTTTTGCAGCGGCAAGTGCAGTTTTATTGCTGTTAGCGGTTTCGGAATTGATTCGCCTGTTGACCTTATTGCGCACAGATTTGTAAATCTTTTTTTGTACGATTTCCAATGATGCCATTGGCGCACCCATATAGGTCAGCATATCCGCTATACAATCACTGCCCTTAATATATATGATATAACTTCCCTTTCGCCTGACAATGTTCGGCTCAACAGGCATGACATCGATCTCACTGATTATTTTGCTAAGATCCTTAGCAAGATTCATATGTGGAACGACGAATTCAAGATGATAGTCTTTTTCAGGGTCGGTAACATTGCCGCAAACAAGAAATGCTCCTCTTAAAAAGCACGCAAGACTATCCTCATCCTCGATATTAGAACGGTTGATTCTGAGACTGGGCGCTGTTCTGACATGACCAAAATAATCAAAGATGCGTCCGCAGTCCTCCGTATCGGGAACGCTAAGGGTAAAAAGACTTTTTTCCTTCCCTTTTCTGGTAAGCGTAACAGTGATATCCACGATTGCCGAGGTAAGCGAAGAAAGTGTATTGGAATAAAACAGAGCGGCGGGCCGACACTCGGTTGTGAAGGACAAGGTACTTGGCGTAAACACCTTTGAAAAAAGCACCATTCCGTAAGCAAGAGAGTGTCGGCAGGGATCGGAACTGATTTCCGCACCGCAAAGTTCATTTTTTGTATCCTTTGAAAACGACATATTTTATCACCGTTAATGCTTATTGATATCCCTGTGGTGTACAATTGTTCTTTGACCCGTTTCAAGAATATGCTGATACAGTACTCTTGTCAGCGTCACCGAACGGTGCTTTCCTCCCGTACAGCCTACTGCAATAACAAGCTGGCTTTTACCCTCGGAAAGATAAAGCGGCAAAGAAAAGTCAACCAGATCGATCATTCTCTCCGCATAGCCTTTCGACTGCTCAAATTGCATAACATAATCGTAAACGCAGGAATCCAGTCCCGTGTGTGGTTTCAGCTCGGGAATATAGAACGGATTTGGCAGACACCGTACATCAAAGACGAGGTCGGCTTCCGCAGGCAGACCGTATTTAAACCCGAACGACATACACGTTACTGTCAGTCCCAGCGAAATATTGCCCAGAAACAGTGCCGTTATACGCTCTTTCAACTGTGTCGGCGAAAGCAAAGAAGTATCGATCACATAATCCGCCCTTGCCTTGACAGGCATAAGCAGTTCACGCTCCAGATAAACCGCCTCTTCCGTGGAAGCGGAGTTATCACTCAACGGATGCTTTCTTCTTGTTTCTTTGAAACGTCTGAGAAGAACATCGTCACGGGCATCGAGAAAGAGTATCTTGTATTTTTTATGAGCCGCTTTCAACTTATCCAAAGAGGCAAAAAGATCGTCAAACACATCCCCTGCACGGATATCCGTTACAACAGCAATTTTCTTCATATGCTCATCCGTAGATTTTTCGCAAAGCTCATAAAAGATCGATACCAGCATTGGCGGTATATTGTCAACGCAGTAATAGCCGATATCCTCCATATTTTTCATGGCAACGGATTTTCCCGCACCCGAAAGTCCTGTTATAATGATAAATTCCATTTCTGTCATCACCCCGATTTACAAACATTTCCTTTTTCATCTTTTTTCCTGTTTATCTTTCAGCCTACATATTTTATTTCGCAGTGGAGATCAACACCTGTTTTACTTTTGACAACGCTTTTGATATGATCTATCAGTTCTTTGACATCCTTTGCGGTAGCTCCGCCGTTGTTAACAATAAAGCCCGAATGTTTTTCGCTCACCTGCGCTCCGCCGATGCTTACCCCTTTCAGACCACACTGTTCAATCAAAGCGGCGGCATAATACCCTTCGGGCCGTTTAAATACACTGCCTGCACTCGGACGGTTCAGTGGCTGTTTTTTCTTACGCTTTTCCATTGTATCCTGCATAAGAAAGAAAATTTCATTTTTATTTTTTTCGCTTAGCTCGAAAGTTACATCAAGTATGATATTTCTACTGTCGGAATAAGCACTGTGCCTGTAGGAAAAGTCGTGTTCTTTTCCCTTCCGTTCTTTAATTTCGCCGTTTTCATCAAGATATCTTGACGATACGACAATATCCTTGATTTCCCCGCCGTATGCACCTGCATTCATATAAACAGCGCCACCGACAGATCCGGGGATCCCCCATGCGAATTCCGCACCACCGAGGCTGTTGTTTTTGGCATAAACGCATACTGCAGCCAGACTGACTCCTGCACCACAGCGAATGGTATTTTTCCCTGTTTGTTCGATCTCGTCAAATTCTCCCGAAAGCTTAATAACAACGCCCTTGATACCGTTGTCACTGACAAGCAGATTAGAACCGAGACCGATAATAAAATAATCCGTATTGTATTTTTTACAAGCCGCAATAATATTTTTCAGTGCTTCAACCGTTTTCACTTCACAAAAACAATCGGCATTTCCTCCGATACGGAAGCTTGTGTGAAGATTCATCGGTTCATCAAAATAAACCTCGGCTTCCTCATTTTTTATCAATTCGGCAAATTCATTATTAATCATAATATGCTCCTAAATCATAATGTGTGAGTTTGCATCATTTATTATCAGAAATCAATTTCTGTAATTTTCTGTTCTTCTTCCTCCGGATATTCCAGTCCGAGAGCGGCAAACAGCTCTCTTGCGGCATTATATCCCATCTTACGCTGACGGTTATTCATAGCGGCAACCTCAATGATTACGGCAAGATTTCGTCCCGGTTTTACGGGAATTGTAACGATCGGCACTTTATTACCGAGAATCTCCGTCATTTCATTGCTCATACCCATTCTGTCGTAAACCTTTTTGTTGTCCCAGTTTTCAAGATTAATGACCATATCGATCTTCTGAGTCAGCTTGACAGAACCCATACCGAAAAGTCTTCTTGCATTGATGATACCGATACCTCTAAGTTCGATAAAATGGCGGATATTTTCAGGTGCAGAACCGATAAGTGACGTATTTGATACTTTTCTGATCTCAACCGCATCATCAGCGATCAGTCGATGACCTCTTTTTATCAGCTCTATCGCATTTTCACTTTTACCGACACCGCTGTCACCCACAATTAGCAGACCTTCACCGTAAACTTCCACCAGAACGCCGTGTCTTGTCACTCTTGGTGCAAGTTCCACGCTCATGAAATTAACCAGTGCCGCCGATACGGAGGAAGTCGGTTCGGGCGTTCTCAGCACGGGGATTTTATATTTTTCCGCTGCGGACATCAGCTCACCATAAGGAATAATATTTCTTGTCACAAGAATAGCCGGCGGCTGTAAAGCAAACAGTCTGTCAATAACATGAAAACGCTGTTCTGAGCTAAAACGGTTCAGATAACTGTTTTCTGTATTACCGAAAAGGATAATTCTTGAATTGTCAAAGAAGTCAAGGAATCCCGTCAGCTCCAGTCCCGGTCTTGTAATATCCTTAGAATAAATCTGGATATCATCGGGATTATGCGGCATATAAGCGACATCCAGCGACAACTGCTCAATTATTTTTGTCAGACTTACCGAAAATTTAGGTTCCAATATTAACACCTACTTTCCATTTAATAATATTAATTATAAACTATTTTATTTATTTTTTAAAGAGCTTTTTGTAATTTATCACAAATTATTTAGTAGTTGGTGATTAATTTTAAATTCAGTCTACCCACTCATATTACTGCACCAATAAGGGCAGCTTAAGAAAAGAGAACTGTCATAATCTCCAACCTGCTCCCTGATCAAAGTTCGTTTTCTGCATCAAAAGCATTTACAGCTTGCTGATATGCTTTGACCATGCAGCGAGCCATATATTCAGCGGTAGTATTCTTCTGGCTGTTTCTGACAATTTTTTTCATACGAGCCTTTTTTTCGTCATTGAACAAAGAAACCGTTTTGATATATTTCACAAAAGTTTCTTCATCGTTATATATAAAGCCGTTGACACCATCACGAACCATATTGTATACATACTTTTCCTGATCTTCTTTAACAAGAACCGGCAGACCACAAGCCATTGCTTCTACAAAAGACATCGACATCAGCCCGTCATCGGACGAACATACATAGATATCCGAGGCAGAAAAAATATTCGGCATAATGCTGTGAGCAACTGCCCCTGTAAAATGCACTCTGTCGGTTACATGAAGCTTTGCACAATGTGTTTTGAGGTAGGAAGCCTCTGTACCTCCCCCTACGATCAGAAAATGGATATTATCTCGCCCTCTTGTATGCTTTGCAAAAGCAGTCAAAACAAATTCCAGATTTTTCTCAACGCTGAGATCACCTGCAAAAACTGCTACTACTGCATTTTCGGGTATACCGAATCTTGCCCTCATTTTCCGTATAGCCTGCGGACCGGATTTTTTGTAATCAAAGCGTTTCTGATCCGTTGCCATAGGAACCAGCAGAACTTTTCTTTTTCGTCCTGCGGCACGGATGAAAAGCGAGGCACGTTTATTGGAGGATGTGATCACCTGCGCATTATCAATCATATCGCAGAAATGACGTCTTTCAAAAAAAGTTTTGATTTTCCATATAATAAATGATTTTGAAGCGGCAAAACGATCGAGAAAATAATCATGCACCGTAAAAACAACGGGACATCTGAGACGGTCTGCCATTGTAAGGCCCATATAGCCGATTTTTGTATCTGTCTGAATATGTATTACATCGGGGCGGAATTTCAGCAAAAAGTTATAGACGTGTTTGTCATTGATATCTTTACATTCGTAGCCGTATTTGTTAATAGATTTTCTGGCAGGACAGCGGATAATACCTCTTTTAACAACAGCCTGCTCGGTGTGGAGAGAGGATGTGACGATCAGCACCTTATGTCCTTCGCTTTCAAGTCCTTTTTTGAGAACATCAACATAGCTTGATATGCCGCTTACATACGGTTCTGTTACTTCCGTAAAAATTGCTATTCGCATTTATATCACCATAATAGTCAAGATTCAGGATTCAGGTCTTTGTTCCGTATCTTTCTGCAGAACTGATACCTTCCCCTTTACTATATATTTGTCGAACTTGCTCATTAATATAGTTTAGAGTAAGAGTTATTGCTATTATAACATATTATTTCCAATTTCAAAAGACCTTTTATCAAATAAGCGCAAATAAAATTAACGCCGCTGTCAATTCGCGTATTCGCTCCCTACAGTTGCTGTTTCTTCACAGACTCAAATTCATTGCCGCATGACAAAAGGCACAGAGCAAAAACCCCGTGCCTTCTGTCAAAAGGAATAAAAAGAAAAAAGGAAAAAGGAAAGAAAAGGAATAATCGAAAGTATGACAGTCAATTATTCACTCTTGTAATCAAAAATCAAATCACTGTAGAGATATTTCTTTGACCTTTCGGTGTTATCTCTCTCAAATCTGTATCTATAATACACCATTTTTTTTGCGTTGTCAAGTTTTTTTTATTAATTTTTTATAACTATTTTTTTCTCTTTTTTTATTAGTGTAGTCATATATCCAATTCGTTCATTCCGTCAGTCCTTTCATTCAAGCATATTTTATATCACAAATATATTATCAATCGAGAATATTATATAAACCTCATTCCACTATTCATAGCAGTATTTACATAAAAAAATAAAACTTTTTCCGTTATTTGTTTGACTTATCAAAAAAAAAGTTTTATTATGGTAGTAGGAAATAAACTATCGGACGGTATAAAGTTTGAAAAATGTATTTCCGCACAGCAAAACTGCTCAGAGGCAGATTTTACAAGTACTTCACGGTGTGCATTACTTCTTAGCGAAAAGGATATTTCGATTATATATACAAAATTTTTTCATACACCTGAAAACATCGCTTACAGCGGAGATATTATTATTGAGGTTTACGCAAACAGCTATTCGGAGCTTTCCGAATTGGCGCAGTCCAAAGAATTTTTTAATAGATTTTTTATTAGACTAACAGGAGGATATTATTTATGAAATGCCCGTACTGCGGATGTGAAGACAGCAAGGTTGTAGATTCAAGACCGACAGATGAAGGCGAGCGCATCAGACGAAGAAGAGAATGCTTCAACTGTGCGAAACGCTTTACTACCTATGAAATCGTTGAAAATACACCGCTGATGATTGTCAAGCGTGATAAGTCACGAGAGCCATACAATCGTGAAAAGCTGACCAACGGTGTTTTGCGTGCCTGCGAAAAAAGACCCATCTCTGTTGACCAGATCGATGAAGTCATTGACAAGGTGGAATCAAAACTGTACAGCGGAGTGGAGCGTGAAATTTCCTCCGTTCAGGTCGGCGAATATACCATGGAATATCTCAAAGAACTTGATGAGGTTGCTTATGTGCGCTTTGTCTCTGTTTACAGACAGTTTCAGGATATCCATTCGTTTATGAATGAACTTACAAAACTTCTTAATGAAAAATAAGTGGTCAGAAGTCCGGATCGAGGAAACAGATTTCCGGTTCACGAGTATATTCCGAACAAAACCGGAACGTATCATACCAAAATAAAAACGGCAGGCATTTCGCCTGCCGTCTTTTATTCGCTTAATTCCTTGGAGGTTTCTGTTTTTTCTGTTACATTAACATTGACCTTATAATTGGATTCATCGTCTTCCCAGTATGCCCAACAATAATTGTATTTTGCATTGAAGCTCAGCTTGACATTCATTGTGGTACTGCCTGTAAAGCCCTGCTTATCGCTCATATCAATATTTGCCGTGATATTAGCCGCTGTCAGATTTTTGATCTGACTGCTTTCTCCGATTACAGTAACCTCTATAGATTTTGTCAACACCGTAGTGATATATCTTTCGTCAGGATTGATCAGCTCAAAGTTTTTAACGGTGATTTTCTTTGAAGTAAGTTTTGCGTTGTCAAAGGTAACTTTCGCATTTTCAATGTCATTCATTCGCACACCCGACGGTATACTCAGGTCAACCGTCAATTCATTGTTAGCAAGATTGATTTTTGACAAGTCAATCTCTTTGGTAGTCATTTCGTCTGTAACCTCATCGGTATCATTCGGAATGGCGATTTCTATATTGGAAGGATCAACTGTGATAATGCCGTCTTTCATTGCCTCAGCAACATCAAACGAATCCGGTGCATTGGAAAAAACAGGGATGACATTCAGATTTTTGACATCCAGCACAGGAACACTCACATTAACCTTGCTGATATCCATTTTCAGAAAATCACTTTCAATCACTTCATCGTTTTTATCATATAATACAATATCTGCTTCCACATTCTGTGTTTCTGTCAGCGCACCACTAAAATTATAAACAGCGACAGCCTTTGCGATTTTATTCACTTCACTTTCCGGACCTTCCACATGGACCTTCTTCTGTGCAAGAACGATCGTATCGATATGATGACTGCTGTCTGTTGAAGCAATGATGCCGCTGGAAGAAATCTCAAAATCTCCCTCTCCCTCACGGTCAACATATACGTTGATGCTTGTCGGAGACAATGTATTTTCGATAAATTCATAATCAGATTTCATACTGCCCTTTTGGGCACTGAGTTTCAGCTCATAATACCCCGGGCCTGTGATTTTTGCAATATCATCAACAGGGCTTACCTCAATATCGTCTGCGGTAAGATCTCTGACAATCAAAGCATTTCCTAAAACACGCACCTTTGCAGTCAGGCTGTTGTCCACACCGTAAAATTTCAGGTCATTGGCAAGCTGAGGCATACTGATTGGTATTTTTTCGATAAAATTCTTTGAAACCTGTGTTGTTCCGCTTGAAACAGAAACCCAGATACCGAAGGCTAAAAGCACCGAAAAAAACATGACAAATTTATCATTGTAAAAAAGCTTTCCTATACTGAATCTACTTTTCAACTTGATTCCCCTTTCCCTTCGTTCTGCCGCTTCTCAGGGGAACACGCTCGGTTTTTTCGGGTTCTTTTGGGATCAGTTCCTCTTCCAGGGCGGTACTTAATGTTTCTCTGGAAAAATTTCGTGTAATCACACCATTTTTTGCAATGGAGATTGTTCCTGTTTCTTCGGAAACAACAACGATCACAGCGTCGCTGTTTTCGCTGATTCCCAAAGCCGCACGATGACGTGTACCCAGATCCGTGCTGATATCGTTATTTTTCGTAAGAGGAAGAATACAGCCTGCGGCATATACCTTTCCTTTTCTCACTATCATTGCCCCATCATGCAGAGGTGCTTTGTTAAAAAATATATTTCCTATCATCGGTACGGACGGTTCAGCATCAATGATCGTACCCGTATCGATAATTTCCCCCAATTTTGTCTGCCGCTCAAACACGATCAATGCCCCTGTTTTAGATCGCTGAAAGTTAGCGGCAACATCGGCAACACAATTAATACACTTTCTCACCTGTTTTGTTTGCTCTTCCTCAACCGTCATAGTCGAAATTCCATTCCAGTATTTAGCGATCTTACTTCTGCCGATATGTTCAAGTGCACTTCGGAGTTCGGGCTGAAACACGATCAGCACCGCAAGCACCGAGAACTGGAAAAAAGATGTAAAGAGTGAATTCAACATTCTCAGGTTAAACAGATTGGAAACAGCAAAAGCGACCAAAATGATCAGAATACCCTTGACCAGCTGTTCTGCTCTTGTTTCCCTCATAATTTTTATCAAGCTGTATATAATAAAAGTCACTATCAAAATGTCAAGCACATCTGTAGCATGAAAAAGGCTCATCTGATCCATAAAGGATGTGTAAGCCGATGTTAACGCTTCCCACAAAGTCTACCGCCCCTTTAAAAGAGGGTTAAGGTTGAAAAATCCCGACCATCTGCTGCTCGTTCTATATCTGAGAAACCAACCATTAACCACTAACCACTAATCTTCTATATCTATTTTAACATAACATTTAATTTTAGCAACAGTTTTTTCGGATTTTTTCAATAGAATTTTTTCCTGATGACTGACCGGTTACAAATTGTATCATTTTTGCATACTATGGTAATAAAAGCGAGGTGATCAAATTGGGGACAGGACAAATACACGTGTCGTCCGTGACATATGCAATGATGGG
>ONGS01000097.1 GCA_900317395.1 uncultured Eubacteriales bacterium | reverse complement strand
CCTGTGCCGTTCATATACATATTTGTACCGTTTGCTTGTATTGTCCTCTCTGCTGATCTGACAGCTTTGTAATAGGCTTTTGCAAACAATGAAGTGAATAGTACCGCCGCTGCTGTGACAGCACAATACACGACAAACATAATGGCAGCTGTACCATCGGAGCGAAGCCATTCGGCAGTATAGGATACATCCCCATCTGAGACGGAAAACATTCCTCCGCTGAAATTATTTATGTAGTATATAACACCAAGGGAAAACTGAGAAGCTGCAAAAAGTCTGCTAATGACAATATAAGCTCTTGCGCCCTTTGGAAAAAGTCCCATGGCTCTGGTTGTTCTGACGAAAGATCGAATCAGTATCAATGCAGACAATGCCCAGAGGAATGTCAGCAGGGCAGGAAGTCCTTCTATCAGCAGCGAAGCCAGGTCTGATGACAGAAAATCTGTTGTGTCTGCATTGTCGCTTAACAAATCGTTCGTTCCTGTTGTAAGAGTATTCAGAACAGTAATTCCCGAACGGAAGAGTGCTGCGAACAGAAAAAGTCTTAGCAAGGTCGGAAATGACCTTGGGAGAGGGGGAGCTTCGCTGTTTTTTAAATTGTCAAATAAAATGAAAAATGCGATCAGAACCAAAAAGAAGAAAATAATCTGTATGACATAGGAGATAACTGTACCCATTGTAAAAAATCGCAGAAGCAATTCTTCTTCTTGGTCTGTTGCAAAGGTTGTTCCTCTTGTGCTGTAATTAGATATACTGACAGCCGAATAAACCAACTGGATCAGTATGATGCCGATGGTAATCAGCACATAAATGACAAGACGGGGTGAAAATGCTTTTTTAATAAATTTTTCATTATCCGCATAAGGGTTCAAGGGCGGTGCAAACATAAATGGTTGATTCATAAGATACCTCCAAAAAATAACCTGATGTAATTATATTCCATAAATCGTTTTCCGTCAATATTGCTCCCCCAACTAAATCTTGATTTTTTTCTTGTCTGACGCAATATTTGCACTTTTTTGCTACGCATAAATTCTTTGAGATTTGGTGCGGCAATAAAAATCGGAGTTGCTTTTGGCAACTCCGAAAAAATTTTATTTATCCGTCTGATTTGTTTCTTTTTCCGATGATTTCTCATTATTATCTTTGGAATCGTTGTTATTATTATTTACCGGCTCAGCTGTTGTGTTAACAGTGACCTGACGGTAATTGGCAGACGGCCGCTGAGGAGGTCGATTCTGATTGGTAACGGGAGGCTGGGTAAAGGGATAGGTAAAATACGGAGCAGCAGCACGGCGTGCAGCCTGAATACCCGATTGATAATAAAACGCCAACCATATAACAGCTGCGAAAAATGTGGTCAATGCAGCTGTTAAAATAACATCGGTGATCGCACCTCCAACATAAGTAAACTGAATTGTCGAACCTATTTCGGAAGGCATAACCAATTCCCCTAAATCTTTAAAGAAGAAGAGAAAAAATACGAATGCACCTACACAGGAAACGATCAGGGAAGCGATACAGCTTGATGTTCCCGCAGGCTGACAGGACAGTGTATTGTTTACGGCAGAAATAAAACAGGAAAAAAACAAGATCGATACTATCAGAATTGCACCAAAAAAGACCGTTCCCACAAACAACGAATAAGAACTCATTCCCCCGACATTTGCGTACCGTGCAGCATCAATCATTGACGGCATATCATTCATATGAACGTTATGTTCAATGGCGGCAGCCTGATACATTACCGATACGGAGGAAAGGGAAACAAGAATAAAAACAATCGACATGATCAATGCGTAAGTCAATATTCCTTTGAGCATACGCAAACCTGCTTTTACCGATTTGACATCATTTCTTTTTCCTCCCCTGTAAATCAACAGAACCGAAAAGGCTGAAAATACAAGAAACACAAAGATGAACAGTCCGGCAACAGCATTTACAACAGGTTCTGCACCTCGTCCGGCAAAATAATATATGGATGTCAAAAAAGGATTCATATCGGAGGAGGCAGCCATAATAATGATTTTAATAAGCGTAAATAATGTAAGTACGCCCAATGAACAAACAAGAAGCAGCATTGATCTTGCAGAAAGATTTTTCAAAGTATTTTCCGCACTTTTCTGCAATACCATTTCTTCTCCCTTTTGGTTAACAGAAGCTTGCATAATGATCCGCCTTTCTATATAATATTTATAACATTTTACAATAAAATTGCTGGAAATGCAAGACAAATTATTTAACCAGCACCCAATCTTTAAAATTTTCACACTGCAACTTACAATTTATTATTATATTTTTGCACATCATCGGATTAAGTTGCGTATATTGTGATCCCTCATTTTCTGAAAATTTCATCATAATTTTTATACCAACTGTTTCTTTCCATGGTCATAAAATCACTTCTGTTTGATATTAAATACAACCATAACCCCGTCTGCGATATAGTTTAGCTATACAATAATCTTAGCAAAATCACAATATAGTAAAATCGGTAAACAGTACGCTTGTTCCGTTTACCGATTTGTTTTTTTACTTAAAATACGCTACGCCGCTTTCAAAAAGCTTCTGGTCTTTTTCAAACGGTGTGTTGAAATAGAGATTCTCACCCTTACGCTCGGAATGTCCCATTTTTCCGAGAACACGTCCGTCGGGGCTGGTGATACCCTCGATTGCACATACAGAACCGTTAGTATTGAATTCAATATCGCCTGACGGCTTACCGTCAAGATCAACATACTGAGTTGCAATCTGACCGTTTTTGATGAGCGTATCCAGCAGTTCATCACTTGCCACAAAGCGGCCTTCGCCGTGTGAGATTGGAATAGAAAATACATCGCCTGCATTAACGCCCGAAAGCCAAGGTGATTTTACAGATGTTACTCTTGTGTAAGCCATATGTGAAATATGTCTGCCGATAGTATTGTAGGTAAGCGTTGCATCGTCCTCTTTCAGCTCCCTGATTTCACCATACGGTACAAGACCGAGTTTAATCAGTGCCTGGAAACCGTTGCAGATCCCCAGCATCAAACCGTCACGTTTTTTCAGCAGATTGTTAACTGCTTCACTTACTCTCGGGTTGCGGAAGGTCGTTGCGATAAATTTACCCGATCCGTCAGGCTCGTCACCGCCTGAAAAACCACCCGGAAGCATGATGATCTGTGAGTCATTAATGAGCTTAACCATTTCTTCAATCGTTTCTTCAATCGCTGACGGTGTAAGATTGCGTACAATCAGAAGCCGGGGATCTGCGCCTGCCTTTGCAAAGGCTCTTGCAGTGTCCACCTCGCAGTTTGTACCCGGGAACACCGGAATAAATACCTTCGGCTTTGCAACTTTGATAGCAGGAGAAGCACTGTTTCTTTCTGTGTAAAGCGGAATATCACGGCTGATCTCAGGGCAATGTGCCTTTGTCGGGAATACGCTTTCAAGCTTTGCACTCCACGCTTTGATCAGTTCGTCAATATCAAGCTCTGCACCATTTACAACGATCGTATTGGTTTCGGTTGTCGTACCCAGATCGTAATAAAGAACATCCTTTGTCAGTTCTGCGCCGTCTGCCAGTTCAAGAATCAGAGAACCCGAAAGCGGAGCATACAGTTCATCATCTGACAGCTTGTTGGCAAAGGTAAATCCAATCTTGTTACCGAAAGACATCTTTGCAACAGCCGCCGCTGCGCCGCCTTCCTTAACGGTAGAAGCAGAAAGAACTTTGCCGCTGTTGATCAGTGCATAAACCGCACGGTACATCTCTTTCAGCTTATCCCAATCGGGCAGTTGTGCTGCTTTATCTTCGGGAACCGGAACATAGATAACCTTAGAGCCTGCCTTTTTGAACTCTGCCGAAATGGTCTTAGATGCCTTTGTCATAGCAACCGCAAAGCTAACAAGTGTTGGCGGAACATCAAGATCTTCAAACGAACCCGACATACTGTCTTTGCCGCCGATAGAGGGAAGTCCGAGTTTAATTTGTGCCACAAGTGAACCAAGGAGTGCTGCCGCAGGCTTGCCCCAACGGGAAGGAACATCATGCAATCTTTCAAAATATTCCTGGAAAGTCAGTCTTGACGTCAACGGATCTGCACCGATAGCAAGAAGCTTTGAAAGAGATTCCGTTACCGCAAATGCTGCACCGTGGAACGGGCTCCATTTTGCAATGCCGGGAATATAACCGAACGCCATAGCGGTCGCATCATCGGTTTCGCCCTCAAGAAGCGGAATTTTTGCCGCCATAGCCTCTTCGGGGGTCAGCTGTGTTTTTCCTCCGAACGGCATGAGAACGGTAGATGCACCAATACTTGCGTCAAAGCGTTCTGCAAGACCTCTTTGTGAGCACACTTCCAGTCTGCCAAGGTTTTGTTTAAAGCTTTCGGCTGTATCTTTGCCTTTGAGAATTTCGGGAGCGTGGGTGCGGTAATTATTTTCTGCGTTGGGCGCAGTAATATAAGCCTGTGCAACCTGTGTAACACCGTTAGTGTTGAGGAACTCACGGCTAAGGTCAACTATTGTATCGCCCCTCCATGTCATCGTCAGACGAGGGCTTTCGGTAACAACAGCAACTGCCTTTGCTTCCAGATTTTCCTTGTCTGCTTCTGCGATAAATCTTTCAACATCTTTTGCTTCAAGAACAACTGCCATTCTTTCCTGTGATTCCGAAATAGCAAGCTCGGTACCGTCAAGACCGTCATATTTCTTTGTTACCTTGTCGAGGTCAACCGTCAGACCGTCTGCAAGTTCACCGATCGCAACGCATACGCCGCCTGCACCGAAGTCGTTACAGCGTTTTATCATTGTGGAAACGGTTTTGTTTCTGAAGAGTCTTTGAATTTTCCTTTCTGTCGGAGGATTACCCTTCTGTACTTCTGCACCGCAGGTTTCGATAGAATCCATAGTATGAGCCTTTGAAGAGCCTGTTGCACCACCACAACCATCACGGCCTGTTCTTCCGCCCAAAAGTACGATAACATCATCGGGAGACGGAACACCTCTGACAACATTTTCTTTTGGAGAGGCACCGATTACAGCACCAATTTCAAGTCGTTTTGCGGCATAACCGGGGTCATAAAGTTCTGTTACCTGACCTGTGGCAAGACCAATCTGGTTGCCGTAGGAGCTGTAGCCCTGTGCCGCACCGGTTGTGATTTTTCTGGAAGGAAGCTTACCTTCCATTGTTTTTTCAAACGGAACAGTCGGGTCACCCGAGCCGGTAACACGCATTGCCTGATAGACATAGGCTCTGCCCGAAAGCGGGTCACGAATCGCACCGCCAAGACACGTAGCCGCACCGCCAAAGGGTTCAATTTCTGTCGGGTGGTTATGTGTTTCGTTTTTGAACTGAACAAGCCACTGCTCTGTTTTGCCGTCAATGGTAACGGGGACTTCAATCGAGCAGGCATTGATTTCATCACTCTGGTCGAGGTCCGGGATCAATCCTCTCTTTTTAAGAAGCTTCATGCCCACAAGTGCCATATCCATCAGGGAAACATCTCTTGTGCTGTCCTTGCCGTAGATTTCCTCTCTGCTTTCATAATAAAGCGCAAGAGCATCCTCTATTGTTTTAGTAAGTTCTGTTTTTTCGATCTCTATTTTTTCAAGTCTTGTCAGGAAAGTGGTATGACGGCAATGGTCAGACCAGTAGGTGTCGATCACACGAAGTTCTGTCACGGTAGGATCCCTGTGTTCATCGTCACGGAAATAATCACGGCAGAATTTCAAATCCGAAAGCGTCATAGCAAAACCCATGCTGTCGAAATAATCTTTCATTTCATCATCATTCCATTTGATGAAACCCTCGACCGTTGCCACATTAGCTGGAATCTCTGACTTTAAATCAAGAGATTCAGGCTTTTCAAGAGATGCTTCACGGGATTCAACAGGGTTAATGAGATAATGCTTGATCTTATCAAAATCCGCATCCGTAATATTTCCCTTTACACCGATCACCTTAGCAGAAACGACCTGCGGTCTTTCGCCCTGAGTCAGCAACTGAACACACTGAGCAGCAGAGTCAGCTCTCTGGTCATACTGACCGGGGAGGTACTCGGTAGCAAATATACGGTACTCGCTGTTCTCGGGAAGTACCTCATCATATACAACATCGGCATTAGTTTCGCTGAGGATCGTTTTTTTCGCCTTTTCAAAATCCTCTCCATCGATACCGCTGATATCATAACGGTTGATAATTCTTACTTTTTCCACAGCCGTAAGGCCTAAACTTTTCTGAAGGTCTGCCGTAAGATTTGATGCTTCGACATCAAATCCGCTGCGCTTTTCCACAAAAATTCTTTTTACTGCCATTTTATCCACCCATCTCCGAGCATACTCGGTATTTTTATAGATACTGTTATTGTATCATATTGTATCGAATTTTTCAATATCGGCAGTCAAAGCGAACAAAATTTTCCGCTTGAATCTGTTTCTGATTTTCAGAAAGAAATTAGGGCAAAGCCCCTGCACCCGCATGTTTGTCTACAAATTAATATAGACAAAGATCCCGGATCATCACAAAAAACACCCCTCAGTTTCGCAGTGAAACCGAGAGGTTGTTTTATCTGATATTGGCTTTTATCTG
>ONGS01000014.1 GCA_900317395.1 uncultured Eubacteriales bacterium | reverse complement strand
TGATTCCTCCGGTTTTATTCGGCATTTTGATAACGAAGGTCTTTCCGATGACTTCTTTCCTGCGTATGGCAATGTGTATTTTGATATACATGTCAGTATATGCATGTTCTGTATGGCTGTTTAGTATGAATGATTATGAAAAAGAACTGATTCAAAGCTTTGTCCGGAAGATGAAAAAAGGAAAGAAACAATAGTGGGAGTTGAAATGATAGCCAGAGTTGGAAAGGAATGTTGCGGCTGCAGCGCATGCGCAAATATCTGTCCGAAGCACTGCATCAGAATGACCGAAAATAATGAGGGGTTTCTGTATCCGCAGATCCAAGAGGAAAACTGTGTGAATTGCGGTGCATGTGAGAAAGTATGCCCGATATTACAGGCGGCATCAGCGAAAGATGGCAGAAGACAGGCCTGGGCTGTTGTGAATCAGGATCAGGGTGTTCTGAAGGACAGCTCTTCCGGCGGTTTATTTTCAGCTTTGGCGGATGAAATTATTGCAAGAGGCGGCTGTGTTTTCGGAGCAGCATTCACTGCGGATTTCAGCAGGGTCCATCACATAATGGCGGAAACTATCGAAGAACTGAGTGCGCTTCGAGGGTCAAAATACACGCAGTCTGACTTGGAGAATTGTTATCCTGCAGTCAGGGAACAGTTGAATCAGGGCAGGTGGGTACTTTTTACCGGAACACCGTGCCAGATCGCAGGATTGAAGGGCTTTTTGGGCAGGGATCATGAAAGATTGATATGCGCAGATGTGATTTGCCATGGAACACCGCCATCCTTATTATGGCAATCCTATCTGAAACACATACTTATTAAATTGGGCAGCAGAGCCATAGCCGTCAGCTTCAGAGATAAGACAGAGGGATGGAAGAAGTTCAGTATGAAGATTACGGCGGAAAATGGGAAAATATACCGTTGTTCTCTAAGGGAAGACCCTTATTTGATTATGTTTCTGAAAAGCGTATGTTTACGGGAGTCCTGCTATCATTGCCGAGTCAAAAAAAAGGGCTTTTTCTCCGATCTTACGATGGGGGATCTTTGGGGAGCGGACCAGATTCTGCCGGAGATAGAATATGATCTTGGCGTTTCCCTGGCACTGGTTCATACGGAAAAGGGAAGACTTCTTTTTGAACAAATATGCAGGAGCATGTCTGTGTTCCCTGTAGATTTTGAACGGGCTTTTCCATATAACCCTGTACTGGTAGACTCGGTAAGGCGACCGGATGAGAGAGACCATTTCTTTTCTGACTTGGATATGCTCAGTTGGAATAAACTGGAAAGACGTTATGCGAAGGACAGAATATACACTGTGGTCAGACGAATGATAGCAACATCCCCTATCGGCAATCTAAAAAGGGCAATAATCAAATAAGAATTTTCACAATAGTAGTCATTATAGTATACGTTTATAGGAAGTTTATTAGGAAATGAATAATAGCAGGAATTCGACTCTTGAAATATTACGTATTATCTCTATGATAATGGTGATCGGTCTCCATTATATGAATAAAACGATAGGGGGCGGATTAAATACAGCACTAAAAGTGAATATCATCTCATCCCATATCTTTGAATCAATTTGTATCACTTCCGTTAATGTTTTTGTTCTTATAAGCGGTTATTTTATGCTGTCAGCAAAAACAACCGGGCTCAGGAAAGCTGTTGATTTATATCTTGTTATGCTATTCTATAATCTCTCATGTTTCGGAATTGCAACTGCAATGGGACAATATACGTTTTCTGTACAAGAGTTGTTTTTTGCTTTTTTCCCTTTCTTTATAGGTTTGAGATGGTTTTTGGAAACATATATCATACTACTGATTATTGCTCCATTTATAAACAAATTATTAGACTGTCTGAATAAAAAATCTCATGAGTTTTTGATTTTTATCCAAATCATGCTTTTTTCTATCTGGCCATCGTTCTTTGCTGGTGCACCTATTCATGATGGTGGTTATGGTATAACCAATTTTATAACTTTGTACTTTATTTCCTCATATATCAGGAAGTATATTTCATTTAAAAATACGAAAAAGACGCGATTTATTTCGCTTACAGTTTTTGCTGTTTCCTGCTCTGCGACTACAGTATCCAGCTTCCTGCCTTACTTTAGTCAAAGGGCGTGGAGTTATTGTTATATATTCAATATTCTTGCTTCAGCAGCACTGTTTGTGTTTTTCCTTGATTTGCCAAAGACTAACCTGAAAATCGTTAATACTATTGCAGGTACAACCTTTGGTGTGTATATATTACATTCTATGCTGTATTTTCAGCCGTTA
>ONGS01000048.1 GCA_900317395.1 uncultured Eubacteriales bacterium | reverse complement strand
CGGCATGGGAAGTATGATAACTGTGTATATTCGGGACCTGCTCTTTTTGAACTTTTCATGAAGCAGGGGGACTGGATCAGTTATGTGCAAAGGACTTTTTGGAGAAGAGAGTTTCTTTTGTACAATCAGGTTTTCTCACCGGAACATACCGAACACGAAGATGAATTTTTTACTTTTAAAGGAGCGTTACTTGCGCAAAGAGTTCGTTATCTACCTAAAGACTATTTCATCCGCCGCTATCGGGAAGATTCCGTTATGACCAGACCTGCTCATCCCAAGGATTTTCATGGGTATTTTGTAACATATTGCGCTATGGTTGACCTTGTAGAAGAAATCGGCTATACCGGTAAAGGCGCTCACATAAGAATAATGCATATGTATGAGTGCATGGAACGTTTTTTTACACTTTTTTCCAAAGAAGCGGAGCCGGGTAAATGGTTTCAGACGGAGGAGCAGCTCAGGGCGTACCTGTACTATTCATATGCGAAAATTCTTAGAGTGCCGTTTTACCAGGGATTACTTAAACAACTCAGTGTACCGGTTTCTAAAAATGATCATATATGGATATACGGCGCGGGCATTGTTGGTAAGCGTGTTTATCAGGTTCTGATAAATAACGGATATATTGTAGAAGGTTTCCTTGTTACCAGTAAAGAAAGCAATCCGGATGTATTACTTGGTCGGGAAGTATTTCAGATTAATGAGGTCGAGCCAAAAGCAAATCGTGTTGCGGTAATTGCGGTTAAAGGTGCGGCACGTCAGAAAATGAAGAAAACACTGGAACAACTTGGCTGGCGTTACAGTGTTTACGTGACACAATAGCGAAAACACATAATATTTCATGAGGAAGAGAGTATGACGGAAGTTGAATATGTAATTGCTAACTTTGCAGAACGGTTTGCGGCTTTTCGGAAGAAACGAATCGTTTTACACGGTTCCCGTAATTATGCGGAAGCAATTATTGAAAATTTTGCAGATTCTTTTCATTTTATCGGCATTATGAGTCTGGAACCTTTTGATGACGGGTCTTTTCATGGACTCCGGGTTCTTAAGGAAGAAGATATTCCCACATTGGATTTGGACTTAATTATCCTCACGGAAAGGGTGAAATATGCGGTAGAAGCGTTTCATGCTGTCCGCCGCCTTTGCAGGGAAAATGATATAAAACTATACAATATGTATGGGTTGGATGAGTTTTTATTGCACTACGAAGCTGAAACCACGACCAAACCGAGTTTAGAAGATGCAAAAACATTGTGTTTTTCCTATGACATTATTTCGTTTGAAGTAATGGATACCGTTTTGCGTCCATCTATAATACATGAAAATATAGCAGCCCGGGACTTTTTCTGCGAGTTGATTCATTATCTGCGTGAACAGCACAAAGAGATAAAGTTTAGCCTGCGGAAATCTTTTCCCGCTGATATTCAGATAAAATCATTAGAAAAATATGGACTGCTTCTTGATAAAGAACGTGAGTTGATTCGTAGAGAAGGAGAAGATCTTTCGTTTCGAAGATTGAAGGAAAGCAATCCGGAAAAGAAAATTATGTATTTCGGTTCCGGTCTGGCAAATGAATTTATCCTTCCCCGTTATTATGGAATTGATACATTTCGTTTTCTTGATAATCGGAATTTTGAGAACATGGTACCGGGAAAAAGAGCGGTACAACAGAGTTATTCCTTTTTCCGTGATTTAAAGAAATGCATTGAAAAACGAATATTGGAAAAAGACTTAATTTCTTTTGATGTTTTTGATACGCTGCTGGTGCGTAAGACGCTTTATCCGCAGGACGTGTTCTATTTAACGGAACAGAAGGCGCTGTTATTGGGTTATGATGTAGAAGGTTATGTTTCAGTTCGTTTAAAAGCGGAAGAGGATATTCCTTTTTGTAATCTCAGTCAGATTTATGCCTGGATAGGGGATTGTTTAAACTGGAATGGCGAACTGAGTGATAAAATGCAGGCGCTGGAACTGGAAACAGAACAGAAGGTGCTATTTCCGCGGACGGAGGTTGTGGAACTGCTGCGTTTTGCACAAAAAGCCGGGAAACAGATAGTTCTGACCAGCGACATGTATATCTCTGAAAAGGTATTAAACAGAATTCTTTCAGAAAACGGGATCTCAGGTTATGAAAAGATTCTTGTATCCTGCGATATTGAAAAAGGTAAACATTCCGGTCTTTATGAAGAACTGTTCCGGTTTTGCAGTGATCCGGGTCGAATTCTTCATATTGGTGACAATCCGGTTACTGACGGAACCGACTGTGAGGCGGTTGGAATTGAGAGCATTGTTGTTCCATCTGTTTTGGAAATGGCTGCCGGCAGGGGATGGGCAGACAGTATACGCACAGCTTCCAATCTGATGGAGCGTTGCCTGCTCGGTCTGGTTTTGTCAGTAATTTTCCGGAATCCCTTCCAAAATCCGAATCTGATGGAATGGACGGTTGAAAAACAGATAGAACGCTTTGGCATCAGTGTGGTTGCTACTTTGGTCGTAGGTCATATGGTATGGCTGATTCAAAAGTTGCGGGAGAACACTTTTGATGGCGTATTGTTTTTTGCAAGGGATGGATGGATTTCTTATAATGTTTATAAAAATATAGAAGAACGTTTTTCTCTTCCACAATCTATTTATTTTTATGCCAACCGTCACGCTGCATTTTTATGTTGTTCCGATTTGCCGCAGGAAACGGAACATATCATAGAGTTTGTTAAAACGACGGGAATCGGCACTTCTGAAATGATGCAAAATGTTTATCAGATTCCGGTTGAAGAAATACTTCCGTATAAAGAACAGGAGTCTATGTCGGATTACATTGAAAAATACATGGGCCGGATTAAAAATAATGCAGAGAAATCAAGGGAAGGTTTTAAGCAGTATACCCGGAAATGTGGAATGGCTGAGGAAGGTACATTTGCCGTAGTGGATGGTTTTTCAAGCGGACATACTCAAAAGTATTTATCTCAGTTTCTTCCGTTTTACATGAAAGGCTTTTATTTTGGAAGAAATTCCGCAACGCCGCTTGATGATAAAACAGAGTATTATTTGCAAGGTAATAAT
>ONGS01000104.1 GCA_900317395.1 uncultured Eubacteriales bacterium | reverse complement strand
GAACTTATTAACAGTTTCTGCTACAGCCTCTTCACCCTGCTTCAAAGAAACAACGTAAACGGCTTCATAAGAATTGATAACTGCCATTTTCTGTACCTCCTTCCGGACATTTGGCCCCCTCGAAGGGAGCAAGGATAGTTACGCATACACATAACAAATAAAATTATAACACCCCTGACCGCAAAAGTCAAGGGTGTTTGTCAAAAAATAGTAATCGTAAAAATGAAATGCAAATCTGTTTGTAAGGTTATGCACTCAAAAATATTAAAGTGTAGGAACGATCTCTTTGAGGTAAGCCTTGAACGCTTCACCGAGATTTGGGTTTTTCAGAGCGATTTCCACAGTTGCCTGAAGAATACCAAGTTTATCGCCCATGTCATATCGTTTGCCGGTATAGTCAACACCTGTGATACCGACTGTCTGTGCAAGGCAGCGCATAGCATCAGTCAACTGAATTTCTCCGCCAGCACCAGGAGCAGTATTATCAAGAATATCAAATATATTGGGGGTCAGCACACATCTGCCGAGAATGGAGTAAAGCGAGAGAACATCTTCTGGTCTTTGCGGCTTTTCTACCATATCGGTACAGCTGAAAAGATTGTCTTCAAGATGCTCCACTTTGAGCGAGCTGTATTTATGGATATCAGTTTCGGGAACAGCCTTGATACCAACAGCAGCCTTGCCGTATTTTTCATACGCTCTGATTAGCTGTCCGCAGGCAGGATCATCTCCGATAATAACATCATCGCCATACAAAACAGCAAACGGCTCGTTACCTACAAAGGAACGTGCGCAATTAACGGCATGACCTAAACCTTTAGTTTCCTTCTGGCGGATAAAATAGATATTGGCAAGTTTTGAAATGGAAACAACTTCATCATAAACGTCCTGCTTGCCCGAAGCAAGAAGTCTTTCTTCCAGTTCGGGGCAGCGATCGAAATGATCCTCAATAACGCCCTTTCCTCTGTTGGTGATGATCAGGATATCCGTGATACCCGAATTGACAGCTTCCTCCACAATATACTGTATTGCAGGCTTATCAACAATCGTAAGCATTTCTTTGGGCATTGCTTTTGTTGCGGGTAGTACTCTTGTACCAAGACCTGCCGCAGGGATAACAGCTTTCGTAACTTTCATTTTTTCTCCTCCTTGGTGAAAAAATAATTATTTTATCGTCGTAAAAAAGTAGGCAGCAGCCATACAAATGATATTTTCGCAGGTAACAATCATAGCGGCAAGACCAAGGTTTATGCCGCCCTTTTTTGTCAGCTTTTTGAACAGTTCCTTGTTTTCAAGGTCGGGGTTTTTATTTTTGATTTTCTTGATAGATTTGACCGTATGCTTATAATACCCCTTATTGGCAAATATTCCGCAGAATACGATAATTGCAAGTCGAATCAGCCAGAATATATATGGCAGACACATAATTGCGATTTGTTGGGTGGAATAATTCTGTGCGATCCAATTATAGTACTCAGTGTAAGATAGTGCTACTCCCGATTCGCTTAAAGCTTTCTCTAAATTTTCAAAAAGCTCGTTTGCCCAGAAGTAATCCACAAAAGATTGTGCAATCGTTACAATCATGGTAAGCAGTGTAATGAGCGTACCCTTCAGGTACTGCTTACGGTAGAAATACCAGCCGCCGCCAAAAATAAAGGCGGCAAAATTAAATCTGCTTGTTCGGAATTTTTTTATTCTCGAAAATATAGGCAGATAATAAAGAGAATTGCTTCCAACAAAGTGAGTTGCTTCTTCTACGCTTGCGCCCTCAAAGTTCTCGTTTTTATCAACGCCGTTATATTGACCGATCCCGTTGACATAAAAATTACCACTCTGGAACATCGGAGATGCATTGCGCATCTGTTCCTTAAAATTTTCAAAATCTTCTTCATCCATATCGGCAAAATTTCCGATAAATGTGGGAGCAGTCAAAAAATCACCGCATTTTTCGCATACGATAGAATCCTTTGAGTTTTTGTGCCCGCAGTGTCGGCATACAACAAGATCTTTATCGTCTTCATTGTTTTCTTCTATATCTTCCGTTTCTTCGCTGTTCAGTGTTGCTTTCCAGGCTTTGCCTTGTTTATGAAGATCGGGAAAGATACATTTTCCCTTTTCTGCAAAACAGTCTCTGTGGTACGGAGCACCGCATTTCGGGCAGACTACCACATCATCATCCTCTTTGAATTTTTCACTGCACACAGGGCAGTTTTTTCCTTTAAAATCCATTGATTTTTCTCCTGAATTCAAGTTTACATCATTATACACTATATTTTTCCATTTAGCAAGTGAAATAAAAAACAAAAATGCGACTTTGCCGAAATGCTGAATATAGCATTCTGTTTACATTTTATTTTGCTTAAATTTACAGTTTATCATACAAACCATACAAACAAAAAATTTAAAGTGTTGAATTATTGCAAAAGTGTAGGTAGCAAGAGGAAGGGGCAGGCAACGTAGACTCTACAAAAATTAAAAGGCAAAATAATTCCGGATTAATAAAATCATAGTTTCAAAAATTCATAAAATTTCCGATATTATTTTTTGTAAAAAAGTTGACAACAGGGAGATGGAATGGTATATTATATATTATAAGGTGATGAAAGCCTTGAAAAGTTAAATCGTAACCGGATAGAGGTGCGGTGCTGCGTGTAGCATGGGGGAGACTGCCATGGTTTTAGATATCATGCGAATAGCTTTGCCGCCGAAAAGAAAGTATCGGCAAAACTTTCTTTGGGGATATGCCGCAGTGGTATATCACTGTCATCATAGGACTGTGATGGGGCGCTATCGTTATTTTTCGCTTTGCGGAAAGTTTAGCAGTATGTGATGAACCGGTCTTGTACCGGTCTATTTTTTTACGTATTCAAATTTTACTAAGGAGAGAAAAAAATGGAAAAAAAGTATAATGTGGGTATCATCGGCGCAACAGGAATGGTAGGACAGCGCTTTGCAACTCTTCTGGAAAATCACCCGTGGTTCAATGTTACCGTTCTTGCGGCAAGTGCAAGAAGCGCAGGTAAAACATACAAAGAAGCTGCCGGCAATCGCTGGGCGATGACTGTTCCGATGCCGAAGGCGTTTGAGGATATGGTGATCGTTGATGCTGCAAATATTGAAGAAGTTGCTTCAAAGGTTGATTTTGTATTCTGCGCAGTAGATATGAAAAAGGAAGATATCCGTGCACTGGAAGAAGCATATGCAAAGGCTGAATGCCCTGTTGTATCCAACAACAGCGCACACCGCTTTACACCCGATGTGCCGATGGTAATTCCCGAGATCAATGACAATCATCTGGAAATCATTGAATCACAGAAAAAGCGTCTTGGTACAAAGAGAGGCTTTGTTGCTGTGAAATCTAACTGCTCACTGCAGAGCTATGTTCCGGCAATTCATCCGCTTCTGAAATATGGTGTGACAAAAGTTCTGGCTTGTACCTATCAGGCTATTTCCGGCGCAGGAAAAACCTTTGAAAGATGGCCTGAAATGGTGGACAATGTTATCCCGTACATCGGCGGAGAGGAAGAAAAGTCTGAGCAGGAGCCGCTGAAAATCTGGGGTACGATCGAAAACGGCGAGATCGTAAAAGCACAGTCGCCTTCTATCACATCACAGTGCATCCGTGTGCCTGTTTCTGACGGTCATACAGCGGCTGTATTTGTTGAACTTGAAAATAACCCCGGTATTGAGCAGATCATCAGCGACTGGGAAAGCTACAAGGGCAAGCCGCAGGAGCTTGAACTTCCCAGCGCACCGAAGCAGTTCCTCCACTATTTCAGAGAGGCTGACAGACCGCAGATCAAGAGCGAACGTAACCTTGAAAACGGTATGGCTGTTTCTGTCGGCAGACTTAGAGAAGACACACAGTATACCATCAAATTCGTTTGTATGTCACACAACACACTCAGAGGTGCCGCAGGCGGCGCAGTCCTCCTTGCCGAACTCCTCTGTGCAGAAGGATACATCACGAACTAATTAATAATTATCATTAATAATGGCGGTTCGCTTTGCTTACGGGCAAAGCGGATCATAGTAATAGTTGATCCTATTTTAATAGCATTAAGGAGGATATTATGGCTGATCATATTTTTACAGGTTCAGGTGTTGCAATCGTTACCCCGATGAATAACGACGGCAGTGTAAATTATGAAGAGTACGGCAGATTGATCGATTTTCAGATCGAAAACGGTACAGATGCGATCATTACTTGCGGTACAACAGGCGAATCGGCTACGATGAGCGGTGAAGAACACTGCAAAGTAATAGAATACACAGTCAAAAAAGTAGATAAGAGAGTTCCCGTTATTGCAGGTGCAGGCAGCAATGACACGGCTTTTGCGGCAGAGCTTTCCGCTGAGGCGGAAAAGCTTGGTGCGGATGCGATCCTTTCTGTGACGCCTTACTATAACAAGACTTCACAAAGCGGACTGATCCGTCACTACAACTATATTGCGGATAAGGTGAATACACCTATTATTCTTTACAATGTTCCGTCAAGAACAGGCTGCAATATCAAGCCGGAAACGTATGCGGAGCTTGCAAAGCACCCGAATATCAAAGCAACAAAAGAAGCAAACGGGGATACTTGCGCATTGGTGAGAACAATGGCTCTTTGCGGAGATAACCTTGACGTTTACAGCGGCGAAGATGCACAGGCGTATACCATTACTGCAATGGGCGGTCTGGGTGTGATTTCTGTATTCGCCAATGTTTGTCCGAAAGAAAGCCATGACCTGATCCGGAAGGCATTGGACGGTGATTTTAAGGGAAGTTTTGAGATTCAGAAAAAGTACATTGCACTAATGGATGCCCTTTTCTCGGATGTCAATCCGATTCCCGTAAAGGCAGCATTGAACCTGATGGGCTTTAACTGCGGACCGTGCAGATTGCCGCTTGCGCCAATGAGTGAAAGTGGACTGGAAGCGCTGAAAAACAACCTTGCTTCCTACGGACTGATCAAATAAAAAAACCGAAACGGAGAATGTTGAAAATGACAGATATTATCTTATCTGGCTGTTCGGGCAAGATGGGTGCAAGCATTATTGCTTGTGCCGCTTCCGGAACAGACTGTAAAATTGCGGCAGGTGTGGATATAATTGAGCCGCAGGGTGCGGATTTTGCATTTGCAAAAAGCTTTGAGGAGCTGGATGTAAAGGCTGATGTCATTGTTGATTTTTCCAATCCTGCTGTTCTTGATTCATTGCTTGCATATGCCAAAGAAAAAAAGCTCCCTTGTGTAATCTGCACAACAGGCTACACCGAAGAGCAGAAAGAAAAAATCAAGGAAGCTGCAAAGGAAATACCGATTTTTTATTCGGGCAATATGTCACTTGGTATCAATCTTATTATCGAACTTGCCAAAAAAGCGGCAGCTGTATTCGGCAATAATTTTGACATTGAAATTGTTGAACAGCACCATAATCAGAAACTTGATGCACCGAGCGGCACAGCACTCATGATTGCTGACGCTGTTTCCGAGGTTAAAACAGATGCAGAATATGTTTATGACCGCCACGCATACAGAAAAAAGCGTGACAAAAAGGAAATCGGTATTCATTCTGTCAGAGGCGGCAATATCGTAGGCGAACACGAGATTATCTTTGCCGGAACGGATGAAATTCTGAAAATCAGCCACAGTGCACGTTCCAAAAGTGTATTTGCGGTAGGAGCACTGAATGCGGCCTCTTTCCTGAAGGGCAAAGAACCCGGAATGTATGATATGTCTGACCTGCTTGCTTCTAAATAATTAGTGGTCAGATATTGATAATTATATAGCCGTATCTGCGGCTGAATTATGAAGGAGTGTGACTTTTATGAAGCCTGAAATTACAGTATACGAAGATGTTACCCTGATAACGCTGCAAAACATCCCCGCGGATATCAGCTTTATTGCTGAGGTATTCGAGAGGATTGCCGGAATGGGCGTTGATGTTGATATGATATCTTTGTCGCCTGCTCAGAGTGAAAGAACTGCTTTATCGTTTACAATCAAAGATGAAGATCTGGTGAAAATACTCAGTTATACTTCAAAGCTTGACGACGGCTCAGTGAAATCGATTGTTAGCAGTGGCAACAATAAAATCTCTGTTAATGACGAAACGATGGAAAATTGTCCGGGTGTTGCGGCAAAAGTATTCGCACTTGCCGCTCAGGCAAAAACAGAAATCAGGCTGATCACAACAAGCGAATCACAGATTTCTCTTCTTGTTACAAAATCCGACTTCGATTCAGCTTACGCAAAGATACAGGAGATCGCAGAATAATATTTATAATTACTGAAATAACAAACGAGGAAAGTCTTAACCGACTTTCCTCGTTTTTTGTTATGATCAGAAGTTGGAATTGATAAATATTCCGCATTTTTAT
>ONGS01000237.1 GCA_900317395.1 uncultured Eubacteriales bacterium | reverse complement strand
GATGAATAAAAAAATGACGGTCGACATTGATGAAACAATAAGTACAGCAAATGCTGTGGACAGCTATGCAACGGAAAATGTATTGTTTTTATCTGCCGATAATTTTGTTTGCGAGGATTCTGATGCGAAGATTACCGGTGGAACGCTTATGGTTCACAGTGACATATGCATGAATTATTTTCTGTCTGATGGCAGTATTCTCGAATCGGTAGAACCCGGTGAATTCTATATGACGGAAGCCAGAGCAAGTGATTTCGGCATAGAAGTGGGGGACAAACTTACCATAGAATTAAATGGTGTGAAACAGGAATTTGTCCTTACAGATACAATCAAGGATGCTCTTTTTGGCTCAAATGTCGATTCGATTACCCGTTTTATCATAAGCGGGGAGGATTTTGAGAGTTTCCTTTCCGCAGAAAACACGAGAGAATATTACGGCGGTACGCTCTGCTACATTTATTCTTCTGATATAGATACAGCTCTTTTGCAGGTAAAGCCGCTGGTGGATAATAGTGTTCTCACAATGGATAGAGTCTTTATGAAATTTCTTTATATTTTTGACATGATCGTGGTGGGGGTTTTGCTTGCGGTAAGCGTGATCCTCATTGCCATAGCTTTTGTGGTTCTTCGATTTACCATTTCTTTTACAATTTCAGAGGAATTTCGTGAAATCGGGGTCATGAAGGCGATCGGTATCGGTAATTTCAAAATCCGAAGCTTATACCTTGTGAAATATATGGGACTTTCGATGATTGGTGCAGCGATCGGTCTCGCCCTCAGTTTCCCTTTCGGTGAGATGCTGATGAATGTCTCCTCGCAGACGATTATCATCGGAAATCAGAGTCCCATTTTAATCAATGTTCTCTGTGCTGCTTTTGTTGTTGCTGTGATCTTACTGTTCTGCTATGGCTGTACGAGGAAGGTCAATCAATTGACACCCATTGATGCAATCAGAAACGGACAGACAGGGGAACGCTTCCGAAAAAAGAGTCTTATGAGCTTAGGCAGATCCAGACTTTCGGCAACACCTTTTCTGGCATTGAATGATCTTGTAAGCAGCCCGAAGCGTTACAGCATTGTCACTCTCACATTTTTTCTCTGCCTTACGCTTTTACTGATGATTTCTGCGACTGTGTCAACGATGAATAGTGGCAGTCTTACTACAGCATTCGGTCAGGCAGATTGTGATCTTTATCTGGATAGTAAAATAGTTGCGGAATGCATGATGGAAGACGGACATGAGAAGCTTGAAAAGCACCTTGAAGAAATGGAAGCGAAGCTTGCGGAAAATGGGATTCCTGCAAAATGCTATCAGGAAATGAGTTTTACTCTTCCGGTCTCATTCGGGGACAATGAGAGCACAATCAGCATCTATCAGGGCACAGGAACGACAATGGATATGTACGAATATACAGCCGGAAGCATGCCGCAGAATACCGGAGAAATAGCAATCACAAAAATTACAGCGGATAAGCTGGGCGCACGTATTGGTGATACCGTTACGATTAAAACTATGGACGGGGATAAAGATTATATAATTTCGGCCTATTTCCAGACTATGGTTAATATGGGTAGTGCAATCAGATTGCACTGTGATGAGTATATGAACTATGTTCAGGCAGACAGTGGCAGGGATACGCAGATTCTTTTTACAGACAATCCGGACAGCAAGGAAATAGTACGGAGAATGGATGAAATTCAGAGAATTTTCCCTGATTACGAGAATATCAAAACCTGTGCCGAAAAGACAGCGGATATGATCGGTGTTACGGATACATTAGCGGCGGTAAAATCGCTGATTGTAGTTTTGTTTATCGTATTGGTTGCACTGATAACTGTACTCATGGAGCGTTCTTTTATTGCAAAGGAGAAGGGCGAAATTGCACTCATGAAGGCAATCGGCACGCAAAACGGAACAATCTATGCATACCATACTTTGCGGTTTTTGTTTGTGGGTTTAATCGCAGTGATCCTCGGAGAAATACTTGCATTGCCTCTTACGCACCTTTGCATTGATCCGATTTTCAAGATGATGGGAATGGAACTTTCGGTTGATTACGTGATCGACCCTGTTGAAATGTATTTGATGTTCCCTGTTATTGCTCTTGCTACAACATGTATCAGTGCATTTTTAACCTCGGTTTACACAAGAAGAATCCAGTCGTCTGACACTGCAAACATTGAATAAGAAAGGAAACTATTATGAATATCTTAGAAGTAAAAGATCTCTGTAAAACATATATCGTAAACAAACGTCAGAACAACGTTTTGAAAAATGTAAACTTTACTGTCTCCGAGGGGGAGATGGTTGCCGTTATGGGTCCTTCCGGATCCGGTAAATCCACACTGCTGTATGCCGTATCGGGTATGGATTCCATCACGGCGGGAGAAGTAAAATTCTGTGAACAGAATATTGCAAAAATGGGTGCAAAGGAGCTTACATCCCTACGCCTGGATGAAATGGGATTTATCTTTCAACAGATGTATATGCTTAAGAACCTGACCGTCCTGGATAATATCATCCTTCCGGCAGTACAATCGACAAAGAATAAGGAGACGCGAAAGGAAACAGTGTTACGGGGGCAGGATCTGATGCGGAAGTTTGGTATCATTGACATTGCCGATAACGACATCAATGAGGTTTCGGGAGGGCAGCTCCAGAGAGCCTGCATCTGCAGAAGTATGATCAATACACCAAAGGTTTTATTTGCGGATGAACCGACAGGAGCCTTGAACAGAATGGCGTCCAATGAGGTAATGGAGGAACTGGTAAAGTTGAATGAAGAAGGCACAACGATTATGATGGTAACCCACGATTCAAAGGTGGCGGCAAAGTGTTCCAAAGTGCTGTATATTGTGGACGGGAATATCAAGGGTGAGTATATAAGCCCCAAAGATGCGCAGCTGCAGGAGAAGGATCGGGAGAGAATGTTAAACAACTGGCTTTTGGAGCTGGGTTGGTAAGTTACAAGCCGGAAAAATGAATACATAGTTGCTATCTGACATTTTTCGTTGTTTATGATGGCTTCTAACCATATGGATTTATAAAAATGTCTTATGAAAGCTCAATGTCATTTAATTATAAATCCGTATGGAACCAAATGGTTACAAATAACAATGATTTTTATGAGGTTTGTCCCACAATCATTTTTTGTATCGCATAATTTTCTCCCAGTTTTCAGGGAAGCCCATTTCCTTGAGTAATTGCTCACGAGTAAGATGCGGGCATTGTTTGAGGACTTTATTGATGAGTTTAGTTAAACCCGATTTGAATGCTTTAAAATCCTCATCGCTAATAAGATAGCGCAAGGCTATCACAACGGCAAATAAGTCTTGCTTTCCACGTAGATAGCTTCTGTTTTTTTGAGGAATTTGTAGCTTTTTATGTAATGGCGTGTCTGGTATTGTTTCATGTATACGGAATGAAAAGAGACGTTCTCCGTGAGCACATACATTTCTACAGCGTGCAATTATTGTAACAAATTGGTGCAACTGTTTTTCTGAAATATTGGTAAAGTTCTTGCTTATTTTAGTTCTTAAGTCAGTAGTCGCATATTGGTACATTTTGGAAATTTGACCAAATGTAAGTGCATTGGTTGCTACCCATAACGGTACATTGTGGTGCATGTTTGCAGAATGGTTTATATATGCGTATTGGCTAGGCACCGAAATAGCTTTTTGCAAAGAGTGAACCAATCTTTGAACTTGCTGCTGGTTTTTCTTATTGTAATTATAACAATTTACATTAAGATAATGACTTTGTTGTTCACCATATTTTTCGCAAAAGTGATATGAAAACATGGACTTCATATGCCGTTCTACATGAAGGATATATTTTAAAAATATGGTGCGAAGCTCTTCGTCAAAATAATAAAAGGAAACCAATTCATCAAAAGTTACGCCATGAGCATATTTGTTTGATGCACTGTGTTTGAACAAAGATTTATATCCACCAATAAGGGAATAATAACTGATTTCTTCCAAAATTTTCCTGGCATAATCCGGGTCAGAGATTACCAGTTGTTTGTCATGTTCGAGGATATGTAATTGTTGTTGGTATGTTAAAAATGTTTTTGCCAAATGTTCCCCTTCTTCCTATGTTGCTGTATAAAAAAAGTGGAGCCCACGCATGGAACTCCACCGGCTGCGGGCATCGCAAGTTTCCGCAGCACAACCACTAAACATAATATACCATCGAAAGCGAAAGCTGTCAAATGGATTTTAGTGGTAGTAGTAGTATATGTGTTAATGGTATGTTTTATTCTGTTCTATTTGAAATTCCCTGTTTTGCGCCAAGATACTTATCCCGATATTCTACCGCCTTGTCTTTTCTATTCCACCAGACATACAAATTATTCAGATACCGATAAGTAGTCTTAGCATAATCATTTTCCGTACCGAGGGCATTTTCAATAAGCTTTTCCGCTGTAAGCAGATTTTCTTCTGCCGATTCCGGTTTCCCTTCCATCAGATCAATCATACCGTGGTTCAGTTTGCAGATACCGTAATCAAGCGATGTATCTGATAAATGCTCAAGAACCAGAGATTCATATTGCTGTAATACG
>ONGS01000248.1 GCA_900317395.1 uncultured Eubacteriales bacterium | reverse complement strand
TCGTTGGTTACAATCAAGACCCGATCCACGGCTTGTTTTCTCTTGTTTCTGCTCTCTCGTGCGACAGCTTTGTTATAATACCACACCTACGTCCAAATGTCAACAACTTTTTTAAAAAAACTTTTTATTTCTACAAATTGTAATATTTTTCACATTAATCTCTTTTATTTTTCTTTTGATTTATACCGATAGTTTATTATATGTTGTTTCACAGCGTTTGTTACTACTTTAAAAACTTGTCTTATAAATAATATTATCCTCAATCATAACATATTTACAACACAAAAATTACAAATTAGAAAACTCACTTCACCAAGGTTATGGTAAAGTGAGTTTTCTATAATCCACCTTGGCTTGCCAAAGCAAACCGCCATTATTCTTTATTATCTGATTCTGCTTCCCGGTGTGATGTCGTTAACGAAGATAACTTTGATGTCGTCACCATCGTCAGCCGCAAGAATCATACCGTTGCTTTCCACACCGCAAAGAACAGCAGGCTTGAGATTTGATACAACGATAACGTTTTTGCCGATCAGATCCTCGGGTGTATAGAATTTCGCAATGCCACTGGCTACTATTCTGTCCGTGCCCGAACCATCGTCAAGAGTCAATTTTAAAAGCTTTTTGGCTTTTTTGATAGGCTCAGCATTCACAACCTTTGCCACGGTAAGTTCTACTTTAGCAAAGTCATCTATGCCAATTTTCGCAACGCCTTCCGGCTTTTCTTCTGTTTTATTTTCAGCAGGCTTGATCAGCTTGTTAAGTTCTTCAATTTCCTTATCAACATCAATTCTCGGGAAAATAATATCTCCCTTATGAACGGTAACATTCTTCGCCAGAACACCAAACGTTGCGACATTATCATAAGCTATCTCTGATTCAGACGCACCGATCTGCTCCCATACTTTTGGCATGGTTGTCGGCATAAAAGCGGAAAGAAGCGTTGATACGATGCGTATCGTATCAAGAAGATTATAAAGTACTGTTGCAAGTCTAAATTTTTTGCTTTCATCCTTTGCAAGAACCCAGGGAGTTGTTTCGTCGATATATTTGTTGGCACGAGAAACAACCTTGAATATTTCCGCCAAAGCATTATTGAGTTGTGTTTTGTCAAGGTATTCGTCTACTTTGTCAGACAGTTCTGTTGCGGAAGCAATCAGTTCGTCGTCAAACTCGCCCGATTCTCTTTCCTCAGGAAGTGTGCCGCCGAAATACTTGATAACCATCGCAACTGTTCTTGATACAAGATTTCCCAAACCGTTTGCAAGATCTGTATTGATACGATTAATCATGATTTCATTGGAGAAGGAACTATCTGCACCGAGGGCCATTTCTCTCATGATATGATAACGGATAGCATCTGCGCCGTAACGTTCGCTAAGCATAAACGGATCAACAACATTACCGAGAGATTTACCCATTTTCTTACCATCAAAGGTAATCCAACCATGTACAGCAAGGTGTTTTGGCAACGGTTCTTCGAGCGCCATCAGCATTGCAGGCCATATAATCGCATGGAAACGCATAATATCCTTTGCAACCATATGAACATCGGCAGGCCAGAATTTTTCATAGTCATTGTATTTTTCATTTTTAAAGCCAAGCGCAGTGATATAGTTGGAAAGTGCATCGATCCATACATATACAACGTGTTTTTCATCAAAGCTTACAGGGATACCCCATTTGAAGCTTGTTCTTGAAACACAGAGATCCTCAAGTCCCGGCTTGATAAAGTTGTTGACAAGCTCCACAGCTCTTGTTTTCGGCTGGAGATAATCGGTTTCGGTAAGAAGTTTTTCTATTCTGTCTGCAAACGGTGACATTTTAAAGAAGTATGCTTCTTCTTTTGCTTCTGTAACCGGTCGTCCGCAGTCGGGGCATTTACCGTCTACAAGCTGAGAATCCGTCCAAAAACTTTCGCATGGCGTACAATATTTTCCCTTATATTCGCCCTTGTATATATATCCTCTGTCATAAAGCTCTTTAAAAATCTTCTGCACTGACTCAACATGATAGTCATCCGTTGTACGGATATATCTGTCATAGTTGATATTCATACAACTCCAAAGCTTTTTGAATATTTCAACAATTTCATCAACATACTGTTTCGGAGTAACGCCTGCTTCAGCGGCCTTCTGTTCGATTTTCTGACCATGCTCATCCGTACCGGTCAGGAACATGACATCATACCCTTGCATTCGTCTGTATCTTGCGATAGAGTCACAGGCCGTTGTCGTATAGCAGTGACCAATATGCGGATTACCCGACGGGTAATAAATCGGTGTTGTGATATAAAATTTTTCTCCGTTATGCTTATGCATATACAAGTCCCCCTTTTTAATGTGACTGTATATAATTATATCATAAACAAATTATAAAGTAAAGAAGCGTAAATCTCGATTAATTATACGATATGTATAATTATACAATTAGTTGATTTCTTTTATAATTTTTTCATTAAATACTTATTTTTGATTTCCAGCAAATTGACAAGCGTACTTTCCGCCCATGTATAATCAAACATATATTCGTCATTGAACAAATCAAAATATTTATAAGTATCTTCACAGAATCTGAAATAATCACACTCAAACCTATCTTTTCTGATACAACATGAACCACGCCTGGTCACAAATGCGTCAGGTATCCCCATATCGTCAAAAATCTTATTCAACATCATAACCGCTTTCCGATACAGTCTTTTCACCTTTTCGTCATAGCACCTTTCAGGCCAGAGTTTATCCACTGCCTCATCCATAGTGACCTCTCCTCCCTGCCTGTCAATACAAATAGCAAGAAGTTCCTTTGACTTGACCGAACGGAAATTGACAACTATATCATCAACAAATATGTCAAACCTGCCAAAAGTCACTGCATAGATATGCTTTCTTCTTTTGGACAGCAGAGCGAATTTTGACATACAGAAATCAATATCATCATCAAATTCTCTGATATGAATAAATCCATCGCATTTATATTGATAAACCAGAACAGACTGTTTTTCATCGTCACCGATAAGATACACAACCGCTCCCGATTGATGGATTTGTTGAAGAAATTGATAATAATTCTCTCCGCTGCAAACGGACACAAAGACAATGTCAGCAGAATCCGCTTCAAAGAATTCCGTAAAATCTCCTGTATCATTGTCAAATAACAATTTAAAATCATAGTAGGTTTTTAGTTTATTGCACAGCCTTATTTTCATTTTTAAATCGCTGCTGCAGATCAACGCTTTCATCTCAGGCATTGTGAAATCACTTCCTATGTGATTATATAACATATGCAATAAATTGTCAATACTTAAAAGAAAAATCAACTCAAAAAATCCTCTACCAAATCTTTCAGATGTACCGGATAGGCTTTTTCCCTACACAGCAATTCACAAAAGCTCTTTATTCTGTCAAATTCATCCGTAACATCTTCAACGCTTTCATATTCATTATCTCCGGATATCGTCATTCCATATGTTGTTGCATAACCATAATCCTCAACAAAGACTTCTGAACTGAAGATCTGGTAGTCAAATTCGTCATTAGAAATTAAAAATAAGCAGTTAGTATCCCTATCATCCATAAATATACTCCTCATTCAAAATTCTTTCTCTCTTCGACATTGAATGTCACAACATCGTGATAATATTATATAATAATTGTTTAAATTATTCAATATAACAAAAGTTTATTTAATATCACATTTATACATCAATTTTGTTACAATTTTGATAATAATAGGGACTCGGATTCATTGATTCTTTAACCTTGACTCTGTCCTTGTTCTATATCAGATGATACATTTTAAGAAGCGCTTCCGTTTTGTTTTTTACATTAAGCTTTTGATAGCAGCAGAACAATTCCTTTTTCGCAGTACCATCTGAGATATTCAGCAATTTTGCGATACATTTATTATCCATTCCTTCCGCCGCCAGTCTCAAGACATTGCTTTCTCTCGGTGTCAGAAGGTCTAAAAGACTTTCGTCAATAATATTATGACTATCCCACGGGATTAGAAAAATCAGTATTCTGACCGCTCTGCTGCCATTAATAACAGGAACAGCACCGATAAAATACCTGCGATACTCTCCGCTTACATTATCCGGAGATTTGATTATACCGAAAGATGACGTTTTTTGTCTTACAGCACTTTTAAATGGATAAGAATTCACAATTGTGCTTTTACTAATCCTTCCCTTTGAGATCAACTCCGCAAGATAAGAATTTATATCATAAAAATAAATGTGATCTGCTGATGAACGATCTAATATTCCGCAGCCAAAAAAATAATTTCCCGAAAGCTCCTCAGAAACATTCAATGAGTACGGAACAGCAGCAAGCTGTCCATACACGTTTCTTTCAGAAATATTGACAGCCACACAACATCGTCCGTCTTTTGAAAACGGTTTTATATTTGCATAATACGCTTTCCTTCCACGATTCCTGAATATATTTTTCACATAGCCTTCAAAAGGAGATTTCTTCTCAATACATCTGTCAAGTAAGCCTTTAACACTTTCCCGTATTTCTGTATTTTCAATCATCTCATCAATATATACGGCATTCTTCTTCCCTTTAGCAAGATTGAGAATAAAATCGCTTGCAAATTCAATACGGTATCCCTTTTCTGTTTTTTCCAGAATCATTACACCATATTTTTCCATACAGTCAGCGTTTTTCTCCACATAAAGGCTGTCACAGGACTCTTCGATCCTTTCACCGGAACAAAACATATTCGGATAATTTATTTTAACATTGACACTCCATAATAGATTGTCAAATCTTGTAAATTTTTTAATATATTTTAGTTTAAATTCATGACCTCTGTAGCTGTCAAAATATAATTTCAGCCTTTTACAGTCATCTGCACATAAAGCATCCCGGATATTTTTGCCTACATCTTCCCTTGTACATCCTTCCAGCATGAGATAATTATCATCTGCCTCTGTCATGATTATTGTATTATCATAATTCATCATAAATTTAACAGAAAAACTGCTGATACCGTTTTTGTATTCTTTTTTTGCCGATTTTTTCATCACCCATACACCGCCGTATCAATATTGTAATAATGTTAAATATTTTACTATTCGACATTATTCTTCAATCAAATTATATACAAAAAAGTGCTACCGTTCCGCTACCCAAAAACCATTTTTGTGATATATCAAAACAAACCGGGTAATTTTTTTTAATGCATTTATAAATTAATATGGACTGTCTTTCGACAGTCCATTCAATAAATCACAAATTGTCTTAACTCTTTGTGTTCTGATAATCAACACCAACATAGGAAAGCTGATAATCGTATATTACAAAACCGATCACTTCTGCCTTAGATTTTAATTTTTGTTATCATGATAGATCCAATGACCTTATCCCAATATCATTAATCTGTTTATAAAAATCATGAAAATTCACTTCATTTTTCCTTTTGGAAGCCGGCCCTGTTTTCTCAGCAATGACCCATAGCTCAATATATGATGATATAAAGATAAAACACGGTGGTTTTGAAGTAATATCTCTCTGTACTTTATCAAACTGATTCCAATAAAACATAGAATCGTCATTAAAAACAATTTTCTCTTTATCGACAGTTTGATGTTAGAATTTGTCTGATTATATCAAACAGGGACTGTCTTGCGGCAGCCCCTTTATTATTTATTGTTTATTCATTTTTGTTTAATACTGTTTTCCCCAGTAGACCATGTGTTTGGCCGGTTTACCGCAGCAAACGCAGGTGTCGGAAAGTTGTTCTTCGACAAAGGGGATACAGCGTGATTTTACGCCGCCTGTTTCGTCCTTGAGCTGTTCTTCGCAAGCACTGTCACCACACCACATTGCTTTGATGAAGCCGGGTTTATTTTCGGCAATATCAAGGAATTCCTCATGGCTGCGAGCTACAAAGGTTTTTTCGTGAAGGTTCTGAAGTGCAGCATTGTACATACTGTCATGAATATCGACAAGAAGTTCCTGAATAGTTTCTTCAAGCTTATCAAGGGAGATAAATGTTTTTTCTCTGGTATCACGGCGCACAAGAACACACTGATTCTTCTCTATATCCTTCGGTCCGATTTCAACTCTTACAGGTACACCAAGCATTTCGTACTGACTGAATTTCCAGCCGGGTGCTTTGTCGCTGTCATCAAGCTTAACTCTTAATCCGATTTCAAGCAATCTGTCTTTCAGTTCTCCTGCCTTTTCAAGAACGCCTTCTTTTTTCTGTGCAACAGGAATAACCGCTACCTGGATCGGTGCAATTTTAGGCGGAAGCACAAGACCATCATCGTCACTGTGTACCATGATCAACGCACCGATCATTCTGGTGGATACGCCCCATGAAGTCTGGAAAGGATATTGTAATTTATTATCTCTGCCTGTAAAGGTAATATCAAAACTGCGTGCAAAACCATCGCCGAAGAAATGAGAGGTACCGCCCTGAAGTGCTACACCATTGTGCATCATCGGTTCTATGGTATAGGTTTCTACAGCACCTGCGAACTTTTCCTTTTCGGTTTTTCTGCCCGTAACAGCCGGTATAGCAAGCGTTTCTTTATAGAAGTCTGTATATACCTGTAACATTCTGAGCGTTTCTTCCCGTGCCTCCTGCTCAGTTTCATGCATGGTATGACCTTCCTGCCACAAGAATTCCGATGTGCGCAGGAACGGACGAGTTGTCTTTTCCCAACGTACAACACTGCACCACTGGTTATACAGTTTAGGCAGATCACGGTAGGAATTGATAACCTTTGCAAAATGCTCACAGAACAGTGTTTCCGAGGTCGGACGAACCGCAAGCCTTTCATTGAGCTTTTCACTGCCGCCTACTGTTACCCATGCACATTCGGGAGCAAACCCCTCAACATGGTCTTTTTCCTTCTGCAAAAGGCTTTCCGGAATAAACATCGGCATATAAACATTTTCATGTCCTGTTTTCTTAAATCTCTCATCAAGATCTTTTTGTATATTTTCCCATATTGCATAGCCGTGCGGACGGATCACCATACAGCCCTTAATGCCTGAATAATCGGCAAGTTCTGCCTTTTTTACAATATCCGTATACCACTTTGCAAAATCTTCATCACGGGATGTGATCGCTTCCACAAGCTTTTTCTGCTGTGCCATTTTCTTCAATCCTTTCAGCTTTTGTTATTTTGGAACCTCTAAAAACCTCCTTCACGTCCTCTTTGCTCGTGTCTCGATTTTTAGAAAATCCCATTTAATAAACATCGATATCTATTATATATTCGTCTTGCAAATTTTTCAACTGTGTATTAGAAATAAATTCTGTATTTCACAGTGCTGCCGTAATATTCTTGCAAACCTGCATTGGTGAATCATCTCCGTTTACGATGATATCGGCAGCCGCACGGTAAAGAGGAAGTCGCTTGTCATAAAGCTCCTTCATCGCTTTGTCTTTGTCGGGACGGTTCAAAAGCGGACGAGTTGTGTCATTTTCAAGCCTTTTTGCAACGGTTTCTATCGGAATATCAAGCAGCACGATTTTTCCGTTTTTTCTGAATGTTTCGACATTTTCGGGGAATGTCAGCGTTCCGCCGCCTGCTGCTACCACAAGACCGTTTTTTTCCGAAAGTTCCTTTGCAGCCTGTTTTTCAAGCTCTCTGAAATATGCTTCACCACTTTCGGCAAAGATATCAGATATTGTTTTATTCTGCTGTTTTTCTATATAACTATCAAGGTCAACAAACGCCATGCCGTTTTTTTTCGCAAACAGTGCGCCTACCGTACTTTTCCCGCAGCCCATAAAGCCGCATAGGATAATATTTCTCTGTTTCATTTGATTTCTCTCCTTTTTTCTTTAGTGATAACTATAGGAAAGCTCTATCATCAAGCGGTGAGGGACAGAACTCAATAATCAGGTATCAGTCCCATCAGTAGTTGATGAACCAAATTCTGAATCCTAAATACTAATTATACAACTTTCTGTATTTTTTTCAGAAATTCTTCTGTAATTCCTTTGCGCTTTCTTCAACAAGCCGGTTAATATCGTCAACACTGTAAGTACTTCCGTCCCAGATTTCATGAGCCACAACTGCCTGCCATACCAGCATAGCCATTCCGCCGACTGCCTTTAAGCCGTATGCTTTAGCTGCCTTGACAAGTTTCGTTTCAAGGGGGTTATAAATTGCGTCAAATACACTTTTGCTCCGTGCGATTATCTTTTCCGATACAGGCATAGCGTCAGTATTCGGATACATTCCAACCGGCGTTGCATTTACCAGAAGGTCAGGATAGAGGTTGTTTTCCTCAATTTCCGATATCAGACAGGTATTGACCCTTGCACCGTTTATTTTTTCCCTTACCTCCTCGGCAAGTGCATCCCTGATGCTTACATCCTCGGGGCGCACTGCTATGGTGATATCACATCCCGCAAGAGCTGCCTCATACACAAAGGTTCTTGCAACGCCGCCACAGCCTATTATTGCAACATTGCCTTCAAAGGGGATCCCTTCTGCCGCAAGCGCTTTTAAAAAGCCATCGGGATCTGTAGTGAAGCCCTCTCGAGTTTCCCCGTTCCTAACGGTATTGACCGAACCGTACAGTTCCGCTTTTTTATCAAGCTTATCAAGAAATGGAATAATCTCCTGCTTGTTCGGAATAGTAATATTATAACCTGCAAGTTCATTCAATGCATTAATTTTAACAGGAAGCTCCTCGGGAGCAACATCAATTACAGAATACTCCCCCTGCTGACCTGCCAGTTCAAACAAGCGTTTATGAATAAACGGCGACATGGTATGACCAATAGGATGACCAATGACTGCAAATTTTCTTTTTGACATAAAATCTTCCTCCATTTTTATACAAACCGTTATGATATTACGGCATATTTTTTGAGAATTTTAATAATAATTGAAAAATTATAAAAAAAATGCAAATTTCATATTGACAAAGGGACAAATAACCTATAAGATTTGAATATAGAAACTTGTGTTTCATCAAACAAATCAATCCCTTACACCATTGTAACACAAACAAGGTATCCTTGTCCACAATGCAGAGGGTATAAAGCACAATTTTTTATGGATTTATTTTATTTTAGGAGGACTTTATTTATGGTACTTGAAAAGGTAAAGACAATTCTTAGCGAGCAGTTCGACGTAGAGGAGGGTACAATCACTCCCGAAACTTCCATCATCAATGATCTCGGTGCAGATTCACTTGATGTTGTAGATCTTCTTATGACGATCGACGATGAATTCGGCGTAGAAGTTCCGGACGAAGATGTTGAAAAGGTCAAGACTGTTGAAGATCTCGTATCTTACATCGAGGCTCGTCAGTAATAGACAGCAACCGGTAAAATTTTAGCGTCTGCGGCAGCGCATAGGCAATGCCGCAGACGCTTTTTTTGAATCAGAATTAGTCCATTACTTGTCTGAAATCGTAGTTTTCATATTCAAATGCATCTGCATCCTCATCATTCGGATCGTCCTCGGTGAACATACCCCTCCGTGACTTTTTCAAGTCCGGCAATCGCCTGCATGAGTTCTTCACGGCAGTCTCCGAATTCATCATTCCGTTTATCAAGAATTTCAATTTGTGCAAGATACGCCAGATACAAACTTCTGTCCTGCTCACTCAAGTCACTTTTCGCTCTGGTTCTCATTTCAGAGAGTTTTTGATCAGTAAAATACTTCATTATATTTTCGCCTCCGGTCTATAAAATCACAAAGCGACAGGATAACTCCTGCCGCTTTATTTTTATAAAATCATGCTTCAAGATCTTTGCACTTTACTCTGTTCATTCTGCAATAATGTCTGACATAAGAATTTTCTCTTGCACAACGAACGACCAGCGTTCTGTTAGAACCGTTAAATGCATTTTCTTCTATAGATGTGATGGTATTTGGAAGAATCAGACTTCTGAGCTTACTGCACTTACTGAATGCACCATATTCAATCACCTCAAGATTTTCAGGGATATTAACAGTGCTAAGGGATTCACATCCTGTAAATGCACCTGCGCCAATCACTGTGACAGCTTCGGGAATATTCACCTTTGCAAGAGATTCACACCAGCTGAACGCATTTTTTCTGATATTCTTTACACTTTCGGGTAGAACTACTTTTACAAGACCTCTGCATCCGCTGAATACATTCTCGGGAAGCTCTTCTACTCCATCCGGGATCACTATTTCCTTAAGCGATTCGCAGTTGAGGAAAGCATGCTTGCCAAAGCTCTGCACTGTCGGCGGTATTACAAAGTCTGCCAGTTTTTCACATCCACTGAAAGTACTTTGTCTTATTCTGGAAACTGTTGAAGGAACCGTGAATTTCGGTAAGCTTACACATCCGGAAAAAGCACCTCTTCCTATTTCGAGAATACCGTCATGCAAATTCACAGTAATGAGCTTTGTGCAGTTTTCAAAAGCTCTCTCACCAATCTTTAACAACGAAGTGGGAAGATCTATTGATTCCATCACTGTATTTCCTGAGAATGCACAGTCATCAATTACCTGATAACCTTCCGGTATAGTAACATGCGCACCGTTCTGTTGTGCTGCATCTACATTGGTAAATACTTTTGCTCCTGCCGCTATCTGCACGCCTGTTCCCGATACATTTTGCTGCTCTTCAGCTTCATTTGCACTGTCATCCGGTATCGGATCATTTGACGGTACAACTACAGGCTGCTCGTCAGGGATCGGTTCATTAGACGGTATTACCGGCTGCTCATCCGGAATCGGTTCATTGGACGGAACCACTATCGGCTGCTCATCAGGTACAGATGGTGTCGGTTCCGGTTGAGTCGGTGCTGTGGACTGCTGTGGCTGCTGCGGCACTGGTTGTTGCATCTGCGGCTGCATCCACGGATTATATCCCGGCTGCTGGTTCGGATCCTGTCCCGGCTGCGGCTGCATCCATGGGTTGTAGCCCGGCTGTTGCTGCATCCACGGGTTATATACCGGCTGCTGATTCGGATCCTGTCCCGGCTGTGGCTGCATCCATGGGTTGTAGCCCGGCTGTTGCTGCATCCATGGATTATATACCGGCTGCTGGCTCGGATCCTGTCCCGGCTGCGGCTGCATCCATGGGTTGTAGCCCGGCTGTTGCTGCATCCACGGATTATATCCCGGCTGCTGGCTCGGATCCTGTCCCGGCAGCGGCTGCATCCATGGGTTGTAGCCCGGCTGTTGTGGCTGAGGCTGCTGTGGCTGCGGCTGATTTGTATTCACAGCTTCCTGCTCAGGCTTCGTTTCCGGTATTGCAGGCTGCTCAGGCTTTGCTTCCTCTGTAAAGTCAAATACAGGTGATTCAGGCTTAGGCTCTTCCTGCACAGCAGGCTGTTCAGGTTCTGTATCGTCCGTGAAATCAAATACAGGTGATTCAACTTTCGGTTCTTCTTGCACAGCAGGCTGCTCGGATTCGGATTCTTCCGTAAAATCGAATACGGGAGATTCAATTTTCGGTTCTTCCTGCACAGCAGGCTGTTCGGGTTCAGATTCTGCTTCGTTTGTAAAATCGAATACAGGAGATTCGGGCTGAGCTTCCTGGACAGCAGGCTGCTGCGGCTGTTCTTCTTCCGTAAAATCAAATACAGGAGATTCAGGTGTAACTTCTTCCTGAGCAGGCTGTTCCTGAACGGTCGGTTCTTCAACCTTAGCACTTGTCTGTTCAGGCAGCTGCGACGGTTTCTGGGAAGGTAATACAAAATTACCCTTTTTACCGTTTGCGGATTTCTCCCACATATCATCGGAGCTTCCTTGATCCTCCCATACCTCTCCCGACTGGATCATCAGAGGATTATCTCCTCCGTTATCGCCGGATTCATTGATATTTTCGGGAATCTGATACATATGGATATTCGGTGTGATACCAAACATCGGAACATTCCAATTTAATGCGTAAACATAGGTTTCAACCACATAACACGCCCATTTTTCTGCGATAAATATTTCTTGTGTCAGCACCTTGATTGACTGAAGAATTGCAATACACTTATCGATCTCAGGCTGATCATTCGCCAGATAAAGTGCATTGCACACGCCGGCCTCATAAGCATCCATAAAGAGTTTACGTTCCTGTTTCAGATCAGGAATTAGCTCATTCAGGACTGCTTTCAGCTGCAAGCCATCAATAATCACTTCAATTCCATAGGTTTTCACTATGTATCTCAGTGCTTCCTTCGCATTCTGGAAGGTCAGCTTGTTTTCTTTTTCCTGTTCAAGCTTTGCTCCACAGAAAGGGCAGTTTACCAGATTAGCGGTATGAGTGTTTGTTTTCCACTCACTTCCACATTGTTTACATTGCATTTATTCTCACCGCCTTTTGGGGAATTTCAAAAACAGAGGAGTTATTTTTCATCTCTTTAAAATCCCT
>ONGS01000103.1 GCA_900317395.1 uncultured Eubacteriales bacterium | reverse complement strand
GTTGTCTGATAAGATATTGAGCTGATCAAAGCCTGCCACTGTTTTTTTCAGCTTTTCGGCGGCTTTGGTGGTTTTCTTGATGTTGTCGGTACTTTCATCCGCACCGTCAGCCACTTCACTCATGCTTGCAGAGGTACTTGAAGCACTTGTATCCAGATCGGACATATCGATCCCGAAAAGTTTTCCCAGTGCTTCTGTTGCTGTTTTCGCATAAACCGTCAACTGCTGTAATGCTCCCGTAAGCTGTTTAACAACGGTTGTTGCTATTTTTAATATCGGCTGTCCTACTACCGCCTGAAACTGTCGCCATGCTTCTTTCAGGTTGCCTGTGACATTCTCCCAGCCGTCCGCTTCACGTGCTGCCTGACCCATAGCACCCGAAAGAGCATTGGCATCCTTGACCATTTGCAGTAAGGTGAGCTGTTTTTGTGCTTCGGAAAGTTCCGAAAATGATTTGCCGTACAGCTTATTGGCAGCTGTATTTCTGGTTGTTTCCGTACAAGATATTCCAAGTGCGGCATCGTTGGCATAATTGCCTTTGAGGAAGGATTTCAGGCTTTCTGCCGTTTCTTCCAGTGAGCGGTCATAATATGCTGCACTGTCGGCAGTGGCTTGTAATGCATCCTGCATAAGTGACATTGCAGAAGCACTGTCCATGCCGGAGGTTTTGGCAAAAGCGTAAATAGATGTACCGACACCCTGCAAGCGTGTTTCCATGATTCCGCTTTCTTTGGCGATCCCCTGAATGACACTTTTAGCAGTAGATTCAAGCTCTCCGAAAGTCTGCGTCATCTGTGAGTTTGCAGCATTGACTTCTGCTGCGGCTTCGACACTTTCCTTGCCGAATTTGATAACAGCAGCGGCAGAAAATGCCGCTGCCATTGCTGCACCAAGCTTGCCGAGCGGTTTTTGAAGAGTATTGCCGAGATTTTCAACTGTCTTTTTCAGCGGTTTTTCATTACCTATAATGTCAACCGATATTTTTCCTGCGCTTTCGTCTGCCATTCGTTACCTCACCTGCCTTTATTCTGCCATTGCCTTAAATGCACTCAGCATTTGTTTTAAAAATTCGTCACGGTTTGCAGTGCTGACTGTTTTTGCACTCCGTGTCCGCCATTCATAGCGGATTTTTCTTTGATGTGATGTAAAATGTTTCAGCACTTTCGGGTCGTTCTCACTGCGGATTCTGACAATTCTTCCAAGAGGGCTGTCCTCGCTCAGACCGCTGAGCAAGGAACAGAACTCATCCCATGTCATATTTTTAAAATCTTCGCTGTAGATTCTGACCCCGTACTCCGATGCAAAAGACGATACGATCAAATCGAAATCGTCAATTATGTCGTAGCAGGGGTCGGAATTTCCCCCGAACCGTCACTGCCGGTAATCAGGGAAACAGCCGCTTCAATGAAAGTCATATAATCTTCAAAGCCAAGACCAAGCTTTTCAACCTTTTCAGCTTCCTCTTTAGTCAGAATCAGATTAATGACTTCGAGAATATCCTCAGGTGCGATTTTCTTCTTGCTGAATTTTGGAATGATTTTCAGCATTGCAACCGCATTGTTGTTAATGCTGATTTCAACATCCTTAATTTTGATTTTCGGTTTTTCCTCGAAATTCAGCTTGTCTGTGATATCAATTATTTTACTCATGCTTTATACCTCCTTATGTTCCGCTACCCGAGCCGGATGATGTTGTGACGGTCGGTTTGCCGTTAGACATAATGTCAAATTCGAGCGGTGCAACGGCTGTGCTGTCGCTTGAACCGAGTGCAGAAATACTGACAACGGCGTTTGTAAACTTCACTTTTGTTCCGTCAGGGAAATTCCACTCAAAGTCTACCTCTGCATCTCTGCCGTTCTTAAAGGCAAGCCCTGCGATAAAGTCATTTCCCGTATCTCCGGCATTACGCTTTCCCGAAACGGAAATTGTAACTCCCTTTGCTGTTTTCAGTCTGCGCACCCAGCCTTCGGACTCAAACGGTGTCCATTCTTCCACACCGTCATCAAAGCTGACAGAAAAGCTTTCCATGTCAGCAATCGTATTCAGTGTTGATGAGCCTGCCGCACCAACTTTAAACTGGTTTTCATAACAGGGATATACTCCCGATGTTGTTGCCATAATTAATCCTTCCTTTCATAGTAAATATCAAATTCAATTACCCACTCATATACACCGTTATCATCCGTACCGATGTTAATCGGCTCTGCGTGGATAAGGTTAATAAATTGTACTTGTGTGCCGTCAAGCGTGAAAGAAGAAACCGCCCTGAGCTTCTTGTAAAGCTCATAGGCAGCTTTTTCTGTCTGATCCTGGTTTTTATTCCAGTGAACAAGTAAAGATATTTTTCTGACTTCATAGCTTGACAACTTCCCGATTGCTATTGTCGGCGGACGTGCGCCCAGCTGATAAACACCGATCGACTTATCTTTTTTATTATCGAGCTTTCCGATGTAGTAGTTTTCGGCCATCCCGAATGTTTTCAGCCAATCACGAATATTCGATAAATAAAGCATTTATACACCTCCGTCAATTAAGGTTTGCGTTTCTTCTGTAAAACCGCTTGAAAGCCTTTGCACAAAAATCCTGTTTACTTCCGCCCGGCAACCAGTCCTCATACCAGTGGTCCCGGGCGTTGGGGTTGCCGTCATGCTTGATTTCTTTGCCTGTGGTTTTGCTTTTTGATGTCCATGGTTTCCGGTGAAATATCATGCCGTCAGGATTGAAATATACACGTCTCGCATAAGGTGCAGAATGAACAAGTCTTACCTTACCCTGTTTAGAATCCCTGCGGTCAATAGAAAAAGACTCACCTTGCAGATTGCCCGTATCTCTCGGAATGACCTGTGCCTGCTGCACTTCTGTTTTGAGAGCTTCCGCCGTTTCTTCAAGACTTTTCACCGCAGCACTGTCAAGCTGATTTAACT
>ONGS01000117.1 GCA_900317395.1 uncultured Eubacteriales bacterium | reverse complement strand
CCCGAAACACTGAATACGGATATTTATGATGAGATCATCACGGCAGAAAATGAAAATGCTTTTGAAACAAGCAGATTGCTTGCCAGAAAAGAAGGTCTCCTTGTTGGTATTTCATCGGGAGCGGCTGTTTATGCAGCAACCGTTCTTGCAAAAAGACCCGAAAATGAAGGGAAGCTTATTGTTGCACTTTTAGCAGATACTGGTGAGCGTTACCTTTCAACCGCAATGTTTGCGGAATAAATCAAAAGAAATGAGGAAGTCAAAATGAAAAATCTGTTTACTACAAAAAAATCATTTGCAAGTTCTGAAATCGCAGATAATTTCAGAATCCTCGCTGTATCCGAAAAAATCTGTTGTACTTGCTGCTGTCGATGTTGAACAGGCGGCTTGTTTGTCATGCAGTGAAATATAACATTGCAACCGCTTGTTTAACTTTCAGACAAGGTTAAACAGGTGTTTTTTATTGGATAAAAAATGAAATTAACGGAGGAATTTATCATGGCTACTTACAAAAATATCGAATCAGCACTGATTCACGGCGGAATTTACGGAGACAAAACAACAGGTGCAGTAAATGTGCCGATTTACCAGACATCTACTTATGAACAGAAGGGGCTTGGCGAAAATACGGGTTGGGAATATTCACGCACAGGTAACCCGACAAGAGCAGCGCTTGAAGCTTTGATTGCTGAGCTTGAAAGCGGAAAGGCAGGTTTTGCATTTGCTTCGGGCATGGCAGCAATTACCGCAGTACTGAGTCTTTTTAAAGCAGGCGACAAAGTTTTGATTTCAAGCAATGTTTATGGCGGTACATTCAGAGTACTCGATAAAATTTTCAAGAATTTTGAAATCTCATATTCCATTGAAGATACAACCAACCTTGAAGCACTTGAAAGCAAGATAACCGATGAAGTCAAGGCAATTCTTATTGAAAGTCCTGCCAATCCGCTTCTTACGGTTACCGATATCAAAGCGGTTGCAGATATTGCTAAAAAACATGGTATTCTTTCTATTGTGGACAACACCTTTATGACACCGTATCTCCAGCGTCCGATAGAGCTTGGTGTGGATATCGTCATCCATAGCGGAACAAAATATCTCGGCGGACACAGTGATGTTGTTTCGGGGCTTGTTGTGGTAAACGATGAAGTGCTTGCCGAAAGACTTGCATTTATTCAGAATTCAACAGGCGGTGTTTTAGGTCCGTTCGACAGTTTCCTGCTTATCAGAGGTATTAAGACCCTCGGTGTTCGTCTTGACCGTCATACGGAAAATGCACAGAAAGCGGCTGAATACCTTTCTTCTCACAAAGCTGTTAAAAAAGTATATTATCCGGGTCTGCCGAATGCACAGGGCTATGAGATCAACAAACGTCAGGCGAAAAATGGTGGCGCTATGATATCATTTGAACTTGATGAAAATTACGATATTAAAAAATTCTTCAAGTCCTTGAAACTGATTGCACTCGCCGAAAGTCTCGGCGGCGTTGAAAGTCTTGTTTGCCACCCGGCAAGTATGACACATGCAGCTATTCCGTATGAGATTCGTCAGAAAGTAGGGATTACAGAGGGTCTGATCCGCCTTTCTATCGGTATTGAAAGTATTGACGATCTTCTTGCGGATCTTGAGCAGGCTATTGCGGAAAGTGAGATAAAATCATGAGTTATTATGATTCCATGCAGGAGCTGATAGGCAAAACTCCGATTGTAAAACTGGGGGAAATTATCACCGACAGCCAAATTAACCTTTATGCCAAACTGGAACTATACAATCCTTCGGGAAGCGTTAAGGACAGGATCGGCAAATATATGATAGAGGATGCGGAAAAAAGAGGCCTTCTCAAACAAGGCGGAACGATTATTGAAGCGACCGCAGGAAATACAGGTCTTGGCATTGCTTTTGCTGCTCTTAACAAAGGGTATCGTATTATTTTTGCTGTGCCGACGAAATTCTCAGAAGAAAAACAAACGCTTTTAAGAGCTTTGGGTGCCGAAATCATCAATACGCCCAGAGAACTGGGAATGCTTGGAGCGGAAGAAAAAGCCGAGCAACTGTGCAAAGAAATTCCCGGAGCGGTGACATTGCGGCAGTTTAAAAATCAGGCAAATCCGCTTGCCCATTACGAAACAACAGGTCCTGAAATTTATCGAGATCTTGAAGGAAAAATTGACTATTTTATTGCAGGCGCAGGAAGCGGCGGTACCTATACAGGAATTGTGCGTTACCTAAAAGAGCAGAACCCGAATATCAAAGGAATCCTTGCCGACCCTGTAGGCTCAACGATTGGCGGGGGAGAACACGCCGATTATGATATTGAAGGAATCGGAAACGATTTTATCGCTGATACCATGGATATTTCTCTTGTGGATGATGTTATAAAAATAACCGACACAGAAGCCTTTGAAGGCGTGAAAGAACTTGCTAAAAAAGAAGGTATTTTTGCAGGCTCATCATCGGGAGCGGCTTTGGTTGCTGCCAAAAAGCTGATTGCCTCAGGTGCAAAAGGGAACATTGTTATTGTTCTTCCTGACCGTGGCGACAGATATTTTAGCAAGAAAATTTACGGATAAATAAATCCGCTAACTAAAAGTATAAGTTTGTTTTTATAGACGACAGCCCATATTTATTATTCAGACCGCAGGCGTATGTCCTGTGGTCTGAAACTTTTTCAGTAAACTGATGATGTCAGCTTTGATGAACTATTCTTGACAAATGAGGTTGACTTTATTTCAGAACTCCCCAAGATACCATAGCTGAATTTCTCTCTGAGTTCGGTTATTTGTGCAACCTTCAGATACCCAAGTGGTATAAGCGGCATTTTGATGCAATGCCGGATGATGAATCAGAATAATTTTGATAAAATATTATACAAATCAATTGGTGATATATTATATAATGTGTCTATTGTTCTGTATGTGACGGTTATGTTATAATACTGTTCGTAGTAAGGAGTGGCGGCGGCTGTTTCACCCCCCTTTTGAGAAGGGGTGTGTATTTATGATTGATGTTTTGACATTGATCGTTTTTTCAGTAGTTTTGATGGCTATGAAAGAATTAATTGAGTACATAAAGAAATAATCGCCCTGTATTTGCAATACAGAATAAAATGTAATATGTAATTAAGATAATATAAGTATATAATTATTTTAGTGTTTCGTAATTTGAAACAACGTTTGAGTTTCTTGTGTTGTGTACATTTAACGCCGCATTTCAAGTGTTATATTTGGAATGCGGCAATAAACTTATTTTTGTGTTCAAAGCAATCGGCAAATTTAAAATGTGAAGGCAGAGACAGTGATGGAATATAAAATTACGCAAAGAGGGGCGGAAATTACGCTTTCGGACGGGTTTGATCTGAAAAATACTTTTGAGTGCGGTCAATGTTTTCGCTGGAACGAAAATGCAGACGGTTCTTATACCGGTATTGTGAAAGGGAAAAAAGCAAGAGTTTATAAGGACGGCGAAGTTGTTGTTATAGAGGGCAGTGATGAGAACGATTTTGAAACTTTATGGCGAAAGTATTTTGATATAGACAATGATTATAATGCCATAAAAAAGGAAATGATGCGGCTGTGTCCGCAGGTTTCCTGTGCTGTGGAGAGTACGGACGGAATCAGGATCCTTTCTCAGGATCCGTGGGAGGCCTTGTGTTCCTTTATTATTTCTCAGAATAACAATATTCCAAGGATTCGGGGAATTGTGACCAGGCTTTGTGAAAACTTCGGGGAGAACTGCGATGGGGAATACAGCTTTCCGTCAGCGGAAACATTAGCTGTTTTGCAGCCGGAAGATTTGTCGGAGCTTCGGGCAGGATTCAGGACAAGATATATTATCGATGCTGCCGGGAAGGTGAGCAGGGGAGAGGTATGTCTTAAAAAAATGTACGAAGCGCCGATAGACGAATGCAGAAAAGAGTTGATGACAATTACAGGTGTTGGGGTAAAGGTTGCGGAATGTACTTTGCTGTACGGTCTGCACAGAATGGAAGCTTTTCCGATAGATGTGTGGATGAAAAAGGCGCTTGCCTCGGATTTTTCGGGCGTAACGCCCGAAGCACTTGGCAAAACCGCCGGAATTGCACAGCAATATATTTTTCACTATATGAGAGTTATTTCAAATTAAAGTGTTTTTCATATTATATTCTGTTTTAAACGGGTCCGGCGGCGATGGTGTAAAATGATACCGAGAATTTATGGAGCGGCATTCAATTTATGTCTATATAAAGGTGGTAGCGTAATTGACAGCGCAGGCACTCCGTCCGCTTGACATTTTGGGGAGGATAATATACAATAGAAGCGGAATATTATGAGTAGACAGGAGCGAATCGTATGTTTGATTTTTTGAAAAATAAAAGGGAAACTGTCGATGAAATCGACCCTGAGCTTGCAGAAAAACTGAAAGAAGCCGCAAAGGCACATATAGAAAACAATGAGCCAAAAAAAGCGGAAAAACTTTATATGAGATCTTTTGCGATATATAAAAAATTAATGGCGGATAAACCGGAACTGTACAAAGAACATACCGCAAAATGCTGTGAGGGAATCGGAAATACATATGAAAATCTCGAAAAATATAATGATGCCTATGAATATTATATGATGGCAGCCGATCTCTATAAAGATCTTGCTATCAGCAATAATCCCGATTATAAAGAAATGCTGTCCGATACCTACGGCAATATCGGAGATACACTTTTTTTCAGGAATAAATATGATGAAGCAGAAAAATACTATATGCTTTCGCTTGAAATGTATTTTGAACTTGTAAAGCTGGATCAGAATAAATATTTGGAAGATGTTGCTTATTGCTATGACTGCCTTGCCAAGGTAAGCAGTGCCAAGGAAGAGTATTCCGCCTCGATTGAAAATTACGAAAAAGTGATTGAAATATACAAAAAACTAATTGCTGATAATGAAGTTATTGAATCAGAGGAAATACTTGATTATAATGACGGTTTGGCAACCGCTTTCGGGGATATCGGATATATTTATTCCTGCTGTAAAAATTTTGAGGATGCAGAAAAATATTATCTGAAAGCGGCGGAAATTTATTATGAACTTGCTAAAGTAGATTCCTACGAATATGCTGACAGTCTCGCCGAACAGTATGAAGATCTTTCCACGCTATATGAAGATATGGAAAAGCCTGAGCTTGCTAAGGAATACAAACGAAGAGCCAAAAATGTATGAATTAGGCATTGAATCCACTGGCAAATATGAAACTTATGACTGTGTATCCGATTCGTATTATCAATAAAAAAGAGAAGGCATTTCCGAGCGAAGTGCCTTCTTTAATTATTTATGTATTTTCAACAATCTTTACAGCATTTCTGACACAATCATCACAGGAACAAAGTATCATTCCCGTCCCCTTGCCTTTCAGGTCGGCACAGCGTAAAGCACCGCATTGTGCTTGAAAAGCCGCAAGTATTTTTTTTGCATTTGACGGATTTTTTCGTGAATTTTTCAAATTATCCGCCATAACAGCACCGATCAGAGCACCGCAGTTTCCCTCCATACTGCCCATTCCCGCTCCGAAGCCTGAACCGAGTCGCTTCAGCGTTTCTTCATCAATACCAAGCTCTTCCGCAAAACTGAGCAGCACTGCCTGACAACAATTATATCCGCTGTGCTTATATTCCAGCGCTTTTTCTTCTTTTGTCATAACGATTCCTCCGTAACAAATATGTATATATCCAACGATTGACACAGATTTTTATTGATCAATCGATTTTTTCAACTGATCAAATGTGACGCCATATTTCTCTGCAATATCCTTTGCATAGCTGACACCCTCGGGCGGTGCAAGGAATACCTTATAGGAACGCTGACCGTCATGAATCCCCGTGATAAGTGAAGCAACCTTTAAATCGCCTTCGAGTGAATTCATGACTTCCAGCTCCATAGCAAGCTCGTGCATATGGGTGTTGAAGATCGTTCTTGCACCGAGATATCGCAGTGCCCTTACGACATCTTTGGCTATATACAATCCTTCGGCAAATGAAGTTGTGGCAAGTGACTCATTAAACAGCAAAAGGCTCTTATCTGTTGCAATGGAGAATATTTCACTCAGACGCTTTGATTCTTCGCCGAGTCGTCCGAGGTTGACTGTCTGGTTTTCGTCCGCAGGGAAATGTGTATAAATATTATCAACGGGAGAAAGTGTGGCGGCCTCGGCGGGAACATAGATGCCGTGTTGGGCAAGAAGAAACAACATCCCCACAGCTTGTGTAAAGGTTGTTTTGCCGCCCCTGTTCGGACCTGTCATGATATAAATGCCGTGTTCCTTATTGAAATCGATATCGTTGCGGATGATTTCCATTTTCTTTCCGCTTGCCAGGAGCATGGCAAGTTTAAGATTATAAATTCCTTTTGCAGTAAGTTCTTTTTTCTCTGTCGCTAAAATTTCGGGTTTGGCTATAGGGATACCGAGATGGATCAGCTTGCTGGCAAATTCTGCCCAACGGATATAGAAGATGAATTCCGGAATCAGCTTTGTCAGGCTGTAGCCGCTGATATTGACATAACGTGCAAGTTTGTTTTTTAACTGTTTTACCGTTGAACCAAGCATTTCTGTAACAACACGGCTCAGTGTGCTCATCAGCGGATCATCGCCTGCCACTTTGCCGACAGTATGGATTTTTGTCATGCCGTCAAAGGATGTACCGCCGTGTATTTCACTTTTCTTTGAAGCAAAATCAAGAAATTTGCTCAGCAGGGCAGGACGTGTGAATTTTGTATCGTTCAGGGATACAATACCGACTTCAACAGGGCGCATATGCGCATCAAGATTTACGCCGAGAGAAACACTGCGTATCTGACCGATATCGTGCATTAGTTCTTTGATATCCTCATTAAGATGTTCAAAACCGCTTTCGTTGTAAACCGAGTTAACATATTCCTTCATGTTTTTAAGACCTTCGGATCTGATATCATTTTCGGTCAGAGATTCATTGATTCCCGTGATACAGTTGACATATACATCAAGCTCCTGCAAGCGATTGATCAACTGCCATACGGGAGCGGCAGTGTTGTCTTTAACAGATCTTTCAAGCTCTTTGAGATAATCAAGCTGTTCCAGCAGTTCTTTGATCTTATCCCTTAGACTTGGGAATTTCAGAATATCTTCAAAAATGTCACAGCGATATCTGATGACCTCGGGATCACTTTCAAGCTTTGTCATCATTCTTTTAATGATATTCTGCTCATATTCGCTTTCCGTAATATGATCTACGATATAGTCAAGTGACAGATCATTGCAGGTCTCGTCACTGAGGATATTCACGCAAGGTTCTTTTCCCTGCGGATAAAGCAAACTGAAATTTTCCATAAATTTACACTCCTGATTCCTGTATTTTATATTTCAATTTTTACAGATGATGATATCTGTCATGACAAAACTCCCGGCAAACAAATTATCCAATTCGATTATAGCACCGAAAATAGTAATTCTCAATATTATTTTGAAAAAAACGAAATGTTTTTTATAAATTATTATTGATAAGCACTTGATTTTTTGTCGAAACAAGATTAAAATAATGATGGTAATGTTTATGTAAATTTCCTTGGAGGGATACTGATGAAAAAACTTTTAACTATTATTCTGACAGCGGCTGTTTTTGTTTCGGTTATGTCAATGAGCGGCTGCAGCGAATTCGGGTTTAATCCCACAGGCTCATGGAAGCTGACAAAAGATACATTTTATCTGGATGGAAAATTTTGGTATGACGATAAACCGGGGTATATGGGTTCGGAAGAAGGCGGCTATATCTATGTAGGAGATATGATTTACCGATTCGGAAAATCGGGAGTTGGCAGTATCTACACGGACGATTTGTATATACAGGACTTTACTTTTGACTATGAGGGAGAAGAAATAACGGTACATATGTCCGATCCTCAAAATAAATTCGGTTTACAAAATTTCACATATAAAGCAGGAAGAGACAAGGACGGCAACGAAACAATCACAAGAACGGACATTGCTACCGTGAATGATGATGATGGAGAGAAACACGAATTGAAAGAAGTATTTATTTTTACAAAACAGTAAATAACAACCCGAAAGAATGTCTATATATTGGAGAGAGATGCCAATATAGATAAGATGAGAAAAGTTCGCAAAAGCTTTGTGGGCGAACTGAAAAAGGAACTCGGCAAGAACTACAAGCTTTATCATAAACAAATGTATGGGGGTTATCGGTGTGAAAGCGATGATGATGTTCTTTTGTGATTGAAAGCGAAAAAAAAGGGAATGATATATATTGTATCTACCATTTGACATGGTCGTGCAAAGAGGAAAGCGGCAGTTTTCCCCTTTGCAAAGAACGGTTTGTCGGGATTCATGCAATGAAGGTGTAATATAAATTGAGAAGAAGGAAAAATTTTGAAAAAAGTGGGCGTGGAATTACACTTGCTTCTAAATGGAGAAAAGGGTTGTTCCCGCTTTTGTTCAGTCGGCTTGGACTTGTACTTATCATGCTGTTGATACAGCTTTTAATGCTGATAATGATATGGATGTTTTTCGGCCGAATACTGGGCAGATATTTTATCGGCGGTCAGACGATTTTTGAACTGACAGTGCTGATTTTTTTATTTAACAGCCATATGGATTCTTCCGCAAAGCTTTCGTGGACGTTGTTGATCGCTGTTATGCCGCTTTTCGGAACATTGTTTTATATATGGACAAATGTTGAAATGGGACACAGAAGTATCAGACAAAAGCTCAATGTGATAGCGGAGGAAAGCAAAAAATATATCAATCAAAGTGATATGGCGGTCAAAAAATTGAAAAGCCTTAACAGAGAATCGTCTGCACTTGCGAAATATCTTTTTGATTACGGTAATGCGCCCGTGTATGATAATGTTAAAATGGAATATTATCCGTTCGGTGAAGATAAATTCCCGAGAATGCTGGAAGAACTGGAAAAGGCAAAGGAGTTTATTTTTCTTGAATTTTTCATTATTGAGGAAGGCTACCTTTGGGGGAGAGTACTTGAAATACTTTCAAGAAAGGTGCAGGATGGAGTAGAAGTCAGAGTGATGTATGACGGCACTTGTGAATTTTCCGTTTTGCCGCCCGACTATCCGAAACGTCTTAAAAAAATCGGAATTAAATGTAAAGTTTGGGAAAGGATTAAGCCTGTTGTTACTTCTGCCTATAACTACCGTGACCACAGAAAGGTCATGATTATTGACGGAAAGGTTGCTTTTTGCGGAGGAGATAATCTTGCAGATGAATATATCAATCGTGTGGAACGGTTCGGACACTGGAAAGATGACTCCGTTCTGCTCAGGGGAGCGGCGGTAGACAGCTTTACACTGATGTATCTGCAGATGTGGAATGTTACTTCTAAGAATAAGGATGATTTCGGTAAGTATCTTAACAAATATGAAAAGGGGCTTACTGCGGAAGGCTGTGTCATCCCTTATGGTGAATCGCCGTTGAATAACCATAAAATCGCCGAAAGAGTCTATATGGATATGCTTTACACCGCAAAGGATTATGTTTATGTCATGACACCATACCTGATTCTTGATGATGAACTGACAGTGGCTTTGCGTTATGCGGCGGAAAGGGGTGTCGATGTCCGGCTGATCCTGCCGGGGATCCCCGATAAAATGCCTGTGTGGGCGCTTGCAAAAAAACACTATCGGTATCTTATTGATGCAGGGGTGAAAATCTACGAATATACGCCCGGTTTTGTACACGCAAAGGTTGTCATCAGTGATAATATCAAGGCAGTTGTGGGAACAATCAATTTTGATTACCGCAGTTTGTATCATCATTTCGAATGTGCTGTTTATATG
>ONGS01000083.1 GCA_900317395.1 uncultured Eubacteriales bacterium | reverse complement strand
GTAGACACATCCATACAAGAAGGAATCACAGCTCTTGCTTCTGCTTTGCTTAATAAAGACCTGAAATCAGGAGCAAGAACCATTCAGTATCTTCTTGGAAAAGAAGATGTGTCCATTGATGATATTAAAATGGCTATCACAGAATAAAAATGGCTAAAACCTTAAAGCAGAAAGCGGCCTCCGGTATGGTATGGACAGCGTTGCAGAAATATTCAACGTTGATCATCCAATTCGTTTCTGGTATAATTTTAGCACGATTGCTAACACCTTACGATTATGGCTGTATAGGTATGCTTTCTATCTTTATGGTTCTGGCTGGAACTTTCATAGATGGAGGTTTCGGTTCTGCTCTAATTCAAAAGAAACAGCCTACCCAAACAGATTATTCCACTATTTTTTTCTGGAATATGGGAATGTCGATATTGATGTATATCATCCTATATATCGGTGCCCCTACCATTGCACGATTCTATAATATACCACTTCTTTCCTCTGTTTTGAGAATACAAGGACTTGTCTTGATAATCAATGCCTTTAATATTATTCAAAGCAATCAACTTCGGAAAAAAATAAATTTTAAGGCTATTGCCATAGTTTCCATCACAACATCGATTATCTCACTGACTGCAACCATATGGATGGCATACAATGGTTTTGGCGTATGGTCTCTTGTAGCACAAAATCTCATTTCTTCTGTTATTACCGTTGTTTCATTTTGGTTCTATGTCAAATGGCGACCCACATGGACTTTCTCTCGACAATCGTTTAGGGAATTGTTCAGCTTTGGTTTTTATATGTTCTTGACCCATTTGATTAATAATTTCTGTCGAAAAATTCCGGGATTATTAATTGGAAAAGTCTTTTCCCCAATAACTTTAGGTTATTATTCAAAAGGTATAAGAACCGAAAATCTGGCCTCTCATGGCATTTCTTCTGTGATGACACAGGTTACCTATCCTCTTTATGCCCAAGTTCAAGACAACAAAGCTGTGTTGTCCAATATGATCCGACGTCTTACCATGACCATTTCATATATAACTTTTCCCCTAATGGCGGCTCTAATGCTCACAGCCAAACCTCTATTTATATTATTGTACTCAGATAGATGGGTGGATAGTGTTCCATATTTTCAGATTTTCTGTCTTGTTGGTTTATCTGATTGCTTACAATCCGTAAACACACAAACAATCGCAGCTATAGGCAGGAGCAAAATCATGCTTAAATGGACTCTTATCAAACGAACTGTAGGCTTGTCGTTTATTATTGGCGGTTTATTTGGATTTGGAATGAAAGGATTGCTTGCCGGAATGGTAATCTACAATTGGTTCTGTTATTTTGTGAACATTGGATTGGTTTCAAAATACATTGGCTACAAATGGAAAAACCAGTTGTCTGATTTATTACCTGTAACCATTGTTGTATTTGTTTCTTCTTTAATTGCATTTATTGTTGCTCAAGTATTTCATTGTAGCTTATATGTCGATGGCCTATTGAAACTGATTATCTTTATAGCCATTTATATGTCTTGGTCCTTTATTTTCAAGCCGGAATCATTTACTTATTCATTAACAATTATACCAAACAAACTTCAATTCTGGAAACGGTTTTAAATATTTGAATGTTTGCTCTTCCTTATTATATTTCATTATTATAATCAATGATTAGTATAGTTTCCGTGGGTGATATAATGCCTGGCGGTCTGCTTAGCGACAGTTCAAGACCTTGTGCTAACCAAGAGGTTATTGAATTATTGGCATCGGGAGATATCCGTTGTGGTACACTTGAATGTGCTTTTGGCAATAAACCCACCTATGACAAAGCAAAGGTAGCAGACAGAGGTAACGTAATTTATGCCAAAGATAATGATATAAAAAGACTTAAAGAACTTCAAATCGATATCGTCAGTTTAGCTAACAATCATTTTTATGACCTTGGTGTTGAAGGTGCTATTCATACAATCGATTTACTTGATAAAAACGGAATCTTACACTGTGGAGCAGGTGCCAATCTTAAGGAAGCAGGTAAGCCTGTCGTAATGGAATTTGGAATTAAAAAAGTTGCTTTTCTTGCCTTTTGCGACACTAATTACAACAATGTCTATTATTGTACGTATGCTACGGAAAACTCTCCTGGTATCAATCCTATGAATGAGGAGTACGTTATTGATGAAATAATGAGATATGCTAATTTATACGATTATGTGGTTGTGTTAGCCCATTGGGGGACTGAAAACACGTTCTTTCCCAATATCTCTACCTACAAGATGGCCAATAAAATGCTTAAAGCTGGAGCTTGTTTGGTATTAGGTAGCCATCCTCATCGCGTGCAACCTGTGCTAAATGTAAGAAATGGGAGTGTTGTTTTTAGTATGGGCAATTTCTTATTCCCTGAAAGATTAATTGCTCCTCCCAAAGTGACCTATTATCCCGAGGGACCAATTGATTATTCCTCTTTGCCTGTAACAAATAAATACCCTATTGTACATACCATCACTTTGAAGACTTTGCCCTATTTAGCTCGTGTGGGAATGATTGTTAATACATGTATTAATGGTTCTACAATCATATCTTCTTACCGCTATACATTTTTGGATAATGAGAATTATCTTCAATTGTTAGATGAACAAAGATCAAACGATTTGAATGGAAAGTTGAGAAACCTAGAGTTGCCCTTAAAATATAATTATTATAGTTTTTACAAAATTTATAAAAAGGGATTCCGTTCCGTCAAAAACAAACTCAAAAAAATTAAATCTACATTAAAATGAACATCAAGGAATTTATTAAAAATATACCCATAGTTCAACATGCTATTGAACAAAAAAAATATAATCGCAAATTAGACCTACGTTCTCTTTCTGTAGAAGAACGAGTAGAAAGGGTAATGAAAAGATATGAGACAAGAATGGGATATAGGATGGATATGAATCACCCTAAGACATATACTGAAAAAATTCAATGGTATAAAATATTTTATACAGGAGATGGTCATTTGGATCGAATTGTAGATAAATATTTGATGAAAGAATATGTAAAAGAGAAAATAGGTGATGGTTACACTGTGCCACTAATCGGTGTCTGGTCTGATATTGAAAGTCTTGAAAAAGATTGGAATAATTTGCCAGAAGAGTTCTGCCTTAAATCAACAGTACAATGTGAAGGAAAGTTTATTGATTTTATTCATAACAAATCTAAAGTTGATTTTAAAACAAAGAAAAAGGAATGGGCAAAATGGCTACTTCCAAAAAATACTCTTATTAATGGCTATGTAACAGCTTATCATAACTGTGTTCCAAGAATCATTGCCGAGCAATACTTAGAAAATATCAAGAATCAATTATTCGATTATAAGGTCTTTTGCTTTGATGGTCAACCTTTTTGTTTTGAATCTGCTATGGAGAGATTCGAAGGCGGGATACCAACATTCACTTTCTACGATTTAAACTGGAATAAAATGGATGTTACATCTGGGAATCATCCTAATGGAGATGTTCCAAAGCCAAAGCATTTGTCTGAGATGTTGAGATTGTCAAAAATTCTCTCTGCTGGTTTTCCACATTTAAGAGTAGATTTCTTCGATACAGATGATAAACTTTATGTTGCTGAATTAACTCTTTATACAGCAGGTGGATATTCTATTTATAATCCGCAAAGTTTTAATGAAAAAATGGGCGAATTATTCAAGTGTTTTTAAATTAACATAATTCCTATGAGAAAAATAATCAATAAAATCATCAAGAGAATTAAAGAAAAATATCGCAAGCCTCGTTACAAATGGCCTATCAATCTCCTGGTTGAAGCTGATTTAAGAGCGTTCCGAAGAAAACATGGTTATGAAATGAACATTAATGCCCCTGTTTCTTTTACAGAGAAAATACAATGGTATAAACTTTTTTACGATGGTTGTGGAAACATGCATGAAATAGTAGACAAATATCATTTCAAACAATACATTGAAAAAAAAATTGGAAAAGGTTATACAATTCCTTTATTAGGCTATTGGACAAACATCCAAGACTTAAAAAAAGATTGGCATAAACTACCTGAGGTTTTTTGTTTAAAATCTACTATATCATCTGAAGGAAACAATATAAAAATAATACATAATAAATCAAACATTAATTTCTCAGATTTAGCAAAAGAAATCAAATCTTGGTTGAATCCCAAAAACACTATGTTAGATTCATATTGTCGCGCCTATTATAAAACGAAACCAGGTATTTTGGCTGAAGAATACATGGAAAATGTAAAAAATCAATTGTATGATTTTAAGGTTTTTTGTTTTGATGGCCAACCATATTGTATTTATGCTGCTATAGAACATTTTGACAAAAAAGATTATCCAATTGTATTTTACGACTTGAACTGGAATAAATTAGACGTAAAATACGGAATACATCAAACAGGCAATGTTCCATGCCCTTCACATTTAAAAGAAATGATTGATATTGCAAAACAATTATCTGTCGGCTTTCCTTTTGTAAGGGTAGACTTTTTTGACACAGATAAAAAACTGCTTCTTGCAGAAATGACTTTTTATCCAGGAGGTGGACTATCCCCATATTATCCCAAATCTTTTGATGAAAAAATGGGTAGTTTTTTTAATTTACCCACTGATAAAGCATAAATTCCAACTTGACAATGAATAATAAAGAAAGATCGGTGGTAAAGTTGTTTTTCGCTGGCGATTTCTGTTCTAAACCTTCAGCATCAAGAATCACAGTTTCGAGCGACTTGAAAGAACTCATTCTTTCTTGTGACTTTAAAGTAGTAAATTTCGAGGTGCCACTAAAACCTGAAAATGTTCACTTGCCTGCTCAAAAGAGAGAACGTTTTTTCCAGCATGATGATACACCGGACTTTCTTCGAGAATTAGGATTCAATCTTTTTCAATTGGCCAACAATCATACTTTTGATTGGGGAGAAGAAGGTTTTAAGAAAACAAAAGCCGTCTTGGGTGATGCATCTTTTGGAGCTGGATCATACGAAGAAGCATACAAAATAAAAATAGTCGAAAAAAATGGCCTCAAAATAGGTTTCATGTCTCTCTCTTTTGCGGCCTATACGGGAGTTTTCGACGATGTTACAAATCATGAAGGTTTGGGTTGTGCCTATATCAATGATCTTCGTGTAAATCATGATATCATCAGAGCGAAAAAACAAGTAGATTATTTATTTGTACTACCACATGATGGAATTGAGTATATAGACATTCCTATGCCAGAAACTATTGCTCGCTATCGTGATTTTATTGACTATGGAGCCGATGGTGTAATAGGTACTCATCCACATTGTCCACAAGGTTGGGAAGTGTATAAAGATAAGCCGATTTTCTATAGTCTTGGCAATTTTCTCTTTAACAGCAAGGAAGGTTATGATTATCGTGCTTGGAATCGACCACATTGGTACGAAGGTCTTTGTGTAAAAATGAATCTGTCAAAAGATAATCTTTCTTGGGAAATTATTAATACAAGAAATATTAATAATGTTGAAATTGCAATAGATAATAATGAAGGACGAATAGTCCATAATAATTTACTATGCAGTTATTTGAATGATGAAGAATTATATAATAACTGTTTATTAACTATATCAAAAGACCATTCAAACAATGATATTCGTAGGATTAAAAGAATGTTTATTCCTACGAATACCAAAGAAGCCATTAAGGCTATGTGGGAAAGTCTTCGGGGTGCAAAACCTCAATCGAAAGAAGAGTTGCGTTATCTATTAAAAAATGATTTAAAAAGAAGTCGTTTAGCACGTACTATTTTTAATCTATAAAAAAGATTCTTATGAATAATATTATTAATAG
>ONGS01000100.1 GCA_900317395.1 uncultured Eubacteriales bacterium | reverse complement strand
CAACAATGCCGCTGTCTGTGCTGCTGACAGCAGGCAGAACAGTGACCGCACTGCCGCCAAGTGTGGCAGCCGCCATCAGCAGTGCCAGAACTTTTCTTACTGTTTTTTTGTTTTTCATTTTCAAAAACTCCTTTGACATTAATATTCAGAGCACATTATTGTCCTCTATATACTTATATGCAATGAAAAAGCCAAAAGTTCGAAATTTTTTTAAAAAAACAGATATTTTTTTAATTACACATTTCTCAAAGTTAAAAACCGTCAGCAAATTTTCACAAATTCACTGACGGTAAAGTATTGGTATATCAAACGCTCATTCTCTAAAATTCCATCTGTCCGTCGCCCTCTTGCAATTTTTCAACAGCAGCTTTGACAAATTCACGGAACAATGGGTGTGCATGATTCGGGCGGCTCTTGAATTCAGGATGATACTGTACGCCTATGTAGAAACGGTGCTCGGGAATTTCAACGGCCTCCACAAGAAGTCCGTTCGGTGAAGTACCCGTAAATATCATGCCATTTTCTTCAAACTGTGTGCGGAATTCGTTGTTGAATTCATAGCGGTGGCGGTGACGTTCCGCAACCTCAGGCTGACCGTATGCTCTTTCCATAATGGTATCTTTGCGGATCTTGCACGGATATGCGCCAAGACGCATTGTACCGCCCTTATCTACAATCCCCTTCTGGTCAGGCATAAGGTCGATCACCTTATGGGTGCTGTCGGGAGAAAATTCGCCGGAATCGGCATCCGCAAAGCCAAGAACATTTCTTGCATATTCGATCACAGCTGTCTGCATACCCAGACAAATACCAAGATACGGAATATCATTCTCTCTTGCATATTTTGCGGCAATGATCTTACCCTCGACACCTCTGTTGCCGAAACCGCCCGGTACAAGAACACCGTCAACATCGCCGAGAAGTTCATCAACAGTATATTCTGTAATCAGTTCGGTATCGATCCATTTGATATCGATAAATGCCTTGTTTTCATAGCCGGCATGACGAAGTGCTTCGGCAACGGAAAGATAGGCATCGTGAAGCTGCACATATTTTCCGCAAAGTGCAATTTTTACTGTCTTCTCTCTTGCGGTGATCCTGTCAAGCATCTGCTGCCACTCGCTCATATCGGGAGCCGGAGCATCAATATGAAGTTCACGGCAGACGATATTGCTGAAATTTGCTTTTTCCAGCATCAGCGGTGCCTGATAAAGCACAGGAATTGTCATATTCTCGATCACACAGTCATCTTTCACATGACAAAACATTGCAATTTTCTTGAATATACTTTTATCCTCGATCGGCTCGTCACAACGCAGAACCATGATATCAGGGTTGATTCCCAGTGAGCGCAGTTCTTTTGCACTATGCTGTGCAGGTTTGGATTTATGCTCTTGACTTGCTTTTAGATAAGGCACAAGACACACATGAACAAACAGGCTGTTTTCCGGGCCTACCTCTACCGATACCTGGCGGATAGCCTCAACAAACGGCTGACTTTCAATATCGCCTATCGTACCGCCGATTTCGGTAATGACAACATCTGCGCCGCTGTCCTTGCCGACAGCATAAATAAAGGATTTGATCTCATTGGTGATATGCGGAATGACCTGCACGGTATCACCCAGATAATCGCCCCTTCTTTCCTTATCCAGAACATTGGAATACACTTTGCCTGTTGTCAGGTTGGAGAACTTATTGAGGTTTTCGTCAATAAAGCGTTCATAGTGACCGAGGTCGAGGTCGGTTTCTGCGCCGTCCTCGGTGACATATACCTCGCCGTGCTGATACGGACTCATTGTACCCGGGTCAACATTGATATACGGATCAAGTTTCTGTGCCGCCACTTTCAGACCTCTTGCTTTCAGCAAACGTCCGAGAGAAGCCGCTGTAATCCCTTTTCCCAAACCCGATACAACGCCGCCCGTCACAAATATATACTTTGTTGTCATAACTCAATTTCTCCTTCAAATACTGTTTCCGCTACACCCGTAAGGTAAACGGTTTCATCCGTATATTCGATCACAAGACTGCCGCCTTTCAGCTTCACGGTGATCGGTGTATTCTTTTTACAAAGACCATTTTCAACAGCCGCTACCGCTACCGCACAAGCACCTGTACCGCAAGCCCATGTTTCGCCGGTACCTCTTTCCCATACTCTCATTTCGATTGTATGTTCATCAATTACCTTTACGAATTCCGCATTAACTCTTTCCGGGAACAGCTCGCTGCTTTCAAACTGCGGACCAACTTTTTCAAGGTCGATTTTTTCTACATTATTGCAGAATACCACCGCATGGGGGTTACCCATTGATACGCAAGTGATATTGTAATCTTCGCCACCGATATTGACAGGCTCGTTGATCACCTTCGGCTTATTGATCGCTACCGGAACAAGCTCCGATGTCAACTCTGCCTTACCCATATCAACTTTGAATACATCGTTCTGACCATCATGACGGAATACCTTTACAGTTTTGATACCGCTCAGTGTTTCAACGGTAATATTGCTGCCATTTACCATCTCATGGTCGCAAAGATATTTTGCAATACAACGGATACCGTTACCGCACATTTTACCCTCTGAACCGTCGGCATTGTACATCTTCATTTTCGCATCCGCTACCTCTGACGGACAAATCAAAATGACACCGTCGCCACCGATACCGTAGCGTCTGTCACTAAAACGAACAGCCAGTCCCTCGGGGTTGTTGATTTTCTGGTCAAAGCAGTTGAAGTAAATATAGTCATTACCTGTACCCTGCATTTTTGTAAATTTCATTCTGATTTTTTCAGTACGCATATCATTGATGTCAACAAGCTCTGTGCTGTATTCGCTGTACTTACTCTTCAGAGAATCCGCAAGTGCATTAGCAGTATCGATAGAAGTCAGACACGGGATATTTCTTTCTACCGTTTTTCTTCTGATCTTAACACTGTCACGAGTCGGGATACGTCCCTTGGAAGATGTGGAAATGACATAATTAATCTTTCCGCTTTCAATCAGTGTCAGTGTATTTTCCTTATCGTTTTCGTGTATCTTATCAACCTCAATTACATCAAGACCGTAATCTCTGATAATTCTTGCGGTACCCTTTGTTGCATAAAGCGTAAAACCGAGTTCGTTATATTTTTTAGCTACAGCACCGATCTCATTCTTATCAGGGTTACGAACGGTAATAAATACACCGCCCTGCTTTTTCATTTTGTAACCTGCTGCAATCAAACCCTTGTACAGTGCTTCTTCCAACGTATTCGCAATACCCAGTACTTCGCCTGTAGATTTCATTTCGGGGCCGAGCTGGTTATCAACATTGATCAGCTTTTCAAAGGAGAATACCGGCACTTTGACTGCAATATACGGCGATCTCTTATAAAGGCCTGTACCGTAACCCATATCCGCCAGTTTTTCACCAAGCATAGCTCTTGTAGCAAGATCTACCATCGGTACGCCTGTAACCTTGCTGATATACGGAATGGTTCTTGAAGAACGTGGGTTTACCTCAATAACATACAGTCTGTCTTCGTAAATCAGGTACTGAATATTAACAAGACCCTTTGTTTTCAGAGAAACTGCAAGATTCTTGGATGTTGTAATAATATTCTGAGTCATTTCATCGCTGATATTCCATGCAGGATAAACCGCAATGGAGTCACCCGAATGGATACCAGCTCTTTCAACGTGCTGCATGATACCCGGAATGAGAATTTCTTCACCGTCACAAATCGCATCGACTTCAAGCTCCGTACCCGAAAGATATTTGTCGATCAGGATCGGGTTTTCGATATTCTGCGCAAGGATAATTGCCATATATTCCTTGATATCCGCCTCATTGAAGGCAATAATCATATTCTGTCCACCGAGAACGTAGGACGGACGCATCAGAACAGGATAACCGATTTTTTCGGCTACCTCAAGTGCTTCTTCTGTTGTCATAACGGTATAGCCCTGAGGACGCTTTACATTATGAAGCTCCAGAAGTTCATCAAAACGTTCTCTGTCCTCTGCCATATCAATACTGTCGGCAGATGTTCCGAGAATATTCACGCCGTTGTCGCTGAGGAATTTTGTCAGCTTGATTGCTGTCTGTCCGCCAAAGGCAACAACAACACCATACGGTTTTTCAGTTTTAATGATACCCATAACATCTTCATTGGTAAGCGGTTCAAAATAAAGTCTGTCCGCTGTATCAAAGTCTGTGGAAACGGTTTCGGGGTTATTGTTGACGATAACAACATCAAAACCCGCCTTTTTCAGTGCCCAAACACAGTGAACGGATGCATAGTCGAATTCGATACCCTGACCGATTCTGATTGGACCTGAACCGAATACAATAATTGTTTTTCTGTCGGAATTTTTCTCTTTGATAAAAGCCTCAGCCTCATTGTCCTTATCAAATGTTGAGTAAAAATACGGTGTTTCTGCCTTAAACTCCGCAGCGCAGGTATCAACCATTTTATAAACAGGGATCATCGGATTTTGTACCTTTGCACCCGTAAGTGATTCAATAGTTCTGTCAAGGAAGCCGAGAAGCTTTGCTCTTCTGTAAAGCTCATCTGTAAGCTCTGCACCTTTGAGTTCTTTCTCACAATTTACAAGATTCAACAGCTTTTCAAGGAACCATTCATCGATCATGGTGATCGCATGAATTTCATCAACCGTAATTCCTCTTTTCAGTGCTTCATAAACGCAGAAGGAACGTTCATCATCGCATACGCTAAGTCTTGCTCTGATATCCTCTGTGGACATTTCCTCAAATTTCGGAGAGGACATTGTATCATGTTTTATCTCTGCACCACGAACAGCTTTCATGATTGCCTGTTCAAAGGTCGGAGCAATTGCCATAACCTCGCCTGTTGCTTTCATCTGTGTTCCGAGTGTACGTTTCGCATAAACGAATTTATCAAAAGGCCATTTCGGGAATTTTACAACTACATAGTCCAGTGCCGGCTCAAAACAAGCATAAGTCGTACCTGTTACGGCATTTTTAATTTCGTTAAGTGTATAGCCGATTGCAAGCTTTGCCGCAACCTTGGCGATAGGATAACCTGTTGCCTTTGAAGCAAGTGCGGAAGAACGTGATACACGGGGGTTAACCTCGATCACGGCATAGTTAAAGCTTTCAGGTTCAAGTGCAAACTGACAGTTACAACCACCCTCTACGCCGAGTGCAGAAATAATATTCAGAGCCGCACTTCTGAGCATCTGGTATTCCTTATCAGCCAGTGTTACGGTAGGTGCAATAACGATACTGTCGCCTGTATGAACGCCCACGGGGTCAAAGTTCTCCATAGAGCATACCGTAATAACATTTCCTGCCTTATCACGCATTACCTCGAACTCTACTTCTTTCCAACCTGCAATACATTTTTCTACCAGTACCTGCGTAATCGGAGAAAGTTCCAGACCGTTTGCGGTAATTTCTCTCAGCTCATCTTCATTATTAACAATACCGCCGCCTGTACCGCCAAGCGTAAACGCAGGACGAATAATCACCGGATAGCCTATTTCATCGGCAAAATCAACTGCTGACTGCACATCATTGACAACAAGGGAAGGAATCACAGGCTGACCGATGGATTCCATTGTATCCTTGAACATCTGTCTGTCCTCAGCCTTGTCAATTGTTTCGGGATTCGCACCGAGAAGCTTTACATTATGTTTTTTCAGGAAGCCTTCCTTTGCCAGCTGCATGGAAAGTGTAAGTCCTGTCTGACCGCCGAGGGTAGAAAGAAGGCTGTCGGGTTCTTCCTTGATAATGATTCTTTTTAGGGTTTCAAGGGTCAGCGGTTCAATATATACCTTATCCGCCATTGCCTTATCGGTCATAATCGTGGCAGGGTTGGAGTTAACGAGAATTACCTCGAGCCCCTCCTCTTTCAGCGCACGGCAGGCCTGTGTGCCTGCATAGTCGAACTCAGCCGCCTGACCGATTACGATCGGACCTGAACCTATCACCAAAACTCTTTTTATACTATTATCCTTAGGCATTCTTTTTATCCTCCTGCATCATAGAAATAAATCTGTCAAACAAGAACGAGGTATCCAGCGGACCACCGCAGGCCTCGGGGTGGAACTGCACCGTAAATACGGGCATATCCGTATAGGTAACACCCTCACAGGTGCCATCATTTGCATTAACAAAGCTTTCATAAGCATTTTTGGGCAAAGAAGAAGCGACTACCGCATAGCCGTGATTTTGGCTTGTAATATAGACTCTACCTGTTTTCGTATCCGTTGCAGGCTGGTTTGCACCTCTGTGACCGTATTTAAGCTTTTCTGTTTTTGCACCCTGAGAAAGCGCCATCAGCTGATGACCGAGGCAAATACCGAAGGTCGGTATTTTATACTCACAGAGTTTTCTGATTTCGGCAATAATCTCTGTATTTTCAGCAGGGTCTCCCGGACCGTTAGAAAGCATGATTCCGTCAGGACTGAGGGCTTTGATTTCCTCGGCAGTCGTATTACCCGGAACGACTGTAACATTACAGCCTCTTTTCACAAGCTCTCTTCTGATATTGCTTTTTGCGCCGAGGTCCATCAGCACAACATTAAAGTTTCCGTTTTCGGCATCGAATGTTTCTTTCTTATCAGTCGTTACAGACTTCACGGCCTCTGTCACTTTATACGCTTTAAGTGCTTCAAGATCCTCCTTGGAAGGCTCTGTATACTTGATTGCCGCATTCATAACGCCGTATTCACGCACCGTTTTTGTCAGGCAGCGTGTGTCTATCCCATAAATTCCGGGAATATTGCTTTCCTTTAAAAAAGTGTCAAGCAATCCGTCACATCTGAAATTGGACGGCTGTTGACACAGCTCTCTGACAATATAAGCCGTGAGTGCAGGCTTTTTACTTTCAAAATCGCTCGGTATCACACCATAGTTTCCAATCAGCGGAAACGTCTGGCAGACGATCTGACCGAAATAACTCGGGTCGGTAAGTGTTTCAAGATAGCCCGTCATAGCCGTTGTAAAAACCAGCTCACCCACTACCTCCTTCTCCGCACCAAACGCAGTGCCTTCATAAACATCTCCGTTTTCCAACAAAAGATACACCTTTTTCTCCATTTTTATACCAAACCCTTTCTTATAATGCATAATGCATAATGCATTATGCATAATTATTGCTATTATAAGTTTCTGATTAACTCAGTTATTTTATGCTGTCTAAAAAAAACATCAAAAGTATCTCAACCATCTTCATTCTCACAGTAAATTTTATCCGCAGTAAATGGCGATAATAAATTTTCCCTTATGCCACATACGAATCTCTGCCGCCCATTATTCATTGTTTTAGCTGTCATAAGTACTGAGGAGATTTTTTGCAACTTCAATTTTTGTCAGGCGCATATCCATTGCCTGTTTTTCAAGATATTTATGAGCCTGCGGTTCTGTCATGGATAAATATTCCATCAAAATGTATTTTGCTCTGTTAATGATCCTGATATCGTCGATCTTCTTTTGAAGCTTGACATTTTCCTGTCTGACACCGTTCATACGATTCTGTGCCGCTTCAATAAACCTCAAAGCTTTTGAAAAAAGCTGTCGGCTCAGCGGCTTGCTGATAACAAATGCACCATACTGTGAAGTTTTGCTTTCCGCAACGGCTTCAAGTTCTGCTTTCACAACAAGCATAATACCGGACGAGGTATTCTTTAAAAGATCAAGTGCCAACAAATCTCCGAATTCATCTGACAGCGGCGCATTGATAATGATTGTTTCAAAATTCCTTTCCGAACAAAGCCTTCTTGCTTCCGCTCCGCATTTTGCGGATGTGATACCGGTACAGCATTCGGCTTTGAGCAACTGCGTCAGTGACGAAACAGCCTGTTCCTTTGATGCTACTATGAGTACACTGTCCAAATGCCAAACACCCTTCTCTTTATTTTACAAAATTTTTGCTATTTATTCAAGAGCTTTTCGGATTTAAATCATCTGAAAATGTTTTTCTTCCTGCTCTTGTCTGTATTCGGCACTTTGAAGGGATTTTTTCATTTCCTCGGTTTTGATGGCAAGGTAATTTCTGTAAATCAAGTCAGGCAGTGATTTTTTGATAAACTCACTGTTCTTGGCAATTTCGATTGCCTCCGCAAGCGACTGCGGCAGCATTGCGCCGTTTTCCGTCCGTCTTTGTTCATTTGCTTCCTGCAGTTCCAGACCGTCCTCGATTCCTTCCAGTCCTGCATATACCAAAAGGGCAAAACCAATATACGGATTGCATACAGGGTCGGGAGAACGGAAATCCACCCTTGCTCTTTTATTATTCGGCAGAAGCAGGCGAACCAATGTTTTGGGATTACCGTAAGACCAGTCGATACCGCTCGGTGCTTCATATGCTCCGAATCTTGCATAGGAATTGGAAAGCGGATTAAAAAATACTGTCATTTCGGCTGCTCTTCTCAGTATGCCTGCAATAAAGCTCTGTGCTGTTTTGCTCATGCCATTTCCTTTTTCAAAGAAAATGTTTTCATTATACTGCGTCAGCACAAGATTAATATGCATACCGCTTCCGCTTTTATCCGAAATAGGCTTCGGCATAAATGAAGCATACAATCCGTTTGAAGCAGCCGCTGTTTTAACAATAGATTTGAAGGTATAATAATCGTCAGCAGCGGTGAGCAGATCGGAATGTTTAAAATCGATCTCATTCTGACCGGGTCCGTTTTCATGGTGAGAAGAAAGCGGCTTGATATCCATATCTTCCAATGTCAGGCAGATCTGTCTCCTGACATTTTCTCCCTTATCCAGCGGTGCAACATCAAGATATCCTGCATTGTCATGCGGAATACGTGTCGGATTACCGTCATCATCAGCCTTAAACAAATAGAATTCGCATGAAAGCCCTGCGGTACAGCCGAAACCCATGGATCGGGTTTTTTCTACCGCCGTTTTCAGCACTGTTCTGACATCCCCCGAAAAAGGTCTGCCGTTCTGATGACGTATATCACACAAAAGCCTTACCACTGCACCCTGCTGAGGCCGCCATGTCAGCACCTTCAGTGTATTTGGGTCGGGAAAAAGCAGAAGATCGCTGCTATCCTCCCCATCAAAGCCACATATATTCGCAGAAGAAATATGCGCTCCGTTTTCAAAAGCCGATTTCAATTCACTTGCCATGATGGAGATATTTTTCTTAACACCAAAGATATCAAAAAAGACAAGTCTTACGAACTTTACATCATTTCCCTCAACAAACTGCAAAACCTCTTTTACAGTATATTTCACATCAACGCCTCCCCAAACGGAACGATTCGCCGTTTATATTCAATATATTATAATATCAGATTTTTCGATTTTTGTCTACATATATACTGTAACAAAAGAGAGGAAATTTTTTTTTATTTATCTTCACCAACAATCGAATTTTTATTTATTGAATTTCATTTAATTTGACAATGCATAAAAATATCTCCCATACCAAAAATCCGGTATGGGAGACGTGGAGGTATATAAAATAAGTTATTTTTGTTTTCCCAGCCTGAGCGGTGAAGCCGACTTGGATAAGCTTCACCGCCTGACTGTGATTAATGGAGAACAAAATATAGATGTAAGCAAAATAACAAAACAAGGATGTCTGCTTCAGCAAAATGCTTTTGCAAAGACATCCTTGTCATGCTTAAATTATACCCCAGATTAACGGAATTGTCAAGAAAAATCGCCGCATTAAAATGAAAAATCTCAAAAATCAACATTTTACCGAAATATAAATGCACAAATCCGATTTTTTTATCGATTATGAAAACACGGCAGAACCAATTGCTCAGTTCTGCCGTGTGATAATTGAGATATAAAGCTTTATGTTAAGCAGAAATTATCTTTTAACATTGAAAGCCTTGATGCCCGGATACTCTGCTGCATCGCCAAGTTCCTCTTCAATTCTGAGGAGCTGGTTGTACTTAGCAACTCTTTCAGATCTGGAAGGAGCACCTGTCTTGATCTGGCAAGTATTGAGAGCAACTGCGAGGTCAGCGATTGTTGTATCAGCTGTTTCGCCTGAACGGTGTGAAGATACAGCTGTGTAACCAGCCTTATGAGCCATCTTGATAGCCTCAAGAGTCTCGGAAACAGAACCGATCTGGTTGAGCTTAATAAGGATAGAGTTACCTGCACCCATAGAAATACCCTTTGAAAGTCTTTCTGTGTTAGTAACAAAGAGGTCGTCGCCTACGAGCTGAACCTTGTTGCCAAGCTTTGCAGTCATTCTCTGCCAGCCTTCCCAGTCCTCTTCATCAAGACCATCTTCGATGGAGATGATCGGGTACTTGTCAACGAGAGCTTCCCAGTGAGCGATCAGTTCATCGGAAGTAAATTCTTTACCGCTCTTAGGCTGCTTATAGTAGCCCTTACCCTTTTCGCTCTTCCACTCAGAAGAAGCTGCATCCATAGCGATCATGAAGTCCTTACCGGGTTCAAAGCCTGCTGCTTTAATAGCTTCGAGAATCTTCTCAATAGCATCCTCATCACTTGCAAGCTTGTTCGGAGCATAACCACCTTCATCACCAACGGCTGTAACGTCGCCCATATCCTTGATGAGCTTTTTAAGTGTATGGAACACTTCAGCACACCATCTGAGAGCTTCCTTGAAAGAAGGAGCGCCTACAGGCATGATCATAAATTCCTGTGTATCAACAGCACTGTCAGCATGAGCACCACCGTTGAGAATGTTCATCATAGGAACAGGAAGTTTTGTACCCTGAACGCCGCCGAGGAATTTGTAAAGCGGAAGGTCATAGCTGTTAGCTGCTGCTCTTGCTGCTGCGATAGAAACAGCGAGGATTGCATTTGCGCCGAGGTTAGACTTATCCTTTGTGCCATCAGCCTTGATCATAGCAGCATCTACTGCATATGTATCAGCAGCGTCAAGACCAACAAGAACTTCATTGATTGTGGTGTTGATGTTCTCAACAGCCTTCTCAACGCCCTTACCGAGATATCTTCCCTTATCACCGTCACGAAGCTCAAGAGCCTCGAATTCACCTGTTGAAGCGCCGCTCGGAGCTGTGCCTCTGCCTACTGTACCGTCAACGAGATAAACCTCAGCCTCAACTGTCGGGTTTCCTCTGGAGTCAAGAATTTCTCTGCCGATAACCTTTTCAATTTCTGTAAACTTTGCCATTGGTATCTTCTCCTTTTGAAATATATTTACAGTATTATCCATACAGATAATACTATACGACGATTTAACCCTCCCTTTTGGGATATGCAAAATACATCATAGAGTAAATATAACATAATTTCCAAGAAATTTCAATACAAAAAGGGTTTATTTTTCCTGAATTTGATAAAAACATATGTGACCGCACAGGCAATTTGTTTTTTGGTGCTTTCATTTAAATCAAGCATTCAAAAACACATAGTACCTGCACGGTCACGCCACAACTCACATAAATATCGCTTCTCCGTCCATACGAACAAAGCTTAAAAACACTGCACTAACCAATACATTATTTTTCTGGGGCATCATCTTCTGATTTCACAGCCTGTTTTTCTTTTGAAGCTGTTTCGTCTGTCCTGACTTCGGAAGCGGAATTCATTACATCGCTCTGATATTTTTCCAGAAGCTCAGCCGTATGATAGTCGGAATCAAAGTCACTTATATCGTCCTCAATGTAATTCATATACACCTTTTTCTTTTTAACAGGCGCCTTCCATACTATCATATATAGTATAAACAACACTCCCCCCGTACCCGTTACACAAGCACCGAGTCCCAGTCCCGGAGTTGAATAGCTGAAAACGATATCTGAAGTCTTTCCGGCAGGAACTCTGACTGCCATAAAACCAACATTGACTTTTTCGATCTTTGCCGAAGAACCGTTTACCTCCGCACTCCATCCATCCTCATAGGGAATACTGAAAAATACCAGTTCATCCTTGTTTCCTGCGGTAAACTTAGCAGAAATTCTGTTATTTTCAAATGTGACATCCGAGCATACATTCTTTTTGCGGTCTTCGCAGTCCTTGAAATATGCTTCCTCGGTATATTCATATTCTGAAATATCACTGCAATGCTTTAAAAATCCGCCGTAAACTTTCGCCTGTTCTTTTGTCAATACAACAGCTTTCAGCATCAACAAATGTCTGTCGGATTCCGTTACACTTTCATATTCCTCCTGCGTAACATATTCATCATATGTGAAGCCGTAAGGAATATAATACTCATTTTCATATACTCTGTATTGATTTTTCGTTGTGATATATTTCCAACCCGGCATTTCTGTCGTTTTCATAGTATTGATAAAACTTTTTTTATCGCCTGTGTAATCAAACAGGTATTTCACCGATAGGAAACTTCTGATACCGTAAACACTTGTTTCGGGACGTGAACCAACGCTTCTTTCAACGCCTATGGATTTATAATAATCCATCACCGACCCGGGGACGATACTCTGAAAAGCCTGAATTGTCGGTATCTGCCAATACATACCCATATTATCCATATCCTCGTAAAAATCAGAACGGACATTATGAATATCCTTGAGATCCTTATCAAAAACTCCTTTATTGTTCATGACAACTCCGGCTATAAAGTCATATTTATAATTGGCATTGACTACTCCCACACCAATCAGCACATTGGCATAACCAACGATCAACACGGAAAGCACAATAGATGTTACCCTGAGAAACAACTTCTTGTTTTTTCTCAGACAAAGCACAACGCTCAATGCCGCAAGTCCTACAAAAGCGATTGCAACCCATACCCAAAATCTGTCTGTGTATTTTTCAAGACCAAGCTCATGATTTGATTTTGTATCACTCCATGAATCCTCAGGAATAAATCCAACAAGTGCTGTTATCACTGTTGTTATCACAAACGTCCTGATCAGTGCCGTTTTGTACTTGGTTTCTTCATGATCAAGTGTTATCACTGTCGCCATAGAGAGCATCAAAGTAAGCATATAGAACCATCTTGCATAATATGTCGCATTAAACAGCTGAAACGCCGAATTAAATATCGGTACAAGTGCCATCACAAACAGGAACGGTATCAGCTTTCGCAGCCATTTATGTGTCCGCAGACTGTAGAACGCAAAAACACCGACCATACTGAACAACGGCAGCCAACCTGCAACACTTCCCCATTTTGCATTGGAATCGGGTGCAAAATTTGCATAAGCCGGCATATCCGGAGGAAAGAAGAATGTTTCAATGATTAGTAAATATCTTTGCTCACTTGAATAAACTATCGCATTCCAGCCGTAAGGGAAATTATTGACTCTTGAATTCTGCAAAACGGCAAAAACAGACGGAACAATGATAATTCCTGCTGCGAGGAAACCTACAATAATTTCAAATGCAAAACGCAGAAAATCTTTCACCTTCATCCGATAGCTTTTTGTCACCATACGGAAACACCAGTAAATAAAGAGGAAAACGACCTGACCTGCAAAGAAATAGTAATTGACCATTGCAGCGGCAAATACTGTAATAGCCACTGCACCCTTGCGTTTATCATAGATAAACATATCGATTGCGGTAAGCATCATCGGAAATGTGATCATTGCCTCATGAAAATGATTAAAGAATATGTTATAGATTCCGAAGCCCGAAAAAGCGTAAAGCAGTGCTCCAAACATCGCATATCTTTGTTCTTTGACATAACGCCGCAGAAAAGTATAGGCAAACATAGAAGCAAAGCCGAATTTCAGCATAAGCAAAGGTGCGATCAGATACGGCACTGCCTGACTCGGAAACAACATGGTAAACCAGAAAAACGGACTGCCTATCATATAAAAGCTGTAAGAGCCTATGATATTTGCTCCGAGATCGGTCGTATAGCTCCAGCCTATATTACCACCCTGTATACTGTCATGTATCATCTGATAAAACGGGATCTGCTGAACATTGAAATCACCATAAAAGAAAAAATATCCGCTGCTGTATATGATCCAGGGGATAAAAAACAGAAAGGACAAGCCGACGCCCCACAAAAACGTCTGAAGGCACAAATTCTCCTTTACCGTACGCAGTGCACGGGAATTTATCATCATTAAACCTCCTCGTAAATTACAAATAACTAATTCATTGTATCACATTTTTGCAAAAAAATCTACATAAATTATCCAAAAATAAAACATCTTATTTATCGTAATTGATATTATTTCAAATTCCGGAAAATAAATTTTAAAAAACTATTGCATTTTTCGCAAATTAATGCTAATATTAACTGTACGCAACTGTCAGCGTAAGGAGGTGTAATTATGCCAAATATCAAATCAGCGAAAAAGCGTGTAAAGGTTGCTGCTGTTAAAACAGCCAGAAACAAAACTTTCACAAGCGCTATGAGAACAGAAATCAAAAAGGCCAATGCTGCTATAGAGACAAATGCTGCAGATAAGAGTCAGGCTGTACGTACTGCGATTAAAAAGATCGACAAAGCGGCTGCTAAGGGTATTATCAAAAAGAACACTGCATCAAGAAAGAAATCTTCTCTTGCACGCAGACTGAACGCAAGCGTTTGATCTGAAAGTTTCTTGACATAAATTTACATAATTGTGTCATTGCAAAAGCAGAACCGAGTTCTGCTTTTTCTTTTTTATTTTTTTATTGACATTTCAAAAAAATTGTTATATAATAGCTATCGGACATTAATTTAATCTTACACAAGCCGGTGTGTCGGAATTGGCAGACGAGACAGACTCAAAATCTGTTGTCCGCAAGGGCGTGTGGGTTCGAGTCCCACCACCGGCACTCTCACAAACTCCGCATAAACACTAAAACACCAGTGTTTATGCGGAGTTTAATTATTTATTAATTTTAAAACCTAAAATCAATTCTTACTTTCAGAATTAAAATCACATGTTAGAAATCCGACAGATGTGCATATGTTTTTTATCGGATTTTTTAACTATCATTTTTGTTATTGCAAATCAAGTATAAGATTTTTTATTTATTACAACAACAAAATTTCATTTTCTACTTTTCAGATGAACATTTGATATGCTATAATAATAGATATAATATACCTCGACTGAAAGGATTGAAATTCATGAAATTTGACGCTCAGGATTGTAAGCTTGTCGCTAAAACTCAGCTTACACCAACAATATATGATTTCCGCCTGCAAAATGCACAGCTTGCGGAAATCACAAAACCGGGACAATTTGCTCATCTGCTTGTCCCCGGCAAAACACTGCGCCGACCTATTTCAATATGCGATGTGGAAGGCGACATCATCCGTCTTGTGTTTGAAGTAAGAGGAGAAGGTACAAAGATTCTTTCCGAAACGGAAATCGGCAACACGATCAATATGATCTGTCCTCTCGGCAAAGGCTTTGATATCCCCAAGGGTAAAAAAATCATCTTTATCGGCGGTGGAATCGGCGTTCCACCTATGCTATACAGTGCAAAAACAGCAGGCGAAAACGCTGTCGTCATCAACGGTTTCCGTGATAAAAGTGCTGTGATACTGACAGAGGATTTCCAAAAAATCGGCTGTAAACTGATAGAAACAACAGATAACGGAAGTTATGGTATTCACGGATTTGTCACTCAGCCGCTTGAAGAAATGATTGATGAGGCAGATTTGATCTGTGCATGCGGTCCGACTCCTATGTTAAAAAACATTTCGGCTATCGCAAAGCAGCATAGCAAGAAATGTTTTGTTTCCCTTGAACAAAGAATGGCGTGCGGTGTAGGTGCCTGTCTTGGCTGTGCCGTAGGAATCAAAAGAGACGACGGCAGTATTACATATAAACATGTATGCAAGAATGGTCCTGTATTCAAAGCTGAGGAGGTGGCTTGGTAATGGCAGATTTAAGTGTAAATATCGCAGGCGTTGAATTTAATAATCCAATCATTGCGGCTTCGGGTACAATCGGATTCGGACATGAATATGGGGAACTGTATCCGCTGTCTGTTTTTGGCGGCATTTCATGCAAAGGTACAACGCTGAAAGAACGCCCGGGCAATCCGCCGCCGAGAATTGCAGAAACTCCAATGGGAATGTTAAATGCTGTTGGCTTGCAGAATCCGGGTGTGGAGCATTTTATCAATGTTGAACTACCGTGGCTGAAACAGCAGAATACGGTAGTTATTGCCAACGCTGCTGGAAGTACGGAAGAAGATTACTGTAAAATTACGGAAATTCTTTCCGATACCGATGTGGATATGATCGAGCTGAATATTTCCTGTCCAAACGTTAAAGAGGGCGGCGCACAGTTTGGAACTTCTCCCGAATCCGTTGAAAAAATCACAGCGGCAGTTCGCAAACACTGCACGAAACCACTGATTATTAAACTCTCCCCCAATGTGGCCGATATTGCTGCAGTGGCAAAAGCGGCGGAAAGCGCAGGTGCTGACGCTGTTTCTCTGATTAATACACTGACAGGCATGCGGATCGATATCAATACACGCAGACCAATTATCAAAAACGTAACCGGCGGTATGTCCGGTCCTGCTGTATTCCCCGTTGCCGTGAGAATGGTATACCAGGTGAAAAAGGCTGTTAAAATACCCGTGATCGGTCTTGGCGGAATCAGCACATGGCAGGATGCTGTGGAAATGATTATGGCAGGCGCAGATGCGATCCAGATTGGAACCGTTCTGTTTACAGACCCATATGCGCCAATCAAAATTTCCGAAGGACTTCACGGTTATCTTGACTCACATGATATTGCTTCCATAACGGAACTGACAGCAACAGTGGAGGTTTAACAGATGACAAAGCTGATATTATTACGTCACTGTCAGGCAGAGGGCAATTTAAAAAGATTTTTTCAGGGGAAGATCGATAGCGATATTACACCGCATGGACGAGCGCAGATTGGTGCAACGGCAGAGCTTCTTTCTGCCGAACCAATCGATGTATTTTACACAAGCTCTCTGACAAGAGCGCAGAAAAGCACGGATGGTATCAATGTTTACCACGAAGTGCCCGTTATCACTGATGATCGGCTCGCCGAAATTGATGCCGGAAAATGGGAGGGAAAATTCCTTACTGATATTGAAAAGGAATATCCCGAACAGTTTGATAACTGGCATCATCACCCTGAAATATTTGCTGCTCCTGACGGAGAATCCATGGCACAGGTTTACACAAGAGTCAAAGCAGCCCTTGATGATATTATCAAAGAGAACAAAAACAAAACTGTCTGCATTGTATCGCATGGTTGTGCTATCAAATGTATGATGTGTTATCTTCATGGATGGAACATTGAGAACATCGCAAATGTGCCTTTGGGTACCAATATGTCCATTAATGTTGTCAGATTTGAGGATGATAAAAAACCTGAAATTATCATGGAAAACTTTACCGATCATCTACAGATGGTATGATCGGTATCCGGAGGGATTTTTATGATAATACTATCTGTCGATTACGGCAAAGCGAGAACAGGCGTTGCCGTATGTGATAAAAACGAAATCGTTGCCTCACCGGTCGGAACGATCAAAGAATATCATGCGGAAGCGCTTGCAAAAAAAATAGCCGATATCGCAAAAGAGAAAAAAGCAGAACAAATCGTTCTTGGTCTTCCGAGAAACATGGACGGCAGTGAGGGCGAAAGCGCACAAAATGTACGGGTATTTGCGAAACTGCTTTCTGAAGAAACACATCTTGAAGTTGTTCTGCGTGATGAACGTTGTACAACTGTTACCGCCTATGAATATCTCAACATGAACAACACAAGAGGCAAAAAAAGAAAAGCAGTTGTTGACAGCGTTGCAGCTGTTGTTATACTTGAAGATTATCTTAATTTCAGGAGGAATAACCAATGAATGTTCTTCCAAGCCAGAAACTGAGCATCGGACAATATTTTATTTCCATTGCGGCCGGACTGATGCTCTTTCTGATTCCTAACGATGCATTGAATCAGTTTGATACAGATCCGCTTCGTGAAGGATTTATTTTCATTATTTCGCTGACAATCACCGCCGTATTATTCTTTATCATCAAGCGATATGAAGCCATAGGAATCGCACTTATGACCATGTCATCAATGACAGCACTGAACCTTTGCATCAATATTATAAAGGAATTTGTTACAAACAATTCGGAAACAAACTATTATCCGGAAATATCAGACTACAGTATTGTCAGTATGTTTTTTCTCTGGGTAGTGCCGTTTATTTTTGCCGTAGTCATGCGCCTGCTCTCCAGCGGAATTGGTGACAATAATGAAAAGCGGCGCAGCTTTGTAAGATTTATGACATTAAGCATGAAAGCATTTCTTATCATATATATCCTTGTCGTTATCTTTAAGCTGATTATTCCTGCACAGGCCGCTGAGCAAGAGGACAGACAGATCGAGTGGATGATTTTTTCTCGAATTTCCGATTGTCTGAACGGAACTCACGAACATGGCAAAGCCTATATTGTATGGCACTGTATTATTTTTGCACCGATTGCTTTTTTCCTTACCGTGCTCGTTCCGAAATTCAAAATATGGCACATTGCCATATTTGCAGCAGCAGCCGGAATAGCCGTTGAAGCAATGCAGTATATCTTAAATACTGCCGCTGCCTGCACAGATGATATCCTGATGTATATTGTCGGCGCACTATTCGGTTTTCTTCTGAAACATGGAATTGATTTTATCAGATTCTTCCTGACACACGGACAAGACCCTTGTATGCTCAGCTTTGAATACACCCCTATTCCCCACAAGCACAAAGGCGAAGCCCAGGTTCTCACGGAAGAATGATAAAAATGCGGAATATTTATCAATTCCAACTTCTGATCATAACAAAAAACGAGGAAAGTCGGTTAAGACTTTCCTCGTTTGTTATT
>ONGS01000116.1 GCA_900317395.1 uncultured Eubacteriales bacterium | reverse complement strand
GGGTCGCCGCCGTGATCGAAATGGATCCTTCCTATGGTAAAGGCAAGAAACGCAAGCGCACCGATAAAACACCCCTCTATGATAATGGAACGTACAGAGCCTTTTTTAAAAATACCGCTTTTGCTGTCCTTGGGCGGTATCTCCATAATATCTTTTTTGGCAGGCTCAGAACCAAGAGCCAGTGCCGGAAGAGAATCTGTCACAAGATTGATCCACAAAAGCTGGATCGCTAATAGCGGTGACGGAAGATTCATCAGAAATGCACAAAGTACTGTCAGAATTTCGCCAATATTACTGGAAAGCAAAAAATGGATCGTTTTTCCGATATTATCAAAAATGCCTCTTCCCTGCTCCACAGCATCAACAATCGTTGCAAAATTATCATCAGATAAAACCATATCCGCCGCACTTTTTGCTACGTCCGTACCGCTAATTCCCATTGCACAGCCGATATCCGCACATTTCAGCGCCGGAGCATCATTGACACCATCGCCTGTCATTGCGACAATTGCTCCACGGCTCTGGAAGGCTTTTACAATGCGTACCTTGTGCTCAGGTGAAACTCTTGCAAAAACTGAATACTCATAAATATGCTTTTGCAATTCTTCCTGGCTAAGTTTATCAAGTTCCGCTCCCGCCGCTGTTTTGTCGCCTTCTTTGTAGATACCGAGTTTTTTTGCAACCGCCTTTGCGGTGATGATATGATCCCCTGTAATCATAACTGTTTTAATCCCTGCCTTGCGGCACTCCGCAACCGCTCCATATGCTTGCGGTCTGGGTGGATCAGTCATTCCGATAAATCCAACAAAAATAAGCTCTTTTTCAAGTTCATTTTCACTTGGTATCTCCGCCGTATCTTTGTATGCCGCCGCAATGACTCTCATTGCTTTTTCAGCAAGTCTGTTATTTTCTGCATGGAGCTTATTTTTTTCGCTTTTTCCCATAAATTTTAATCCGCTGTTTGTATGAACATGACCGCATAAATCGATCAGCACATCAGGTGCACCTTTGATGATGGTTCTGTAACCACCTGTGGAAAGCTTGTGGACAGTAATCATTCGCTTTCGCTTGGAATCAAACGGCACTTCATTTTTTCTGACAAAACGCTTGTCAAGTTCCGTTTTTACCTGACCAACGTTAGCCGCAGCGGTAATAATCGCCGCCTCTGTGGGGTCGCCGTCAGAATAATAGCCCTTAGTATTTCTTTTTAGCTCACTGTTATTGCATAAAGCCGCAAGAGAAAGCAGCAATGCTCCGTCTGAGGAATGGGCATTAATCACGCCGCCGTACCCTGACAGTTCCTCTACTGTCATTTTGTTTTGTGTCAGCGTTCCTGTTTTGTCGGAGCATATGACGTTTGCACTGCCTAATGTTTCAACAGCCGGCAGTTTTCGCACAACTGCCCTATGGGCGGCAAGTTTTCGTACACCGAGGGCAAGAACAATCGTAACTATTGCAGGAAGCCCCTCGGGAATCGCCGCTACAGCAAGACTAATCGAAATCATGAACATATCAAGCGGCGGCACTTTCTGGAACAAACCCAAACCAAAAATCACAACACAGATAGCAAGTGCACAAATACCAAGAACCTTTCCTGTTTTTGCAAGATTTTTCTGCAAAGGTGTCTGAGGACTTTCTCCCTCGTCAAGCATTGCAGCAATTTTTCCGACCTGCGTATCCATTGCGGTATCGGTCACAATTGCTTTACCATGACCCGAAGTAACAAATGTGGAAGAATACAGCATATTCACCCTGTCGGCAGGTGGCGTATTTCTCGAAAGTATGATATCCGACTGCTTGTCTGACGGCACAGCCTCACCTGTCAGTGAAGATTCCTCTGCTTTTACCGATACTGCTTCAATAATTCTTGCATCGGCACAAATCAGGTCACCTGCTTCAAACACCATAATATCTCCGGGTACAATTTCTTCAGACAATACCGAAACCGTGTTTCCGTCCCTGATGACCCTTGCATGAGGTGCGGAAAGCTTTTTCAAAGCTTCGATTGCTTTTTCTGCCCGACATTCCTGCACGGTGCCGATCACAGCATTTAATATTACAATCAGCAGTATCATGATCGGGTCTATAAAATCTCCGTCGTCGCTTACAACAGCAACACCGAATGACACAGCCGCCGCCGCAAGGAGTATCAGAACCATAAAATCGGAAAACTGCATCAGAAATTTCACAACAATACTCTGCTTCTTTTTTCCTGACAAAGCATTTTTCCCATATTTTTGCAGCCGTCTTTTTGCTTCTGCCCTGCTGAGTCCTTTATCTGCATCGGATTTTAACATTCCAACTGCATCCCTGCAGCTAAAGCTGTGCCATTCCATAGCTTCACTCTCCCGTATCATATATTTCTTCTATATATACCAAATATATAAAAACGGAAACGCAAATATACATCAATTCTGACACAGAAATAGCCGTACTTAAACCATGACTGAAGTGGTCTTTGCAACGTAAAGTGTAAAAAAAACGGACTGCCGTTTGACAGTCCTTAATGATGCAGATACAAAGATAAATCAGAAGTTATTAAACAGGAATACCTTGATCGTTATTCCATTGTATTTTGACTGCATCTGTATTTTGCGTTGACCAGACGATCAATTTTTCAACAAATTTCGGCGTGATACTTTCTGGAATAGAAAATGGAAGCAAGTATCTGCCCCAGCCTTCTTTCGTTTCTTTTCCTTGGAATACTCTGCCTTTGCTGATTATATACTCTGTTTTTGTCTGGAGGGGACAAGACAAAATCAGGTATTTATCATCTGAAACGATGTTCAAAATATTGTACGGAGATTCATCGTCCAAAGCAATGTACCATAAATATGTTTGTCCGTCAACGATGATTTTGCGCCTTCCTTTGGAACGTATGCTCATAGAATCTTTCCTCCAAATTCCGATTTATCGCATTAACTATAGTTTTATTATAGCATATTGCTTCTACATAATCTATATCTTTTTTCATAATGTGGGACTTCAAGTCCCGGATAGGAGGTCTTTTATTTGATAGTCATCTACGCTGAGAAAGCAAGTTTAGCAAAAG
>ONGS01000209.1 GCA_900317395.1 uncultured Eubacteriales bacterium | reverse complement strand
TTGAGTGAATGATGCCGATGATCTCAGACTCGCTCTGCCGCAGAAATTCTTCAATTGTCGCGTGGTAATAACATCTTAGGTTGCGCATAGTGTCACCTTGCTTTGATTGATATTTATATTTTATCACAAATATTGATAGACTTCAACGAAAAATAACCATCCGTGTCACGCAATGACAAGTTTTTTATTGTAATCGGGTATTGGCTGTGATATAATTATTTTGTTATCGATTTTATCATACTCGATGATATTAGAATAAGGGAGTGTGAATTTCATGATTACAACTTTGGATGATTTCATCAGAGAATATACGAAGATTAAAGAGATGGGTTGGATTAAGACGCATCGTTCCGGCCCGACCGGTATCGGAAAAACGCTGGAAGATTTGCTGGGTATTGCAGAAAACAATATCGACGGACCCGACTTTGGAGATTACGAGCTTAAATCTTGCAGAATTAACTCGCAGAGTATGCTAACAATGTTTACTCGCGCACCAAAACCAAGAGGATCAAATACATACATTCGAAAAAAATACGGTTATTCCAGCAGTGCCTACGATAATGATGAAAAGGTATTGCACTCCACTTTAACCGCTGCCCGTTTTGTCCCGATTGCTGATACCGGCAAGAAGCTCCGGATCGTATGCGATGAGCAGAAGATATCCATTGCTTCTGAGACTGAAGTTGAAAATGTATTCTGGGATAAAGAATCCCTGCGCAAGGCGTTTGAGAAAAAGTACAAAAACAAGTTTGTCTATGCAAAAGCAGAGAGCCGCGGATCCGGCGCAAATGAGGAGTTTTACTTCAAAGAGGCCTATGAGGTCAGCGGTTTCAGCTATGAAGCAATGATAGAACTGCTCGAGCAAGGAAAGGTTTTCGTTGACCTGAGAATCGGCCAATATCCCGATGGACGTACACACGATCACGGTACCGGCTTTAGAATCCGCGAAGTTGACCAGCCTTTGCTGTTCAAGATAAACAGAAGAATTGTATAAATAGTTATGCCATAGACTCTTTGGGAGCCTATGGCATAATTTTTTATCGTTTTCTCAAAATTACAATGTGCTCATTCGTCATAGTTGACGCTTTTGCGCCTGTTTCATTTGTTGGAGAATTCTGTGAAGGCATAACCTTGTTGATGATATTGCGGTCAACGGTATATACATGCTCCATATCATAATGTTCTGCGATTTCAGTAATGATTTGATCTGTTAACAGAAGTTCACCTTTCACCGTTCGGTTTCCGATGACCCAGAACTGATAACCACCGGATTTTGATTTATGAGCAATCTTCTTGATAGTTTTCTCTAAGTCAAGGTAGAAGCTATATACATCACCCGCTCGCACCAAGTCGATATCTTTGATGCGCTCTAAGGATTCTCTCAATATCTTACTGGAAACGATGTACTCAAAGCCGTTTCGGAATTTGACACCGCCTATAAGCGACTTATCAATGCCCATGATATCCTTTTCGGAAAGCTCGAACAGGTCGAGCCACTGTAATGATAAGCGGCTGTATTCTCCATATGCTACCGTAGTTCGGCTGTCTCCGTACGGCGGAGAGGTGATCACAAGGTCAATGGAATCATCCGGTACATCCTGCAGCTCAGAAGCGTTGTTACTCAATACGCTTACCTCAGAATGAACATTGTTTTCCTCGCAGACTTCGATAAAGGAATTCATTTTCTCAATGTTTCTGTCAAGGATTGTGGTGAACTCCTTTATGACATCAGGTTCAAAGGCATCGACCTTCGCAGCCGGCATTCGGAACATTTTGAACTCGCCGTTTCTGCGGTTGGATACAAAGCGGATTGTCTCGCTGAAAGCAACGAATACGAAATTGCGGATATCGGGATTCTCGATCTTGTTTATCTCTTCTTTTATAATCGAAAGAAGTAATATCACCCTTGGTTTGAACCAATAACCGATATTCTTAAAATCAGGTATAGGGATATTCATCTGATTATCATCCGTATATCGTGTAAGATAAACCGGTGCGCTTACACCCCAGCCGTCTTTGGCCGTTAAATCTAAGTCATAGGAATGGCGCATAATGTCATCGACGCCATCAATCTGGATATCGTTTTCACGATAACGCTGTTCAATATTTTCATACAGCCGCTGTGCCTCGGATTGCAGAAGATTGATGTCTAAAGCGGTTGTTTTTACCTTGCTGAGAAAAACTGCAAACGGATTAATATCGCTTCCGTAAATCCGATCTGCTCCGGCAAGCATACTCTCCACCAGCACCGTACCAGATCCCATGAACGGGTCGAGTACGGAATGAATGGGCTTAATATCCTTCATGATACGAAGGATATTGCGGCTGATAGGGGATACCATCATAGCGGGGTAGTTATGGATGCCATGTGTGTACTGCCGAACATCGTCGTTTTTGAAATCCCAGAAATCGGCAGGGAGAGACTGTAATACCTGAATCAGTTGATTGTCGGATTGCTTTTCTGTTGAAATGTCAAACAGCGATCCAACGTGCAATTCCTCAAGTTTGGGAGCAGGCGCTTCCGGCTCGTGAGTTTTAACCTCAACAGTGCAGATGGTATCGTTATGCCATCCGCCGTGCGGAACCAATAGGATACGCTCAATTTCAAAACCATATTTATATCCAATTCCGCCGCTGTTCCAACCGAAGGTGAGTACCTTGCCGCCGATCTTAACGATACGCGAGATTTCTCTTTTGTGATTGCCCCAGAACGAAGCTTTGGTAGTATCCCAAGTCACATTATAACCGACATTGTTATAACACTCGCTAACCTGCCTCGGGGAGTAGGGTGGATCATAAAGGACGCCGTCGACTGAATCGCTATCAAACATTTTCATAAAATCGAGAGCATCCATATGATAATCTGTATCATAATCTTGATTGAGGTCATTGGTAACGCTTGCGAGCTTGTTATTATTAGCAAATGGATCAATCCATAATCCATCTGTCAGCTCTTCAACGATTAGGTCGTGGATAGGCTTGATAGAAAAAGTATTTTTGTTCGGCATTGCCCATACACGTTCAATACTAATAGAGTTATTTATTCGTTGTGGGTTATCGAACAACAGTTTCTTTCGTGCATCCTGCGGTTTCTCAGCAGTTTCAGGGATTGTCCACTGATTGCCGACCCTCTGTGCGCCTTCAATGCGTCCTTCACTGCATAATACCTGAACACGCTTGGGGGTTACTTGCCATTTTTCTGCGGCTTGTGCTACGCTGATATAATTCACATCATCACGTCCCAAATAAGTATACCTGTATTATATACCGAGTTGCGAACAAAAGCAAGGGCTATTTCAAATGTTTTTCCCACCGCACAATGTGGTGGCTATTTTTTGCTTTTTGCTGTTGTGAAATCACACAAACAGAGCAGCGTATTTTTGTCTAATTCTCCGAAACCAAAAGAAATTTAAAAAACCCATTTAAAAAATGGCGTTCTCCTGACCTAACTATAGGAAGGGCTTTTATTCGCTTGTGATTTTTGACAGATTTTGCTATCCCGGGT
>ONGS01000246.1 GCA_900317395.1 uncultured Eubacteriales bacterium | reverse complement strand
ACTGCCTGAGGTGTGAGCGACTTTTCTTATTCTCCTTACAGGCAGTCGAGAGCCTACCATTAGAATATGTTAAGTAGGCTCACACTTTCTTTTTGTGCCTTAATCCTAAAATCTAATAACCGCATCCGTTGAGCCGAGGGTCTAAAACGCATTGAAAATAATGCAAGAAATATGTAAAGCAATTAGGGACAAATCATTGTAATGGTTTCAAAATTATTATTAATAATCATATGAAACGTATTACGTTTTTATCATTAAGAACCTCAATTTAGATTATATTATGTACCAGACAAATTTTCTAAAGATACTTTCTGTATTAGCATTTTTAGCATTTGCAGCTGTCAGTTGTTGGGCTACAGTAGAATCATTACATCTTTTACAACCTTCAGTTCCTATAGTATTTTTATGGATTGCAACTATAGGTTTTTTTGTAATTGCTTCTTGGGGCTCAAAAAAAATAGTAGATAGTCTTAATCAAAATATCTATATGGAAAATCGAAGATGGAATTTTTTAGGCGGAGTTCTTATCTTGATAATATTTTGGTTGATTTGTAGCATGCCTACCAACACCCATACATTTTTCTACCGTTCAGTCGTTAAAGATGTTGTAACAAAAGATATGTCGAGGACAAAAACATATCTGAGTGATTTGCTTGATAATAAAAAAATAAAAGAGCAAATGGATATAGAGTGGACAAACTTTGAAAAGGATATTCAGATTACGTTCCGTAAATTTCTCACAGAAATAGATAATCCAAGCCGACCAGGAATCGGAGAACGGTGTGAAACTATTCTACTTGAAATCGAATCAAAGTTAAATGCATTTGACTCCAAACGTGGCGATGCTAATAAAAGTCTAGATAAGATTCAGCGCATAAAACCAAAGGCAAATACTCAAAAGGCTTGGGTTGACGTAGCAACGATATATGCTAAAAATTTAGACGATATTATGAGTATAAAGAAAAAAGCTTTTTACAATAAAGTTACAGGTTTAACAAAAACTGAAACAAAGAACGAGGTAAAAGCTAATATTAATAATCTAAATAAGATGCTCACCGCTGTGCATGAAATGGACGGTGTTGATAATGACGTGATGATTAATGCAGGAAGGATTTTAACAGAATCCTATTCCTCTATTGCAAATAATTCAATGTATATAGCCTTTAAAGATTCAATAGATAATGCTATTTACAAAGAGGGAAATGTCTCTGATACAGATCGTATGTTAAGTGTCATTGATGTTTGGAAAGATTTTATCAATGGGAAGTATGCAGGACGAGGTTTTATCTTTTGGGTAATTATTGCCATTCTCGTTGATGTGGCAGGATTCATCTTCTTTGACATAGCATTTAAAGCAGAAAATTAATAGCATTAACTAAAGAACATTTTTAATTATGGAACAAGATAAGAATTTTAAAATAGCAGGAGAAGATCCCGCTGACGTGTTGGAAGGTTCTGCGATAGACGTAACAAATGAAGTCCCAGTTATTGATAATATTCCTGATGTTGAGGAGCCTGAAAATGAAGAGAGTCCAGAAGTAAATATTGCAGGGTTAAGTGTAGAAGAAATTCGTGACCCTAATCAAATAATAGTTAATGTGAGTGATGTTTCGCCTATAGTTGTTCTCTTTGGCGCACGTACATCAGGAAAAACCATGACGCTTATCCGGCTAACAAGATATCTAACTAGTATTGGATGCCAAGTAGTACCTGACAGAACCTTCCGCCCTGCTTACGATACGCATTATGTGCGTATGTGTGATAATTTTAATCAACTGATAAATAGTAATACGTCCGCTGACGGAAATGATGTTATTAGTTTTATGCTAGTTAAAGTTCTTGACCATATAGGACGTCCTATATGTCAAATTTTAGAAGCTCCGGGAGAACATTATTTTGATAAAAGCAACCCCAACCGTTCCTTCCCAACGTATATAAATCAGATTTGCTCATATCCAAATCGAAAAACATGGGTCTTTATCGTTGAGCAGGATTGGGGAGATGATCAAAGTGACAGAAATGCATACGCAATGAGAATTCAGAATATGCAAGCTCAACTTCAACCGACCGACAAGGTAATTTTTACCTGTCATAAAGTTGATAAGCAGCCACAATTAATGTTGCCTAATGGAAAGCCTAATACGCATCAATTTTTTAAAAATATATATAACCAATATCCTGGAATCTTCGCTAATTATAAAAACAATAATCCTATTACTAGTTTTTTCCGTCCATACCGGTTTGATTTTGTTACGTTTTCTGCTGGTACATTTAATGATATTTTAAATGGAGGACAAATTTATACCCCTGGCCGTGATTACTATCCAGAATCTTTATGGAAGTCTATTTTGAAATCTGTTAAAGGATAAGGCATGAATGACATGAAATTTTTTATATATGGAGTTCCCAATGGTTTTAATCTCTATAAGGGGACAACAGAGGATGACCAATACTTCCAACTGTTTTACGATGGAAGTAAGGAAGAATCAAAGTTGACAATTAATCGGAAAGAAAATGGCGAGGTCGTGTATAATTATCTCCGTTACAATATGGTTTCCGGAGGTAATAGGACAGGTGCATTCTTAGGTATATCAATGGTCCTTCAGAATCAGTATTGTGAAAATGTAGTAAAATTGTATGACTTATTCGACTTTGTTTTTAATGACATTATTTTAAGGGATAATATTCTTATAGAAAAGGCTAACACAGGATATCGGTTTAGAATTAAAAAGTTTGAAGAAGCGAATACTGAAGAGATAGAAAAAATATTCCAATCACTTCGTCTTAACATAGACGACAACTCTTCGAGTTTCAATCTCAAATACATCGATAGTTCATTTTTACACTCGAAGAAAGGGTTGATTTGTAAGTTGAGCTACGAGGCTGGAAATGCCAGTTTCTTGTCTGCGCTGAAAAACTTTTCGTGGCTTACCATCTCCAAATCATACAAGATGGACAAAGCTACCCTTGACGTAGAACTCAGTCCTGAGCAAATTAATGTCTATGAGTCGGCTGTTAAACCGATGAAAGACAGCATCATTCAATGTTATAAGAATGCTGTAACTAATCCTGCTCATACCAATAAGATTGTGATGCAGATGAGCAAAAAGGTACAATCTGCATTAAAGGTCATAAAAGGATATGTAGGAAAACAACCTCAATTGACTCCTATAATGGAAGATTATCGTACCCTGAATAATCAGTTGATAGATCTGCAAAGTACAATTCTGTCAACTCCGGGTCTCCCCCCACAATCACCCAATGCAGGTCCAGGTAATCGTCCTCCTAGGCCTCCGAAAAAAAGTAATAAGAAACTATTTATTGTTTTAATACTCGTATTGTTGGGTATTTATGGTGGTTATAAATTCTTTTCTGGCGATTCTAATCAACAAAGCAATCTAATCAGTCAAAATACAGATAGCATTCATTCAAATCTAGAAAGAGAAAAGACTGTTTCACAAACCTCAAACGAGTCCAAGAATACAGAAAAAAAAGTTGATGACCAAGGAACGAACGATGTTCGTCAGTATCCAGAAAGTGATAATTTAGAAGAAGACAATCAGAATAATATTGAATCTGAAGACGATAATGTTTCCATGAGAGACTTGGTGAATTCCTTGCATGATAACAACGACGAGAAAACAGTTCGATATCAAGATAATGGGAAAATACAAGTTGATAAACAGATTGTTCAAAAAGGCGAGACCATTACTGTAAGATGGACTGGCAAGCCAAATGGTGAATGGTCATGCAGATCAGGCTATATAAAACCGATTTCTCCGTCTCAAGCCAAAATCACCATTAAAGAGATCCCTACAGACGGAAAGGCAAACATTGTCTATCGTGTAAATGGGGAACCTAAAGGGTCAGTAGTTATAAAGGTGGTGTCAAAAGGTGCTTCACATACACCGACAATGGCTAAACGTGAAAAGCCCAAAAATACAGCAAATAAGCCTCAACCTCAATCAAAAAATAAAAACAAAGATAATAATAAAAATAAGAATAAGAATAATAATAAAAATAACAATCCGTCAGGTCCCAAAAAACATGAAAAATTCTAAACATTTCATTATGAAAACAACTGTAATAGCTATTTTATTGTGTATTTGTTATAATGATGTGGCAAATGCTCAACAAAGAGAGGTAAGTAAAAGTTATAAAAGTGTTGACTTATCACAAATTAAAGATAAGGAAAAGAAGAAAGATTGGTACAATAACTATGT
>ONGS01000098.1 GCA_900317395.1 uncultured Eubacteriales bacterium | reverse complement strand
TATCGCGGAGTGGAGCAGGTGGTAGCTCGTCGGGCTCATAACCCGAAGGTCGTTGGTTCAAGTCCAGCCTCCGCAACCATCTAAGGCATACAAAAAATGTTATCGCCTCGAAAAGCCCGATTTAATCGGGCTTTTTACCGTTTTTGGAGCAATATGATTTTGACGATTTCAAAAGATGTCAAAAGCCGAAAATGGAAAAATTGTGATTTGAGCTCATGCAAAAATACAGTTTAACAGAATTTTGGGAGCAGGCAGAAAAAATCTGCTCCCTATTTTTAACAAAAGACCTCAATCGTTTTGAATTATGTATTCAAAGCGGTTGAGGTCCTTTTTATTTTGCAGGAGGTGAGAAATCTTGAGAAGAAAACAAATTTGTATTCTGCTGCAGAACCGGCTCAAACAGATTTTCCGTAATCGGTTTCTATTGAAAATATATCATACTCCTTTCTGATTTTTTAACGTAATCATAACATACATTATGTTGTAAAACCACCTCATAAACAATTATAAAAAAGAATGAGCCTGCATTACACAGACTCATTGTTTCTCATTTCACGGATAATACGCTGAATGGTTTTATCTGAAAGATAATATCGTTCGGCAAGTACGGATACGGTTGTTCCATTTAAGTAATCTTGATAAATTAATGCATTACGACGAATAAGTTCTGTTCTTGCGCCGTTTTTTGCTCCCCAACTGACACGGGAGCCTTCTTTCTTTGGAATGTAGATATTTTCCCCATCTATATATTGCAATTTAGAATGACGTGTTAATACCAAGTTATCTATTGAAACTTTATACAGATTATGATATAATTGTAGATAGTTAGTTGTGTTTAACTATTTCGAACGCGTTGTGATAAAACAGATCTTGGGAAGTGATTATTTGAAAAAATTAAATTCAATCTGGAATTTTTATGCGCCTATATATAATCTGTTTATGCATTTTAATAAAAAAGCATATGCAAAAATGAATGCCAATATCAGAAAAATTATCAAAGACAAAACCGTTCTTGAAATTGCAACGGGAACAGGTCTTATAGCAAACAATGTTGCCGATTCTGCAAAGAAAATGACAGCAACCGACTTTGCCGAAAAAATGATTAAAGAAGCACAAAAAGCAAATAAAAATTCCAATCTTACGTTTCAGTTAGAAGATGCAACGAACCTGACTTTTCAGGATCAGTCATTTGATGTTGTGATTATCTCAAATGCGCTCCATGTTATTCCTGCTCCCGAAAAAGCACTCGCAGAAATAAAAAGAGTATTAGCACCCGATGGGATATTAATTGCACCGAATTTTGTACACGAAAATCTTCCGGGTACAAGCAAGTTTATGTCAAAACTCCTGAACGCCGCAGGCATAGCCTTTGAAGCAAAATGGGATTTTAACGGCTATGTGAAATTTCTGCATGACAACGGTTTTGATGTCAAAAAGAAAACGCTCATTAAAGCAATGATTCCGTTAGCGTATACAGAATGTCTTTTGATTTCATAAGGATTGATATAAGGAAGATATAATATGCAATCAATCAACAACATTAGGATCAGAAATCACTTTGAATGAAAAAGAATTCGTAAACTGATGGTAATAGGACTATTTGCAGGATTGATGGTGTTTATCGCTTTTGTGTACAAGTTTTTCAGCAAAAATTATTTTCGGAAATAAAAAAGAACTCGTTGCATAAATCAAAGGAGGCACGAAATAATCATGATGAAGTACAAGGGAATCTATCTCCGTCTGTTTTCAGCACTGCTCAAAAAACCTATGAAACAGCAATATGGACGGGAACTGACAAAAAAAGCGTTGAAGAAGGCCCCTGCCGTTTACAGGGATATGCTGGCTAAAACGGACGATATTGGTGAAAAAAATCCGATGGCGAATAATATTTATATGGGCTATGTGTTCATGGCAATTTGGAAAGCTGCTGACGGTGCTATTGATGTTTGCGGCTTTCGCGAGGTTATAAAAGAATTTATGCACAGTCCGCTTGTAAGTAAGCTGATGGGTGGAAAAGACATCAATAGAGCTAAGGATATGAAATCATTGACCGATACACTGCATTCCATGAAGGATTGGGCGGATGCACATCCGCAGTATAATGAAAGGACGTGGGATTTTAATTTTGATGATACAAAGCACAAGGATGGTATCTACTATCATTTTACAAGATGTCCGTTAGAAAAGTTTGCACGGGAAAACGGATTTTTAGAGATTCTTCCCATTGCTTGCGATATGGATTACCTGACCGCTGAATCAAGGCACGGTGTACTGCGCAGAGATCATACTTTGGCAACCGGAGGAAAAATCTGTGATTATTGGATCATCCCGGATCAGATAAAAGATCCAAAGTGACATGTTATTTCGGTTCTTAGACAATCAAAAAAATTCGAGATTTAGGTCGGGAGCAATCATTAAGGCAACACCGCACAGAGATTCTGCTGAAGATGCGCTGTCTATTTTTCGTGAAATTGTATAGAAATTCCGCAGTCGTACGGTCGTATATCAAGGGATTTCTGTGCAAGATAACGGAAAAAGCAAGCGGATTTAGTGCAAAGCTGTTAGGCAATCTTTGTGCGGTGTGCCTTAACTTTCTGTAAGTGTTTTATCCGGATCTACCGCTGAGATAGATTCGGAATTCCTTATTTGTACCTCTTTTTGTATTTGGTTTTTTAGTTGTAAAAACAATTAAAATATAGTAAAATTAATATTGTTGGGGGAGCAATAATATAAGAATCAGGGAGGAATTGGATGCCGTCGCTTTTTAAAATGCCGATTGAAACGCTGAAAGGTGTCGGCAAAAGGAAAGCTGAGCTGTTTGGTAAGCTTGGTGTGGACAGCGTGGGGGCACTTTTGCGTTTATACCCACGCACTTATGAGGACTGGAGCAAGCCGTATACAATAGCAGAAGCACCACAAAATGCCGTTTGTTGTGTGAGAGCAGAGATCGAATCGGCACAACCGCCTGCGAGAATTAGAGGCGGAATGATGATTTTAAAGCTTGTGGTGTGCGACGGTTATGACCGCATGACGGTGACATTTTTTAATCAGAAATATCTTTATGATAAACTGCGTGACGGAGGGGAATTCCTGTTTTATGGTGTTGTGAAGAAAAATACCTATTCGTATGAAATGAGTTCTCCTACGGTATCGGAAACAAAGAAAGAAGGCATACATCCTGTCTACCCTCAGACAGCTGGACTTTCTACAAAACAAATTGAAGCTGCTATGCAGCAGGCCTTTGTTCTTCTACCTGAAAAAATGAACGACCCGATCCCTGAAAACATATTAAAGGAATATCATCTTTGTTCGCTGAATTTTGCAATTAGAAATATTCATTTTCCGAAAAGCCTTGAGAATGTTGAAAGAGCAAGAGAGCGACTTGCTTTTGAAGAGATGTTGGTATTGCAGCTGGGTATGGCACGACTGAAAGGTGGCAGTAAGAAAGCAAAGACATCCTTGCGGATTGAAAACGACTACTCAGATGAGTTTTTCTCATTTTTGCCGTTTGAACCGACTAATGCACAAAGAAGAGCTGTCAAAGAATGTATCGCCGACATGAGTGCAGGTATGCATCCAATGAACAGACTGATACAAGGGGATGTTGGCTCGGGAAAAACAGCGGTTGCGGCTGCGGTTTGCTATACAGCGGCAAAAAACGGTTTTCAGTGTGCTTTTATGGCGCCAACGGAAATACTTGCTACACAACATTTTAATTCCCTTACGGGACTTCTGAAAGACACCGACATCAAAATATCATTGCTGACAGGATCGGTAACAGCAGCTAAAAAACGCCCCGTTTATCAGGCCTTGGATAGTGGAGAAATTGATATTGTTATCGGAACTCATGCGCTTATTTCTGAAAATGTAAAATTCAAAAAATTAGGTCTTGTTATCACAGACGAACAGCACCGTTTCGGTGTAGCTCAGAGATCGGCGCTTATTTCCAAGGGCGAAAATCCGCACATTATGGTAATGTCGGCAACCCCAATCCCGAGAACGCTTGCGCTTATGATATTTGGAGATTTGGATCTTTCTGTACTGGATGAACTGCCGCCGGGAAGACAGAAAGTCGATACCTATCTGATTGATAGCCCGAAAAGGCACAGAGCCTTTGGATTTTTGAAAAAGAATATAGAAAGCGGTCATCAGTGCTATATTGTTTGTCCGCTTGTGGAGCAGAATGAAACAGAGCTTGCCTCGGCGGAAGAATATATCGATAAGCTGAAAAATACAGTGCTTGGCGGTTGTAAAACCGCACTACTGCATGGCAAGATGAAAGCAAAAGAAAAGGATACTGTAATGTCTGCTTTTGCAGCAGGGGAAATCGATATTCTTGTTTCCACAACTGTCATAGAAGTAGGAGTTAATGTTCCGAATGCGACGATTATGATGATAGAAAATGCCGAACGGTTCGGACTTTCCCAGCTTCACCAGCTGAGAGGACGGGTGGGCAGAGGAAGTGATAAATCCTACTGTATTCTTGTGTCGGATAAGCAAAGCGACAATACAAGAGAACGGCTTTCTGTTATGTGTAGAACTAATAACGGTTTTAAAATAGCCGATGAGGATCTCAGACTGAGAGGGCCGGGTGACTTCTTTGGTTCCAGACAGCATGGTCTGCCCGAACTAAAAGTTGCAAGTATATCAAGTATGGAGATCTTAGATGAAACCCAGGAAGCCGCAAGGCATATTCTTGAATCTGATCCCGAGCTTGCCGCCAAGGAACACCGAGGTCTGCATTTTGAAACGCAGCGTCTCTTTGCAAAAGCCGGCGGAGAACAGTTGCAATAATTAAGTTGAAGGTGATTTTATGAGGAAATTTTAATTGAATTTAGCTTCATTCAATGCAGGTACTTTGATAAATTTTCTCGTGCAAATAAAATTGAATTTAAGGAGGATCAGAATATGGGAGATTTTAATGAAATCAAAAAGAAACTGATTGAGGAAAATGATAAGAATTACGGAGCAGAAATCAAGGAAGAATACGGAGAAGAAGTTTATGAGGCTACCAATAATATTCTTTCGGGACTGACGGAAGAAAAATGGTTGAAATCGGAGCAGCTTAGAACAGAGGCGGAAAAATTACTTGCAAGACTTGCGCCCGAGGGTGATCCTGAAAGCGAGGAAGCACTCAGAATGGCAAAACTCCACGGGGAATGGGCAAGTATTTTCTGGGGAGATGGAAAATATTCTCCGCAAGCACATCTTGCGCTTGCGAAAATGTATACAGATGATGAAAGATTTACTGCTTACTATGAAAATATCACGAAAGACGGTGCAGCATTTTTGAGAAAGGCAGTGGAAAATTACTGCGACAAACTGTAACATATTTCTACCCGCAGAATAATATATATTAAACAGCAAAATGAATGAGCAGTTCGGTACAAATCAAGGAGCAGTGATCAGGGTTCGGTGCTCAGGCATTGGTTACGCCGGCGAAATT
>ONGS01000192.1 GCA_900317395.1 uncultured Eubacteriales bacterium | reverse complement strand
ACTGATTCGTTCTTATCTAAAAACCATCTCGATTTCTTTTGGACAGCAGTTTCGTATAACCCATCTTTTACATCTTTTAGAACTTTTTGATACGGAAGATCATTTAACTTAGCATAATCGGCAACCGAGACTAATATTGGATTTTCTTCCGAATCGGTTTCTGATTTAGCTTTCTTTCCTCTCTGTTTACGCTTATCTATTGATTTGCATGGTTCGTTTTTATTTATATACCAACGATTATTCTTACAATACGCGGTATCATAAACTCCGTCCTTCACATCGGTCAGGGCTTTCTGATATTCTTTTTTGCATATTTTTCAGCAGAGATATATCCTTTTAGTCATCTTTATGCTGCCATCATAAATGTATTCATCATCTTTTCTTGACCTTAATAGATTAAGTGCATCCTCTCTTGCTCGTTCATCTGCTTCCCGAGCAGCTATTATAAGTAGTTTTTCATAATCGGATAAAGAATCTACCGCGATTTTATTGTTCATTGAAATCCTCCTTCAGTAATTTATTTATTCTTTACAATCAAAACTCCGGCTATTGTTAATCATCTATTGCATACACTTTTCAAATCTGAACATTCCGTCAGAGAACTGTTCGTCTGCACTGCTGTCAGGTTCATTCGTCATCGGATGGTGACTGTTGAAAAACTCAACGATATGGAATCCGCAGCGATTGACATAAAAGTGGATATTGCGCTTTTCAAAATACGGTGTGATTGTGCTCCAAGCCTTGACCTGCGGGTACATTCTTTCGACCTCGCACCAAGCGGCGTAACCGATACCTTTGCTGTGAGCCTTTGGAGATACAAACAGGATTTCCAGCTCGCCGTGATCGCCGTCGATTTTCACGATAACCCCTCCGACCTTCTGTCCGTCACGCACAATGCGGTAAGCTGTGCCGGCATCAATGCTTTGCTCTATTGTTTTGCGGGAGATTATTTCTCCGTCCTCTTCAAAACGATTATCACGCAACCCAAATTCCTCTAACGCCCCGTAATTGAACGCCTCCTGATTATCGAGAATAAACTGCTCTCTGTCGTCAGACTGTAATGGGATCAACTTGATTTCAGCCATAATATTTACACTTCCTTATCGATCCTGTTCGATATTCGGTTTCTGAAATTTCTTTCTGTCATAAACCTTCTTGCTCTTGACCACTCTGATTGTCGGCTTCAAGCCATTCCAATCACGGCGGCTGCGAGCATGGTATTTCTTTTGTTCTTTTTTGCTTTGCTTGTTTAAGGGTATCAGTTTCACACTCGTCACCTCCGGGTTATTGTTTGTTCTGTAAATCTGAATTTTAACGATTGTCAATTCCGTTTTTGAAGTCGTATAAACAAATCCGTATCATTCACACCGTTTTGTGATTGCATAACCAATATAAATATGATAAAATAATGGTACTGCATAAATCAAATTAATTGGTACCACGACCGAAAACCCGTCAATACAAAATTAAGGTTATAAGGAGTAAATGGAGTATGTGGAATTATCAAACAGTTTTAGTAATTGCCTGTTTTATATTATTGATCGCTTTAGCTGTCATTAATTCTAAACGTAAAGAAGCAAAGAAAACATCGTTCGAAAGATCGGAAAACGAAACAAGCTGCGACAAAAAAGAACCGTCAAGCTCCATCTGCTCTGAAAATAAGACTGTTTCGTTATATCGTCTTCAGGAAATCTGTGAAACACGCCGTCTTGCTGATACTGCTGCCTCTTACGACGAGTTTTGTTCAGCTATCAGCAAAGTGCTGTCAGCTTATCCTGAGCTGAATGATATGTACTATGTGACCGTCAGAGCCGGTTCTCTGCACCGAATCGAGGCGGAAGGCGTCGCATGGACGTTTATGCTTATGAACCCATCGCATCCGTTGATCGAGCGTTTGGATAAACAAACAAAAACAATCGTTAAGGCTGCTCAGGCGCTGGATCCAAAAGATTGTTTGCTGCCTTGGTCTAATTGCTATGATTCCTATGATTTTACAATCGTCAACGAGAAGCTCGGCTGTTCTCAGTCTATAGGACGATACATCACCGACTATTGGGACGTTTTGCCACTGGAATACGATCCGATCAATAAAACGATCAATTTGGATTATGTCATCTTCAAGATGGATAGTACCGAGAATGCTGCAGCGGAGCTTTACGATGCGTATTTTGCCTGCGGTATAAAAGCAGCGCGGGATAAGGTGCAGGAATATTTGGCTGAAAAATATCCAACGCTCAGAGCAATGTTTCCGTCGGGCGTAATGGATTGCGTCGAGCGCGAGGCGGTTCTGAGAATAGACTTTTCCAAAAAGAACAGAGAACAACTTTGGAGAGAAATGCCTCATCCGTTTTTTAAGAACAACAGCTGCGATCCTCAGCGTTCCGCCGAGCTTTTCAGCGACTATTTATTGGAGTGCGGTCAATTCCGATACGCTTTATCGAGAGCATATCTGTATGAGGACGGACATATTGAGTACAGCGGATTCAACTCAAAAGGATTTGAGTATGAGCACGAACTAAAATTTCAATACACAGAACAATACTCGTATCACGATGGCGGAGGCGGTTACAGTGAAGTTCTCGGATTTCGCAAACTTTCAGAAGATGAGCCAAAAAGCCTTTCGGTTCATGATAAGCTGCAGTCTGGCGGAGGATATCATGTCCCTCCCTGCCGCGGGTACTGGAAAGAGAACAATACCGAATACTATGTAGAACCTTTTGAAATGGACGGCGTTTTAGCGCTCATATCAAGTTTCAAAAGTTGGGAGCTTGAGGATTAAATCGAATAGATCGCTTATTCTAAAATACAGGGAGCCTCTAATAATTCAATTTCGTGCTTTTACGCGGCAGAGAATCGTCAGAGGTTCCCTATAATTATCTCAACTTGAAAATACTGCTCTTGAAACAAAACACTTTCAAGTATTTCTTCTCGTGTAAACATACGATCATCAGGGCATACAACCCATTTATCCTCTATATCATCTATTCGATGAATGACAGCAATTACTTTTCCCGTGAATTTTTCAACAGCTTGATCGACCCCAAGAATATACGCGTCTTGCCATTCGCCATCCGGAGCCATAATCCCTTCGATATAACCGTAGTTTATCGGGTAGTATATATCCCTATGTTCCGGATGATAACTGCCGATTGGTCGATCAACAGTAACCGTTACAATATCACCTATCATATTATACGCCTCATAAAAACATCTGCTAGCATACCACGTATTATCCCGCTTATTTCGCTTGATGTGATTGTAAAAGGTACCCCTAGGAACCTTTAATGCGTCGCAAAGTACGTGAACATTAATTCCTCCAACATAGATAACCGAATCTGAACCGGAATGGATTCAACATCAAACGCCTTTTGCAAAACCTCAACCATTGCCCTTTGCTTTTCTCCCGTTCGCTCAAGGTTATTGATCGTCATCTTATTGACCGGCAGTTCATTCGATTTCGGTTGTTCTGCTTT
>ONGS01000221.1 GCA_900317395.1 uncultured Eubacteriales bacterium | reverse complement strand
CCGGCGGCTCGCCGGTTGTTGCGCACCGCTTGAAAATATAGGTAATTTATGCTATAATCAAAAACATCGGAACGGAGGCGGATGAGTTGAAAAGTGACGATATTTTTATGATCACCGCAAAGGCGGAGGAGATTACGATCAATCGGAATGAGCTTGCCCACCGTCTTGGTGTGGCAAGAGATTATAATGACGATATTATCGATCAGTGCCGTGAAAAGCTTTTGAAAATTATTGATTATAAATGTGTTTATATCAGAACGGCGGTTGACCTCAGTGAAGAAAATATATGTGATTTCGGTTTTATGAGGGTGGACAGCAAAAACCTTTATAAAAATCTGAAAGGCTGCAAAGAAGTCTATGCAATGGCACTGACTGCAGGTCTTGCCGTGGACAGAGAATTGGCAAAGCTGAGTATTATCTCTCAAGCGGAACATTTTGTCACGGATGCGCTGGCATCAGCGGCAATCGATTCCTTTTGTGATTATGCCGCAAAAATGATGAAGGGTGAGCTGAAATGTGCTCCGAGGTTCAGCCCCGGTTACGGCGATTTTTCGCTGAAATTTCAAAAGCCGTTTCTGGAACGCCTTGACGCACAGTCATTGTTAGGGATCACGCTGAGTTCTTCCTATCTGATGACGACGATGAAATCAATTACTGCTGTAATGGGGATAAAAGATGAAAAAAATAACTGAACTTATCAAAGAAAAAAGAGTGTTTTTTGACGGCGGAACAGGCACGGTTCTGCAAGGGTTGGGACTTCCTGCAGGACAGTCTCCCGAGCTTTGGAATATTTCCGCCCCCGAAAAAATCATCTCGCTCCATAATATGTATTTCGATGCAGGAGCTAATATTGTTAAAACAAATACTTTCGGTGTCAACCGTGATAAATTCGAGAATTATGATGAACTGATCCGAGAAGGTATCAGGTGTGCAAGAAAAGCCGCAGAGGGCAGGGAAGAAGCCTATGTCGCTTTTGATATGGGCCCGACAGGTCAGCTTCTGGAGCCTTTGGGTCAGCTGAAATTTGAGGACGCTGTATCGATTTTTGCGGATAATGTCAAAGCCGCAAAAGACTGTGGTGCAGATCTGATCCTGATTGAAACCATGAACGACAGCTATGAAACAAAGGCGGCTGTTCTTGCTGCAAAGGAAAACAGCGACCTGCCCGTGTTCGTTACTAATGTTTATGATGCAGGCGGTAAGCTTATGACAGGGGCAAATCCTGCCGCCATGATCGCAATGCTGGAAGGTCTTGGGGTAGATGCGCTGGGTATGAACTGTTCCTTAGGTCCTGATATTATGCTGAAAATCATCGGAGAATTTCAGAAATATTCTTCCGTTCCTGTTATCGTTAATCCGAATGCAGGTCTGCCCGAAGTGCGTGACGGTGAAACCGTTTATAATATCGGTCCTGATGAATTTGCAGATTATATGGCGCAGATTGCTGAGGGAGGAGGAACGGTTTTAGGCGGATGTTGCGGAACAACACCTGAATTTATCGCAAAAACTATAGAGAGAACGAAGTCTGTTCCTTACAGTATCCCCGAAAAAAAGAATTTTACCTGTGTTTCCTCTTATACTCATGCGGTATTTGTAGATAAAGACCCGATCCTGATCGGTGAGAGAATTAATCCGACAGGTAAACCAAAGCTGAAAGAAGCACTCAGAAGTGGCAACCTGAATTATATCCTTAACGAAGGAATTCGTCAGTCGGAAGCAGGAGCACATATACTGGATGTCAATGTTGGTCTGCCCGAAATTGACGAAACAGAAATGATGATGAAATGCGTTTCTGCTTTGCAGGCAATCACCGACCTGCCCTTGCAGATCGACAGTACCAATTTTGATACGCTTGCTCATGCTATGAGGATCTATAACGGAAAACCGCTTGTCAACTCCGTTAACGGTACGGAGGAAAGTATGGAGCATGTGCTTCCTATCGTGCAGAAATACGGCGGCGGTTTGATTGCTTTGACGATTGATGAAAAGGGAATCCCCGAAACGGCACAGGGAAGAGCAGATATTGCCGCTAATATCATTAAACGTGCCGCAGAATACGGTATCGATAAAAAAGAAATCATTGTTGACCCTCTGGCGCTGACGGTATCGTCCAATCCTGAAAGTGCTGTTGTCACACTGGAGGCTGTCAGACTGATACGGGCATTAGGTGTAAAAACGAGTCTGGGTATTTCCAATATTTCTTTCGGTCTGCCGCAAAGAGATATCATCACTTCAACATTTTATGCCAATGCTTTGCAAAGCGGATTGAACTGTGCGATCATGAACCCGTTTTCGACAGCTATGATGAATGTCTACCATGCTTACAGGGCGTTGAATATGCTGGATAAGGGCTGTGTGGATTATATTACATATGCTTCTGCCAGTGCCGAAACAGCGGCAAAATCGGACAATGATAAAAACAAGGAAGAAACACTGCATACATCCGTTGTCAAAGGACTCAAAGAAAATGCCGTGATCCGGACGGAAAAGCTTCTGGAAAATACCGAGCCGCTGGATATCATCAATCTTCATATTATTCCTGCCCTGAATGAGATCGGTACGGCATTTGAGCAGAAAAAGGCTTATCTTCCACAGCTTCTGATGAGTGCGGACGCCGCAACGGCAGCATTTGATGTAGTAAAAAGAAATATTCCTTCTGAGCAGACAGACAAAAGCAAGGCAATCGTACTTGCGACTGTCAAGGGCGATATTCACGATATTGGTAAAAATATCGTCAAGGTACTGATGGAAAGTTACGGATTTACCGTATATGACCTTGGCAGAGATGTACCGCCTGAAACGATCAGGGACTGTGCTTTGGAGCATAACTGCAAACTGGTAGGTCTGAGTGCGCTGATGACGACTACCGTTCCTGCTATGGCAGAAACCATTAAGCTTCTTAACGAAACCGATAAAAGTATCAAGACCATTGTCGGCGGAGCCGTGCTGAATCAGGAATACGCCGATATGATCGGAGCAGATTATTATGGTGCAGACGCCATGGACAGTGTGCGTTTTGCCGAAAGTTTTTACCAAAAATAGCCGACATTTTATAAGAACTTGTTTCATAAATATTAACACAGAAAAAAATGGGAGTGTTAATACTTATGAAGAAAATTATATTTTCAAGTCCGCTCAAAAGCAGGTCATTTTCCCTGCCCGAGAAATTCAGAAAAAATATCGTGTTTGTTGTTTTTATGAGTATTCTTTTTGCAGGGATTTCCGCAGGGGCGGTAAGCGGACGTTATGCCGATCAGACTTTGATGGAAAATCTTGATATTATATTTCTGACAAATTTCAAGCTTAGGTGTACAGACGGTATGCTTTCGGCATTTGTATCCTCGTTTGCCTCTGCGTTTATTTTTCTATTGACGATTTTTTTGCTCGGTCTTTCCCTTTGGGGAGAGGTCATTACCGTTGTGATCCCTTTTGTGAAAGGTTACGGCTATGGACTGGCAATCGGGTATTTATATACTGCCTATGGATTTTCGGGAATTCTTTATAATATTCTTGTTATATTGCCGGGGGCATTTTTGTGTTCTGCTGTGATTGCGGCGGCGGCTCAGGAATCCTTTCGGAATTCTGTCAAGCTGATCAGCATTTTTATGCGCTCTGCCGTTAATGACGACCCTCGCATACAAATGAAGCATTATATGCTGTCAATGCTCTGGCTGTTGTTTCTTGCTGCATTGTCCTCTGCTTTGGATATGCTGTTTTCATTTGCTTTTTCAAGATTTTTTCATTTTCCTTAAAAAAGTTGACCTTTCGGGGTCAGCTTTTTCATTTTTGCTGTTTTGATGAAAGTAGTCTGTTCTACTTCAAAACCGCATAAACACAGGGTTCGCAGTGTGACAGATACCCAAAATCCTCTGTTCGATCTGTTCCACTTTGGTTGTGGAGAGAAAGCCCGGAACAAACTTACCCACAACGTAAACTATCCTATAGCAATAATTATTAAAAATCGTGAAATATGACGAAAATATAATCTGAAAAAGGCAGAATGATTTGTCAGAACAACAAGGAACGGCAGACAAAAACAGTGAATACCAACAAAAAAGCAATGAGTGGATTCCGTTTAACTTAGCAAAAATAACAATGAAATTTAATGCTGAAAATCGAAAAATAATGATACGGTTATAAAATTAATGAATAAGTCGTAAAAAGTAAAAAATTGATATTGACAAACTTTTAACAATTAATTATAATAGTATATGTAATCAAGGTAACGATTGCAATTTGAGAAAAATTTATTCATGGAGGAACAACGACTATGGCTAACACAAATGAAGTCGAAGTTAAGGCAACACCGAGCGGTCTTGTAGAAGATCTCGACAGCTTCAATGCAAAACTTGCTCAGGTAAAAGAGGCACAGAAGATTTTTGCTACCTATACACAGGAGCAGGTTGATAAAATCTTCAAGGCAGCAGCTATCGCTGCAAACCAGGCTCGTATCCCGCTTGCTAAGCAGGCTGTTGAAGAAACAGGTATGGGCGTGGCTGAGGATAAGATCATCAAAAACCACTATGCTTCTGAGTATATCTATAATAAGTATAAGAATACTAAGACTTGCGGTGTGATCGATTATGATCCTGCATTCGGTCTGAAAAAAGTCGCTGAGCCTATCGGTGTGATCGGTGCAGTTATTCCTACAACAAACCCGACATCAACCGCTATTTTTAAGACTCTTATCAGCCTTAAAACAAGAAACGGTATTATTATCAGCCCGCACCCCCGTGCAAAACAGTCTACGATCGCTGCGGCTAAAATCGTTCTTGAGGCTGCTGTAAAAGCAGGTGCACCTGAAAATATTATCGGCTGGATCGACGTTCCTTCTCTTGAACTTACCAATGAACTGATGAGAAATTCCGATACGATCCTCGCTACAGGCGGTCCCGGAATGGTAAAGGCTGCTTATTCTTCAGGTAAGCCGGCTCTTGGCGTTGGTGCAGGTAATACACCTGTTATTATCGACAGCACAGCTGATATCAAGGTCGCTGTAAGCTCTATTATCCACTCAAAGACTTTCGATAACGGTATGATCTGTGCTTCTGAGCAGAGTGTTACTGTTCTTTCCGATATCTATGACGAGGTTAAGAAAGAATTTGAGTACAGAGGCTGCTACTTCCTTAAGGGCGACGAGCTTGACAAGGTAAGAAAAACGATTATCATCAACGGCGCACTTAATGCAAAAATCGTTGGTCAGAAGGCGCATACGATCGCTGCTCTTGCAGGTGTTGAGGTTCCTGAATCAACAAAGATCCTTATCGGTGAGGTAGAATCTGTTGATATCAGCGAGGAATTCGCTCATGAGAAACTTTCTCCTGTTCTTGCTATGTATAAGGCTGAAACATTCGATGAGGCTATCGAAAAGGCTGCTCAGCTCGTTGCAGACGGCGGTTACGGTCATACATCTTCACTCTATATCCACCCGGCTCAGACTGAGAAGATCGAGAAGCACTACAATGCAATGAAAACTTGCCGTATCCTTATCAATACTCCTTCTTCACATGGTGGTATCGGTGACCTTTATAACTTTGCTCTTAATCCTTCACTGACACTCGGCTGCGGTTCATGGGGCGGCAACTCGGTATCTGAAAACGTAGGTGTAAAACACCTCCTTAACATCAAGAGTGTTGCTGAAAGAAGAGAAAATATGCTCTGGTTCAGAACTCCTGAGAAGGTTTACTTCAAGAAGGGCTGTATGCCTGTTGCTCTTGACGAACTCGGAAATGTTATGGGCAAAAAGAAGGCATTTATCGTAACTGACTCCTTCCTTTACAAGAACGGCTATGTAAAGCCGATCGAAGATAAACTCGACGAACTCGGTATCCAGCATACAGCATTCTATAATGTTCAGCCTGACCCGACACTTGCTTCCGCTAAGGAAGGTGCAGAAGCTATGCGCCTCTTCGAGCCTGATGTTATTATCGCACTCGGCGGCGGTTCTGCAATGGACGCAGGTAAGATCATGTGGGTTCTTTACGAACATCCTGAAGCTGACTTCCTTGATATGGCTATGCGTTTCATGGATATCCGTAAGAGAATCTATACATTCCCGAAGATGGGTGAGAAGGCTTATTTCATTGCAATCCCGACTTCTTCAGGTACAGGTTCCGAAGTTACTCCTTTCGCTGTTATCACAGACGAAAAGACAGGTATCAAATATCCTCTTGCTGACTATGAACTTCTCCCGAATATGGCTATCATCGATGCCGATAACATGATGAACCAGCCGAAGGGTCTGACAAGTGCTTCGGGTATTGACGCTCTTACTCATGCTCTTGAAGCATATGCTTCGATCATGGCTACTCCGTATACAGACGGTCTTGCTCTCCAGGCTATGAAGACAATCTTTGAATATCTCCCGTCTGCTTATGAGAACGGTGCTAACGATCCTATCGCTCGTGAGAAAATGGCTGACGCTTCCACAATGGCAGGTATGGCATTTGCTAATGCATTCCTCGGTGTTTGTCACTCTATGGCTCACAAACTCGGTGCATTCCATCACATTCCTCACGGTATCGCAAACGCACTTCTTATCTCTTATGTTCTCAGATTCAATGCTGAGCCTGTACCGCCGAAGATGGGTACATTCTCACAGTATGCTTATCCGCATACACTCCAGAGATATGTTGAGTGTGCAAACTTTGTCGGCGTACACGGCAAGGACGACAACGAAACACTTGACCTCTTCATTGAGAAAATCGAAGAACTCAAAGAGAGATGCGGCGTTAAGAAGACAATCGCTGATTATGGCGTAAAAGAAGAGGACTTCCTCGCTACTCTTGACGAGATGGTTGAAAATGCATTTGATGACCAGTGCACAGGTGCTAACCCGAGATATCCGCTCTTCACTGAGATTAAGGAAATCTTCCTGAAAGCTTACTACGGTAAATAACCGGCGAGTCGCCGTACCCGATTCGCGCTTGAGTTTATGTAATAGACAAATTCATCGCCGCGTTTCAAATGTACAGTGTACAAGGGAGTTTGTAGGCTGAAGTTGGCTTCAATAGTCACCTTTAGCTTACAAACTTATCCATGCCGATAATTATTAATTTAGTAAAGAGAGAGGGGAGAAAGTGATGTTCTGGTTAAGAGTGCCTCAGAAGGTATATTTCAAAAAGGGCTGTATGCCTGTTGCTCTTGATGAGCTTGGCGCAGTCTACAATAAGAAAAAGGCATTGATCGTAACTGACTCTTTCCTTTATAAAGAAGGTTACATAAAGCCGATCGAGGAAAAGTTGAACGCTCTCGGTATTCAGCATACAAGCTTTTTCAATATTCAGGCAGAACCTGCTCTTGTATCTGCTAAGGAAGGTGCAAAAGCTGCGGCTTTGTTTGAGCCTGATGTGATTATCGCAGTTGGCGGCGGTTCGGTCATCGATACCTCTAAAATCATCAGAGTGCTGTATGAATATCCCGAAGCAGATTTTGCTGATCTGGCTTCACGCTTTAATGATATTCGCAAAAGAGAAGAACTTTTCCCGAAAACAGGTATCAAGGCACATCTTGTTGCTATTCCGACATCATCGGGTACAGGTTCGGAGGTTTCTCCGTTTGCGGTCATTACCGATGAAGGTGTTACCTATACTGTTGCGGATTATCAGCTTCTGCCCGATATCGCTGTAATAGATGCAGATTTCATGATGGTACAGCCGAAAGAACTTACCGTATCGGCAGGTTTTACGGCACTTGTTCATGCTGTTCAGGCCTATGTTTCCGATTCTGCTTCGGATTATACGGACGGTTTTGCTATCAAGGCATTGCAAAATATCTTTGCCTATTTGCCGTCAGCTTATGAAAAAGGTGCAGATGATCCTATTGCACGTGAAAAACTGTCCGAAGCTTCTACAATGGCAGGAATTGCCTTTGCAAATGCTTACGACAAAACTTCCGGTATTGCTTATGGAGTAAAGGGTGCAAAAGATTTCGTTTCTTCCATTAGCGGTAAGAGATATGTCGAATTGGCAAAAGCAGTAGGGATTGAATCCAACAACGATGCACAAGCCGTTGAACTTTTTGCGGCAAAAATCAATGAGTTAATCAAAATCTGCGGTATTGCCTAAAATTGTTTTCTCAAATTTGCATTACCATATAAAAAGAACGCTGTACTCAAATTGTGCAGCGTTCTTTTGCAATACAGAGGTGAAATTTTTAATGGAAGAAAAAGTAAAGGTCTGTTCACTTTGCCCAAGAAATTGCAATGCTGTCCGTTATGCGGATAGTGGTGAGGGATATTGCAAATGCGGCTATTTGCCGAAAATTGCAAGAGCCGCTCCGCATATGTGGGAAGAACCTTGTATCAGCGGAACAAAAGGGTCAGGAACAATATTTTTCTCGGGTTGCGTGCTTTCCTGTGTGTTTTGCCAGAATGAAAAAATCAGCGTCGGACATTCGGGAATAATCATAACAGCAGATGAATTGATCAGCTATGTGAAACAGCTTGAGGAGATGGGTGTGCATAATATTAATCTCGTCAGCCCGACACCATTTATTGACAGTATTATTGAAGCTTTTACAAAATACAAACCAAAAATTCCGATTGTCTATAATACGGGTGGATATGAAAAGGCAGAAACCATTCGCAGACTTGACGGCATTGTTGCTATTTACCTGCCTGACCTGAAATATATCCGAAACGGGCTTTCCGAAAGATATTCCAAAGCGAGGAATTATTTTGAATATGCTTCTTCTGCACTGAAAGAAATGGTGCGGCAGACAGGCACACCGGTATTTGATGATGATGGTATCATGCAGAGGGGAACGATCGTGCGTCATTTAATTTTACCTCAGAATACCAAAAATTCTATTGAAGTGCTGCGCTATCTTGACAGTGAATATGGCGAGGATATTCTGATCAGTCTGATGGGGCAGTATGTGCCGCTCGGAAAGGCGGCAGATTATCCTGAAATCAACAGGTGCATTACTGCAAGGGAATACAATAAGGTACTGTCTGTTTTGGAAGAACTTGATTTAGACGGTTTTGCTCAGGAGCTTGACTCGGCAAAAAAGGACTATGTTCCTGATTTTGATTTGTCATGATTTTTCTTTGACTTCGATATAGGATTTTTCACAGATGTTTTTTTCAATTTCCAGCTGAACAGTAAGACAGTAGTTTTTAGTGTCTTCTGTCAGCTTCGTGTTTTCGGACAGGATATAATTTTCGCCGCTGTTTACTAAAAAGTATTTATACAGTTTTAGTCTGTTTTTGAGTAACTGCTCCGCTTCTTTGGAATTCATGGTTGTTTTGGTGCACTCATATCCCTGCCAGTTTTCGGTATGCAGTTTGATAGGTATATCATTGTTGAGAAGAGTGGCACGGTAATGTTCCGTCGTTTTATAAAAATCTCCGCTCGGTGAACCGTTGACACAAGCAGGAAGTCTGATACCAAAAAATTCGATTTCCTGCTTTTCTACGGTGTTTTTATTTAAAGTGATTTTATTGTATGTTTTCGGAACTGTAAGCGTTATCGTTTTTGCTGTTTTGGCATAAACCTTGCCCTCGCTGTCTGCAAAAACATTGTTCCCGTTGGTATATTCCATAATACCGCTCACCAAAAGCTGTCCTTTTCGTACACCATCTCCGACCTTTACGGACGCTGTTCCGTTCTGAACCTCAATTCTTGTTATCGTGCCGTCAGCATTTGATTTTAAATTGCTGACGGCATTTTCTTGACTGTCCTCTTTTTCATCTTTTTTGTCGCTGACTTGTTTGGGACTGATCTCCACAACAGCATTTGTTCCGAAAATATTAATGCTGATCCAGCTGATCCTGTCATCATTGAGTTTGAGTAGTCTTTCATATCTGCTGACATCTTCCGTTTTGTAGTAGATCCCTTCGTAAAAACCAAGCTCCCGCAGTTCTTTGCGTATTTCATACTCGTTGATTCCTTTGGGTGCATTAATCTGTATGTTCCATATAAAGCCCGACAGATAGGCACACATAACCGCACCAAGAACCAGTCCTGCCAGTAGTCCCAGACGGTATTTATAAGTTTTACATAAATAGGGAAGACCGTGTTCTTTTTCAATGGTATGTGTTGTGCCCGATTTTTGGGCAAAATGAATTATATTTTCTTTATCCGAAATTTTAGCGGTTGCTTTGAGTTTGTTTTTGCCGCCGTTCATATTCCAGAGATTGATACCGTTTCTGGAGGCAAGGTTTAAAAATCGTTCGGGGAATTTTCCTTCTATTGTGAATTCATAATATCCGAACAACCATCTGAAAAATAAGACAATAAGCATGATTCCCTCACATAATATATTCAATCGATAAAATAAAGCCCTCTATGATCAGACTGTATTCCGTCATACATCTTATATGCAGCCCTCTGCCTTTAAATGCAGTGATATATTTCCCTGTATTAATTTTGATTGATTCTTCGCTGTATTCTACAACCCCTTTGCAGCCCTCAAAGATCACTTCCGAATTGCCGCAGATATTCATTCTCACGTTTCCCATTTTTTCGGACAATGAATGAAGATTCTGTTTGTTTCGTCTTTGTTGTTCTTTCATGCGATCACCCCATAAAATTTTATGCCGAAATAAATATAAAAATCACTTTCAGCATATAAATTTAGCGGTGATAATTATGTTTGCTACATTCAAATTAAAGAAATTTCTGCCATTTTCCGTAGCTGCCCTATTTTTGTCGGTACTGTTGTTTTTTCCGTCCGCCTGTGCTGACGGTATCACGAACGGTATTGTCTATTCTTGTAAAATACTTGTGCCGTCATTGTTTCCGTATATGGTGCTGTCATCTTTTGTCATGCGTTCAGGTGCTGTCGAAATTATCAAGGGAAGGCTGACAAAAATTATATTTG
>ONGS01000134.1 GCA_900317395.1 uncultured Eubacteriales bacterium | reverse complement strand
TATTCTTGTATAGGTAACATACCTGTACGGGAGTTCCTCATCAAATGATGCTTCAACTGTTTTAACAAAAAGGTTTTCATCAAACTCGGGAAAGTAAATATCCCCCTCAATTACAGCATCAATTTCGGTGATATACATCTTTTCTACAAGCGGTAATGCTGCTTTGTAAACCTCTGAACCGCCAGAAATATAGATATTTTTTCCCTTGCATAAACTTAATGCGGCTTCAAGAGATTCGGCTGTCATGCAGTGGTAATCATCGAAATTTCCGTTTGAGGTCAGAACAATTGTTGTTCTGTCAGGCAAAGGCCTGCCGATTTCTTCAAATGTCTTTCTTCCCATTATAACATAGTTGCCTGTCGTGAGCTGCTTAAAGCGTTTTTTCTCGTTCCTGATACTCCATGGGATTTGTCCGTTTCTTCCGATTACCCTGTTTTTGGTGTAAGCTGCAATTAATGCTATCATTCATTTCTCCTTTCAATCCGCGCATGATCGATCGTTCAGACACTCGAGCAGCTGCTGAACGGTCATATTCAGAACCGGATGTCTGATATATGGTGCAATTTGTGCGAGTGGCTGAAGTACAAACGCTCTGTTGTGCATATCAATATGAGGAATATGCAGATCTTCATCATCAATGATTACATTATCATAAAAAATGATGTCCAAATCAAGCGTTCTTGGTCCCCAATGTACTGTGCGTAAACGTTCAGCAGAAATTTCTATTCTGTGTAGCTGTTCAAGAAGTTTGTGTGGAGCAAGACAGGTTTTAAGGCGCAGAACACCATTGAGAAAATCATCCTGATCAATCTTTCCGTACGGTGCAGTAATGATCAAATCCGATACCTTTTCAACAATACATCCCTTTGTGTTTCTAAGAGCCTCGATTGCATTCGTAATATATTCATGCCTATCGCCCATATTGGAGCCCAAAGCAATATAAGCCGTGTGCCAATGACGCTCCAATGCTGCCGAAACAGTATCAAGAGGCAACCCTATCGGCGCCCACGGCTTTTTTATCTCAACAGACACGCCGCTCAGAAGAGGATAGTCCGTTAGCAGTCTTAAAACCAGCTCCTCCGCAGCAGCTTCTATTAGTTTGAATGTATTTTCCTGCATAAATCGGCTGATAGTTTTACATACGCTTCCGTAATCAACCGACAAAGATAAATCGTCTTTTTCGGCCGCTTTGGAAAAATCAGTAAAAAGCTCTGCACAAACAAGAAATTTCTGCCCCAGCTTATTTTCTTCAGTATATACGCCATGATGTGCATAAACCTCTAAGTCTCTGATTATAATTCTGTCTTTCATATCCACCATTCCCTCTTAAATCAACTTCTTTTGATTGCTTCTGCCATTTTGATAGTTCGGACATTTTCTTTGATATCGTGAACCCTGACAAAAGCACATCCGCTTAGCACCGCCATAACGGTGGTGACAAGCGTTCCCTCAATTCTTTCATCAACGGGAAGCTTCAGCGTATTTCCTATCACCGATTTGCGTGAGCAGCCGAGAAGTACGGGATATCCCTGAGCACAGAGTTTATCAAGGTGTCTGATGGCGGCAAGATTCATTTCGTATGTCTTTCCAAAGCCGACTCCGGGATCAAGAATGATTTTATCTTTTGCCACTCCTGCACCCAAAGCGATATGGGTGCTTTCGAGCGTTTCACTGATCATATCGCTGACAAAATCGTTATATTCGGCCTTATTCTTATTGTGCATCAAACAGCATGAAACCTGATACTGTGCAATAACATCAGCCATCCTGTCGTCATACTTCAATCCCCAGATATCATTGACAAGATCAGCTCCTGCCTGAACAGCCGCCTCTGCCACTTTGGATTTGTAGGTATCTATCGAAACAGGGATATCAAAGCGTTCATGTATTGCTCTTATGATTGGCGCAACTCTGTCGATTTCCTCCTCATCGGAAATTTTTGTATATCCCGGTCTGGTGGATTCTCCCCCCACATCAATAATGGCTGCACCTTCCTCAATCATCTGCTGAGTGTGTGCAAGCGCTTTATCAAGCTCATTCCAGTTTCCTCCGTCGGAAAAGGAGTCAGGCGTGACATTCAGTATTCCCATCACATAAGTTTTATGTTCTGTATCAAATTCTTTCTTTCCGATTTTCATAATTAACCCCTTATCAATATACTATATCCGAATTTTTTCTGCTTTTATCCCAATAACATTCTTTTTCGGCACGGCAGCAAAAACAAAGCCTTGACATCTTATCGGCACGATAAAGCAGCCACCCCAGGATATTATTTTCTTCATCGGCTTTTGATGTTCGGTGGCTTAGAATTGCATTTTGTATCTGTTCGGTTTCTGATTTGTCGAATCCGCACTGCGGCAGAATTTCCCCTGCAAGTTCAGCACTTGCCCTGTCGTGCGGAATATTGTTTTTATACTGCATGACACGTCCTATATCGTGCAAAAGTGCAGCAGCATAAATGATATCCTTCGGGAGCAACAATTTTTCCTCAAGGGAAATAATATACATAATTCTTGCAGTATCCAGGAAATGCTCTATTGTATGTCGGCAGAAGAATCTATCCTTTTCCATATCATCAAGATTCCGTAAAAGCAGCTGATATGTTTTATTTCTGAAAATGAGATTGACTCGTTGCATTTCCGATATCACTGCTTAACCATCTCCATAAACATCTTTTGCTTTGCAAAATCTTCTTTGAAGCAGCCTCTTGCCGCATAAGTTACCGTCAGACTGCCGGGTTTTTTGATTCCCCTCATCGTCATGCACATATGCTCCGCTTCAATCATTACCATGACTCCCTGCGGATCTATATATTTTTCAAGTGCATCTGCAATTTGTCCTGTAAGCTGCTCTTGGATCTGCGGCCGCCTTGCATATACCTCAACCGTTCTGGCGAGTTTGCTCAAACCTACCACTTTGCCGTTAGGAATATAGGCAATATGTGCCTTACCGTAGAAGGGCAAAAGATGATGTTCACAGGTGGAATAAAATGTGATGTCCTTTACCATTACGATTTCATTATTGTCAACGGTAAACTGTTTGGAAAGATGTTCTTTGGCACTTTGACCCATTCCTCCATATATTTCCTCACACATCCGTGCAACACGGTCGGGAGTTTCAAGAAGTCCCTCTCTCTCGGGATTCTCACCTATGCCTTCAAGAAACAACCGAACGGCTTCTTTTATTTTTTCCGCATTCATCAATAAAAAACCTCCCATGCAGTATTCCGGATACAACACAGGAGATTTTTCTATGTAGCAGCGGAATGCGGCAATGAAATCGCAAGACTGCATCTTTTCGTCCCGATAACAACTTCCTGTTTACCGGGCACTTAACGCTTCAAAGCCTACTCTGCAAAATTATTTTCAATCTGTTCTGCCGATACATTCATAAAATCTACCGGCATTATTGATTGTATCATATTGATGTCGATTATGCAATATTCCTGAACAAATTTTCCGGTAACAACTATGTAGGTTTACAATTGATATGTTACAGTTATAAAAAATAATAGCAAATAGGAAGAATCTGTGTTACAGTTAATTTACCACAACAAACAATAACAAAGGAGACTCCTATTTGCTATGAATACTGTAACACAAAAGATGATGTTTCGTCAAT
>ONGS01000046.1 GCA_900317395.1 uncultured Eubacteriales bacterium | reverse complement strand
ACCTGCTTCTGTCGGCTGGAATGTTGCACTTGAAGAAGAACCAAACTTGGTAAATTTGGTTGCTCCGCTCTTCTTGTAGTAGAACAAATATGTGTAAGAACCTGAACCGCCCGATGCTGCACCTGTTACGGCAATCGAGTTGCCAACTGCAATGCGTGTCTTGTTGATGGTTGTGTTGTTGACAAGCTCCACATCTGGGTTATCGCCTTCTGCTGTGAAGGTCTTGGAAACAGTTGCTGTTGCGCCTGTTGCATCTGTGATCACGCACTTGATTGTGTGCTGACCCTTTGTATTCGGTTTCCATGTATAGGTTGCTGTTGTGTTGGAAGACTTAACAACTGTACCGTCTACTGAGAACTGATAATTGTAAGGAGCTGTTCCGCCGTAGCCTACAGCTTTAAGAGTAAGAGCTGTTGTTGTGAGCTGCGGAGCAGATTTATCTGTACCGAAGTTCACCTGGAGAGGGATGGTATCATCGTTACCACCGCCATTTTTACCGATTCTTGCGAAAGATGTTGTGATGAAATCTTCATCACTCTTTTCAAAGCTGTTGTTCTCCTGTGAGCCGGCTGCATCATCAAGATCAGCGTTATCGTTCATAGAGAGGTCGTAAGGCAGACAATCCATACCGGATTTGCCGCTTGTCATAACAAGAAGTACACCGATACCATTGTTAGCAACATCGGTCTTTGTAATACCGAGTTCGCTGTACGGAATAGAAAGCTCATAGAAGAAGTCCATAGAAGCACTGTTGTGGCCCTTTGTATTAAAGTCTACCCAAGCAGCACTTTCATTGCATATATCGCCAACAACACGATTATTGCTTGCGCCGTATGCGCCATTAATACCGTAAACATTTTTGCTTAGTATACCCTTGCCATAATTCATCTTGATTTTAGATGTTGTTGCATCCAGGATCTCAACAGGATTAAGACCTTTACTATCACCGCGATAAACAAACGGACCGTTGCCACCCTTGGTATTGATGGAAATAAGTCTGTTAAAGCTGTTCTTAAAGGTAATTCCGGACTTCCAGATCGTTCCGCCTGTGGTAAGCTGACCATTGTTGCCTATAGCATCACTGCTCTTTCCGGTATCAATAGCAATAAAGAACGGAAGTTCCTGTGTCTGCCAGAGTATACCCTGTGAAAGCGGATAGTTATCGTTAGGAGCAACAACATCCTGAACATTTGTCATTTCCCACATGAGATATACATTATTATCATCATATGCGCCATAAAGTGTATAGAGATCAAGTGGTAATTCATACATAGAATTCGGACGATATACACGAGGATCATCATTAGCTGTACCCTGGGCAATAATCATGGAGCTATCCCAGTCAGAGATGTCACCGTCTACGGAGATCGTCTTATTCTTACCGAAGCCGGCTTTGTTTGTTGAATAGTAACTTGTAAGTGAGCTTGCGGAAGAGCTTGTTGTCTTTTTCACATACTTTTTCTCATAAGTGAATGTATAGCTTTTCTTTGTACCGTCAGAACCAACAGCGGTTGTTTCAACGGTAACAGTTGAATCGCCGATTTTGCCTTCGCCGATAGTTACTTTCTGTGTGCCTGTAAAGGTCTTTGTCGGACCGCCGTCTACAGAATAAGTACCGCTTGCTGCGTTTGCAAGTGAAAGTGTAATGTCGAGTGTTTCTGTTGTAAAGCTTGTACCCGAAGCCTTGTCAACTGTAACAGTCGGATCCTTTACAACAGGAGTGTCGCTGTAAGCCTCCCACTTGTTGCCTGCGCTGAACTTCATGGAAGTATTGCCGATTTCAAGACCGGGTTCCATATCAACCGGATATCTGTTTGTTGCAGAACCTGAACCGTCGCTGAAAATCACACGACCTGTGCCTTTGTAATCATCCACATCAAGCTCATAGTAGCCCGCAGAATTCTTACTTGTAAGCTTCACGCCCGGCCATGCTGCCATTGCTCTTGCAGTGGCTGAGCTTTCGTCATAAACATAAGCATATACATTGCTCCAGTTGTAGCCGCTGTTGTCGAAATAAATCTTAACAACCGCATTCGGGTCAACTTTTGTATATGTATACGTCTGAGTTGCGGTAATACCGTTCTCGCCTGTTGCGGAAAGAGTCAGTGTAACAGTACTGCCAATCGATGTTGAAGAACCGAAAGTAATTGTTTTACCGTTGGTATAGGTGCCGGACTGACCGTCGCTGGTCCTATAAGTGCCGGAAGTTGCGTTTTTTACATTTAGTGTAGCTGTTACGCTGTCTGTAAAGGTAGAATCTCCGGGAGTTGCAGAAACCTTTGCAACTACCTCTCTTGCATTATAAACAACTGCGATACCTGTGTTGCCAATCTGACCACTGATCTGACCGTTAGAAACAGTAAATGTGCTACCACTGACCTGATCAGTATAAGTACCGTTTGCAATCTTGTGAGCCGCAACATTAACAGAAGCGGAACCGCCGTTCATGTTAACAAGAACAACGCCTGATGTACCACGCTCATTGTAGACGATACCGTTTGAAGATGAAAGATATTCGGTCTGACCTACAAAGTTGTTGTTGAACAAGTTAACAGCCTTAACTTCGGCATTAGCCCATGCTGTAACATCGCCCTGACCCATCATTACTGTATTCCAGTTACTCGGACGAGCCAGATACATACCACATGCCTGTGCTCTTGCACCAACCAAAGCCCATGTTTTGTTCATATTGTAGTCACTTACATAGTTGGATGAACCTGCCTGATAGGTATCGTGAGATTCATTCCAGAGCACAGCCCTGGTTCCACTGACACTTGAACCGTCGTCGAGGTTAAAGTCGCTTCTCTTTGCGCCATCAGCATTTGAGCCATTAACAGCATTTCGGATACTGTTGGAAACACTACTAAGCGTAATACTCATATATGATGTATAGGAGTTAACGATATTCTGTCCGTTTCCTTTATCATCACTACCGGTTGTCTGATCAAGAACCTCGCCGTAATAATAAGGTGTTATACCCTTAGTGCTCTGTGCATAACTTGTGGTTGTATTGAGAACATTTGGCCAGAACTGGCTTCCCGATGAATCAGCAGGTGTTTCAATGTGCTTGGCACCGTCAAAACGGAAACCGTCCGCACCACAGTCAATACATTCCTTCAGGAATTTAATAGCAGCTTCCTGAACCTGCTGATTACCTGTGTTAAGATCAGGAACACCATCCATACAATACTGTGTAATATCATAACGGGACTGATACCAGCTGTTTGTTTTTATATCATGCCAGAATGAGCTGTTATTCCTGTACTCTGCGGGAATTTTTGGCGAAAGGTCATTCTTAGACTGGTTAGCCATGTGATTCAGAACTGCGTCTACGATGACACGCACACCGTATTTATGAGCCTCATCACACATAGCCTTAAACTGAGAAGCTGTACCAAGTGAACCGGTACCGTTTGCATTTGTTTCGATCGTAAAGTCAGCCGGCTGATACTGTACCCACCAACTGCCTTTTGCAGTTTTTCCGGCGGTACCTTCTTTCGCCGTCTGAATCGGCGAAGTCTGGATAGCAGTAAAACCTTGTTCTGCAATTTTTGGCATATTTTGTTTAATTGCATCAAACGACCAGTTAAAGCACTGGAGGATCGAACCGTCTTGCTGATTATCGACCAGATAATCAGTTGAAGATGCGGCATCAGCTGTTATTGCAGCTGACTGTGGCAAGATGCTACCAAGTCCCACAAAGGACGTAGCAAGCATTGCAGCCGACAGGAATAAGCTCGCTGCTTTTGTACCGAACTTATAGCGGCTTGCTTGCGTTTTTTTGTTCATTAACAATCACACTCCGTTTTTTTAATAAATTTTGGATATTCGTGCTGTTCTTGGCGTAAAAAACTGCTGTAACTCCCGTACAGACTGCATTTCGAGAGTCAGTATAACAGCCGGATTTTCACACCTCAGATTAAAATAATTATACATATTTTTCTACAGTTTGTAAAGTTGTCCCAAAATATACAACAATTCTTAATAAGAATTTAAAAACTTTTCCTTTGTTAATCATGCTTTAATAATCATCGATTTTTATGTGCATTATAACGGGCGTATCATTCACTAATGTGTATTTTGCATAATTTATTTTATTATTTTTATTATTTTTTATATTTTTAACAAATATTATAATTTGTGCAAGCTCGTTAAATAATCTCCTCATTCTGAAAATCTATTAGATATTTTGACTTTGTCGTTTAAATGTTGTTTATATATTATTAATGTTTTGTTCAAAAACCAAAAAACAATTCCATTCTTAATCATCAGATTCCGACAATTAAAATCGTTCCGTGCTACGCTGTCCGGTCATCTAAAAACACAACTTCCATACCAAAACATGAAATTTTCAGCTTTTCATTTTCAAGAACATAATCAAAATCAACCGTACCGTATTCTTCTGTAACGACTGTCAGCCTGCTATCATCTGCAAAATATTTTCCTTTCAGATCAAAGGTCTCGCTGTCGTTCATCTTTCCGACTAATGTTAAACTGTCATCATCAAAAGTAAGACTGCACTCCCCCTGTTCTCCGCTCAAACTCCATTTATGTGCCGCAAGCTCCTGCGCTGCAGTTTCGGGTGACTCCCTCCTGCACGAACACATTAATATCATATTTAACAAAACGATACCAATAATAAGTATTTTTCTTACGCTCATACATTACACTCCCCTGTTTTTTTATTTAAGCATATGTACCAATCAAAATATTAATTCGTAAAACATAGAATTTATCGGTTTTTTTTTAAATACAACAGCATATAACAAAAATCTCTCCCTGTATCGCAAAAAATTGTCTAAAACGTAAATTCTGCAAGAAAATGAAATTTCACTTGCATTTTTCTGCAAAATATATTAAAATACTGAATGTATTTTAAAAATTTATGAATTTTTTATCTTTTATTTTTTTATTTCAGGAGGAGTTTTCATGGCACTGTATTCAACTTTGGATAAGGCTCAGCTCGAAGAGGAATATAAAAAACTCAGCGAGCAGTTGGCACAGTATAAGGAAAAAGGACTTTCCCTCAACATGGCAAGAGGTAAGCCCGGTGCAGAACAAGTATCCCTTTCAAATGATATGTTTGGCGTGGTAACGTCCGAAACTAACTTCAAAACAGAAGATTGCCCCGATATCAGAAACTATGGTAACCTTTACGGCATTATAGAGGCAAGAAAACTTTTTGCAAGCATTCTTGATGTTGACCCCGAAAATGTATTTGTAGGCGGAAATTCAAGCCTTAATCTTATGTTTGATACGATAGCCTGCCTGATGAAACAAGGCGCAGGCGGAATTCCATGGAATAAACAGGAAAAGCTCAAATTTCTCTGCCCCGCTCCGGGATATGACAGACATTTCGGTATTACAGAATATTTTGGTTTTGAAATGATTCCCGTTCCCATGACAAAAACAGGTCCTGATATGGATGTTGTAGAAAAGCTTGTAGCTGAAGATGATACGATAAAAGGTATTTGGTGTGTTCCGAAATATTCCAATCCGCAGGGTATCACATATTCGGATGAAACAGTCCGCCGTTTTGCTGCTTTAAAGCCTGCTGCAAAGGATTTCAGAATCATGTGGGACAATGCCTATATCATTCACGATATTAACGATACGCCTGATAAGCTTCTCAATATATTTGATGAGTTAAAGAAAACAGGCAACGAGGATTTGGTATTTGAGTTCTGCTCAACATCAAAAATCACTTTCCCGGGTTCGGGCGTTGCGGCTGTTGCGGCAAGCAAAGACAATCTCCAGCGCATCAATAACCGCTATACCTATACGACTATCGGCTTCGACAAGATCAATATGCTGCGTCATGTGCTGTATTTTAAGGATCTTAACGGCGTTCTTGCTCATATGCAGAAACACAGAGCGATTCTTGAACCAAGATTCAAAACAGTTGTTGATATGCTTAACAGTGAATTGTCTGAATACGGCGTTGCAAAATGGGAAAATCCGAACGGCGGTTATTTCGTCAGTGTTGATGTTACCGAAGGCTGCGCAAAGCGTGTTGTTGCACTTTGTAAAGAGGCAGGTGTCATTCTGACCGACGCAGGCGCAACCTATCCTTACGGCAACGACCCCAAAGACAGCAATATCCGAATTGCTCCCTCCTATCCTCCGGTTGAGGAACTGAAAACAGCAATGGAAGTATTCTGTATCAGTGCAAAGCTTGCGACAGTTGAAAAACTTTTGAATGCTTAATACATCAGACGGTACGGTTTTTCGTGCCGTCTTTTCTTTATTATTGCAAATCATGTATAAAATCCGATAATATCGTTATTTTTTATATATAAATAACAACGTTTCAAATTTTCCGTCGAATGTTGTATAAAATTCGTCGATATGACCGTATCAAATCAAAAAATATATTATTGACTTATTTTTTTCCGTGCTTTAAAATGAGTACAGCAATTTTAATAATACAGAAATGAGGATAATTTATGAAAAAGTTTGTAACCTGTATGCTCATCCTTTCACTGTCCGCTGCTGCATTAGGCGGATGCACAATCACTATCAATACCCCCGAAAACTCGGTTAATTCGGAAGTAAGCACAGAATCATCTGCCTCGGAATCTTCAGAGGAAAGCAAGAACGAGTCTTCCGAAGAAAGCGTTGTTTCCGAAAGCAGCGATGAAACTTCAACACAGACAAGTGCTGCTGAGGAATCAAGTAAAACGGAGGAGTCAAGCAAAACGGAAGAATCCGGCAAGACGGAAACATCATCAACCCCTGCTGCCGGCACAGGCAAAGAACAACTTTTATCTTGGGAATTTACGTTGGACGGCAAAAGCTACAAAATCCCTGTTGATTTTTCGGAATTCAAAAAGCTTGGCTATTCTGTTAAATCGGAAGAAGATAAAGAAGTTGGAGCGAACACATATACGATCGGCATTTATCCGAAAAATGCAGATGGAAAGTCTCTCAGCGTACAATTCTGGAATCCGGGTTCAACAGCGAAGAAAGCTTCCGAATGTGAAATCGGTTCTATCGAGATTGCTGTTCAAGATGACGTAGATTTTGAGCTTCCCGGCGGATTCAAGCTCAGTGAATCCATCACTCCGGAATATGTTAAATCGATTTACGGTGAGCCGGATGAATCAACCGAAGGCAGCGGTTATGTTACCCTTACATATAAAGAAGGTATCTATAATTACGTAAAATTCTTCATTTACACCGACAGTAATATGGTAAAATACAGCAATGTTTTAATCGAAAACTTTGAAACAAATGCTTGACCGCATTGGACTATTTCGCGCTAAAATTCTAAAAATATTCAACTCCATCGCCGCGCCTCAGGTTTGATACTCATGGCGCGGCGATGAATTTATGCACCGATAAAAACAAGAGCGTGAATTGACAGCGAAATTGACAGTGGAGACACTGCGCCGGAAAAAATCATTGACTTTTAGGGGCAAAGATAATATAATTATCATTGATGTGTTTTGTCGATTGCTGAGAATTCCAGGAAATTCAAGCAATCTTCATACAAAAATTAAATATTTGGAGGATACCGTATGAAACGTGTAAGCAAACCGGTGTTCTTCATCGTATTTATTCTGATACTCTTTCTCACCTATACCTCCGTTTTTGGTATCTATTCTGAAAACGGTGATATTATCAACACACATATCAAGGGTATTCAGGATATTCGATGGGGCATCGACATCAAAGGCGGCGTTGAGGCTGTGTTCGCTCCCGCCGACGGAATAGACGCTACAGAGGAACAAATGCAGTCTGTTAAGGCTATTCTGGATCTGCGTCTTGTGAATCAGAACGTCACAGACTATGAACTTTATCCCGACTACACCAACGACAGAATCACCGTTCGTTTTCCGTGGAAATCGGATGAGAAAAATTATGACCCCGGTGACGCTATCAAAGAACTTGCTTCAACCGCTCAGATGACATTCAGAGGCGGTTCGGACGAATCGGGAGAAGAACTTCTTACAGGTAAGGATGTTAAAAGTGCTTCTGCAAGCTATGTTGCGGCTCAGGGTACTTCGTCCGCACAGTATGTCGTTAACCTTGAATTTAACGAGGAAGGTACACAGAAATTTGCCGATGCTACCGAAAAATACAAAGGTCAGCAGATCGGAATATGGATGGATGATACGCTTATCTCTGCACCGACCGTAAATGATGTAATTTCTTCCGGCAGTGCAACAATTACCAACTCTTCTACTGATGCAAACGGAAACCAGACAGGATTTTCAGCCGAAGAAGCAACAGACCTTGCCAATAAAATTAATGCAGGTGCTCTGCCGTTTAACCTTTCTATCGAAAGCTACGGCACAATCAGCCCTTCACTCGGTACATATGCTTTGCAGGCAATGGGTATCGCTTCTGTAGTGGCTCTGTGCTTTATCTTCCTGTTTATGTGTATTATGTACAGAGTTCCCGGTTTTGTAGCATTTATCGCTCTTCTGGGTCAGCTCTCTATTTCTATCATGGCTGTTTCCGGCTACTTCACCGTATTCCCAAGCTTTACAATGACAATCCCCGGTATTGCCGGTATGATCCTTTCTATCGGTATGGGCGTTGATGCAAATATCATTACCGCTGAAAGAATCAAGGATGAACTCTGGACAGGCAAGACACTTGACGGCTGTATCAACAACGGTACAAAGAGTTCCCTCTCTGCTATCATCGACGGTAACATTACCATTATCATTGTTGCAGTAATTCTGATCCTTGTGTTCGGTCCTGCCAACATCTTCTCTGCTTTGTTCGGAGTTTCTACAACAGGTTTGATCTATGCCTTCGGTTACACCCTTCTCGTGGGCGTTATCGCAAACTTTATCATGGGTGTCGGCGCTTCCAGATTGATGCTGCGCTCTGTTTCGGGACTTAAATTCCTGAGAAATAAAAGATTGTACGGAGGTAAGAAGAAATCATGAGACAAAAATTCCATATAGATT
>ONGS01000080.1 GCA_900317395.1 uncultured Eubacteriales bacterium | reverse complement strand
TCGTAAAACATATTATCGCCCCACGCCAAGTTTATAAGCTTTCTGATTTTTAAATTGAAATTTTTATTTTATATTTATTTTTATGGTGTGAAATGTTATAATAAATATATCAATATTATTGAGGTGCTTGAATGGAAAATTACGAAATCATCACAAAACTCCCCACGCCGTGCTATGTCATAGACGAAGCGGCATTGGTAAAGAATCTGGAAATTCTGCAAAGCGTCGAACAAAAAACAGGATGTCATGTTCTTCTGGCGCAAAAAGCTTTTTCGTCATACTGTATCTATCCTCTGATTGCAAAATATATCAGCGGCACAACAGCAAGTGGTATTTTTGAAGCAAGACTTGCACATGAAGAAATGAAGAATAAACAAATTCATGTTTTTTCTCCTGCTTATAAAGATAATGATTTCAACGAACTTCTTGAAATATGCGACCATATTGTGTTCAATTCATTTTCTCAGTGGAAACATTTCCGTGACAAGGCGAAGAAACATATTGATGTAGAATTCGGACTTAGGATCAACCCCGAATATTCGGAAATTGAAACAGATATTTACAATCCGTGCTTTGCTAATTCCAGACTTGGTATCACTCTTGACAATTTTGAAGAGAACGAACTGGAAGGTATCAGCGGTCTGCATTTTCATACCATGTGCGAGCAAGGTGCAGAAACACTGGAACGTACTATAAAGGTTGTTGAAGAAAAATTCGGAAAATATCTTTATCGGATGAAATGGCTGAATTTCGGCGGAGGACACCATATCACCAAGCCTGACTATCATGTAGATCTGCTTGTTGATATTATCAATTACTTGAAAAAGAAATATGATTTGCAGATATACATTGAACCGGGAGAAGCTGTTGCCATCGATGCCGGCTTTCTTGTGACGACTGTGCTTGACCTGACCGAAAACGGCATGAAGCTTGCAATCGTTGACACATCTGCTGCCTGTCATATGCCTGATGTTCTTGAAATGCCCTACAGACCGTATATAATTGGTTCGGAAATGCCCGGTGTTTTGCCCTATACTTACCGTTTAGGCGGGCCTACCTGCCTTGCTGGAGATATCATCGGGGATTATTCATTTAATAACGAACTTGCAGTTGGCGATAAGCTTATTTTTACCGATATGGCAATGTATACTATCGTTAAAAACAACACCTTCAACGGTATGCCCTTGCCGTCAATTTATCAGTTAAAAACCGACGGAAGTACGGAACTGATCAAGGAATTCGGATACGAGGATTTTAAAAGAAGATTATAATCAAAAATAAGGAAAGAATAAAAATGTTTGAAAATTTTATTACTGTAGGAACTCAGGTTATCGAGCTGTTTGTACTAATAGCTCTCGGATATTTATGCGGAAAAACAAAAATACTGAACGATAAGGCCGTCAAATCTGTTACAGATATCGTTTTGTATATCGTATGCCCATGCGTCATTGTACAGAATTTTATACGCCCATTTGACAGCGATATGCTCGGCGGACTGCTGATTGCGGCAGGAGCAGCACTTTGCATACATATCGTATCGATCGTAATTGCAATGCTGGTATTTCATGATAAGGTACCCGAAAAAAACAGGGTCTATCGCTTTGCACTGATTTTCTCCAACTGCGGTTATATGTCGCTGCCGATGCAGCAGGCTATTTTAGGTTCGGACGGTGTTTTTTATGGTGCTGTCTATATTGTGATATTCAATGTTGTTATGTGGACATTCGGTGTATGGCTTTCATGCGGTGACGGTAAATCCCTTTCGGTAAAGAAAATTCTGCTCAACCCATGTATTATTGGTATGGCAGTCGGTGTGGTGATTTTCCTGACCTCTCTTCCCGTTCCTGAAGTGATTTCAAAACCGATAGGATTTATGGCAAATCTCAATACACCGCTTCCAATGATAGTTATCGGATATTACTTGTCACAGACCAAAATTCTTGATGCATTTAAGGACGGAAAAGGCTTTATCTGTGTATTGTTCAGACTGATTGCCGTTCCCCTTTTAGCTTTTGGCGGTTTGATGCTGTGCGGTGTCAGAGGTACAATACTGATTACCTGTGTGATAGCAGCAGGTGCGCCTGTTGCGGCAGCTACAACAATGTTCGCCGCAAAATTTAACAATGATGCAAAACTTTCTGTAAGGCTTGTGTCTCTCTCAACGATTCTGTCAGTCATTACCATGCCGTTGATAGTCGGCTTCGCACAAACTGTGGGAGGATAAAACTGATATCAAAAAAGCACAAACGCAAAATCGAATATAATAATAAAATTTATTAGAGAAAATATAGCACGCATACATATATGGAGGTAATAATTGTGAGTAACATTATAACATGTAAATCACTTTACGATACTGACAAAGATATCGTAATGTCCAACCGTCTGACCGATGTTTTTATCAATGTTCTTGTACTTGCAGGTTCAAGACTTGCAAAAACGGAAGATCAGAAAAGACTGATCGTATGGCTTGCGGAAAAAGATCAGGCGGCTGACGGAGAAGGTACGGTGGGATTTGATATCAGTGAAATTCCGTGGAATAGCGACACATTCGAGAAAGATAAGGCTTTTATGCTGAAAACCATTCGACACGCTCTGAACAAAAAACATTGGGAAAAGCTTGGATATGAACCAAACGAAAAACTGCTTTTTCCGAAACTTGAGGAGTTTGCGGAGTTGATAGAGGAGCTTGAAGCTGATGATATCAAGCAGGAGGAACTTATACAATGGCTGGAAGATTCCGAAAATGACGACCCTATCAACAACGGTTTCCCTGTTTGTCCCGAACATAAAGCATTACTGACGGTTTACGGTTGTCAGATATGCAGGAATTAATAACAGAGAGCTGCTTTTATGCTTCGATTCAAAACTCTGAAAATCATTACCAATAAGCATTATTAAGGAGAAGATAGAATGGATATTAATGAAATCAAAGCAAGAGCCGAAGAACTGCGTTCTCAGATACTGTACCACAACAACAGATACTATAACGAGGATGCACCCGAAATCAGCGACTATGATTATGATATGCTTTTAAGAGAATTGGAGCAAATTGAAAGCGACCACCCCGAACTGGTTACACCCGATTCTCCTACTCAGCGTGTCGGTGGAGATGCAGCAGAGAAATTCTCTCCTGTGCCGCATAAAGTACCGATGGAAAGCTTGCACGATTCTTTTTCACCCGAAGAAATCAAAGAATTTGATACAAGAGTCCGTGAAAGCGTCGGCTCACCGAAATATGTTGTTGAACCCAAAATTGATGGTCTTTCGGTTTCTGCAGAATACCGAAACGGTATTTTCGTAAGGGGGTCAACACGTGGAGACGGCAGAGTTGGTGAAGATATCACCGACAACCTCAAAACCATTAAATCTCTGCCGATGAAATTAAATCGCCCTGTTCCTTACCTTGAAGTGCGTGGCGAAGTATATATGTCAATCAAAAGCTTTGAAACGCTTACGGCACGTCAGGAAGAAAACGAGGAAAAACCGTTTAAGAATCCAAGAAATGCGGCGGCAGGTTCCCTTCGACAGAAAAATTCAAAAATCACAAAGGAACGCAATCTTGATATATTCGTATTCAATGTTCAGCAAATTGAGGGCGAGGAACTGATAGGTCATGCACAGTCACTTGATTATCTGAAAGAGCTTGGCTTTACTGTACTTCCTTTCTATCACCTTTGCAGTAGTGCGGATGAAGTACTGGAAAAAATTGATGAGATCGGTAATCAGCGTGGTGAATTAAGTTTTCAAATTGACGGTGCTGTTGTTAAACTTGACAGCTTTGCACAAAGAGAAATTCTTGGCAGTACTTCAAAATTTCCGAAATGGGCAGAAGCATATAAATATCCGCCCGAGGAAAAAGAAACAGAACTGCTTGATGTCGAAATTAATGTTGGAAGAACAGGCGTATTGACCCCAACCGCTATTTTTGCTCCAATCACGCTTGCAGGTACGACCGTCAGCCGTGCCACACTTCATAACGAAGAATTTATAGCTGAAAAGGATATTCGTATCGGCGATACCGTTATTTTAAGAAAGGCAGGGGAAATTATTCCGGAGGTTGTTTCTGTAGTGAAACACAAGGAAGGTGCTGAGCCGTACAAAATACCGAGAATCTGCCCTTCCTGCGGAAGCCCCGTTACCTTTGAAAACGGAGAATCGGCTCTGCGCTGTTCCAATACAGAATGTCCTGCACAGCTGATGCGGCATATGATCCATTTTGTTTCCCGTGACGCAATGGATATTGACGGTCTGGGAGAAAAAGTACTTCATGCGCTTGCGGAAAAAGATCTGATACACTCCCCCCTTGACCTTTACAGACTGACTAAGGAAGATATTCTCACCCTTGACAAAAAGAAGGAAAAATCAGCCGACAATCTTATTAATGCGATCGAAAAATCGAAAAGCAATGACCTTTACAGACTTGTATTTGGTCTTGGTATCAGACATATCGGACAAAAGGCAGCAAAACTTCTTGCTGATAAATTCAGAACACTTGATGAGATAGCAAATGCCAAACTTGAGGAAATATCGGAGATAGAAGGCTATGGTGATATCATGGCAGAGAGTGTAGTAAATTACTTTACACTCGACAAATCCAAAGAACTCATCAAAGAAATCAAGGAATTGGGGATCAATGATAAAAACCTGACAGAAAAATTAAGTGTCAAAGAAAATATCTTTACAGGAAAAACATTTGTTATCACAGGTACTCTTCCCACCTACAAAAGGAGTGAAGCTGCCGCAATTATTGAAAAATTCGGCGGAAAGGTTTCGGGAAGCGTATCCAAAAAAACAAATTTCGTTCTTGCGGGAGAAGCTGCCGGAAGCAAACTGACAAAAGCACAGCAGCTTGGAATAACCGTAATAGATGAAGAAGAATTTAATAAAATGAAAACGGAAAGTGAAAATCAATAATGCCAAAATTAACCTTCGCAAAAAAATTTATCAGTGCTTATTCAAAAAAAATCAGACATAATCTTCTGCTTTTTCTCAAATGGTCAGTGATTTCTGCATTAACAGGCTTGATTGTCGGCAGTTTTTCGACATTGTTTGCTTTTATCATGAATATCATGACCGAATACAGAGAGCAGAATGATTATATGCTGTATTTTCTGCCGCTGGGCGGTATTCTGACTGTATTTCTTTACAGTGCCTTCAAATACAAAAACGACAAGGGCACCAACCTCGTGCTGTCCACCATACACGCAAGAAGTGAAATACCGCTTAGAATGGCACCGCTGATATTTATTACAACCATCATCACCCATGTGTTCGGTGGTTCGGCAGGACGTGAGGGTGCGGCTTTGCAGCTTGGCGGAAGTATCGGAAATCAGATCGGACGTTCGCTGAAACTTGACGATGCAGATAAACGTGTCGTGGTATTATGCGGCATGAGTGCTGCTTTCTCAGCATTGTTTGGTACACCTATGGCAGCAGCGATTTTTTCTCTGGAAGTGGTAAGTGTCGGTGTCATGTATTATGCCGCACTTGTCCCCTGTGTTTTTTCGTCATTGATAGCAACTTACTTTTCAAAATTTTTCGGTATAAAAGAAACCGACTTTGCTGTTGTGAACTTCCCTGAACTGAGTATATTGAATTCATTTGAAACCGTTATACTTGCAATCCTTTGTGCCGCTGTCAGTGTTTTATTTATTCTGCTTCTTCATTCCACCGGAGATTTATTCAGAAAATACCTCAAAAATCCCTATATCAGAATCGTTGTCGCTGCCTGTGCGATTGTGATTCTGTCTTTGATTTTTCAGACAAGAGATTACAACGGAGCAGGAATGAATGTGATCGCAAGAGCAGTAAACGGTGAAGCGGTCCCGTATGCATTTATCCTGAAAATGCTATTTACTGCTATTACCATTGAAGCAGGTTTCCGTGGAGGCGAGATTGTCCCTTCCTTCTTTATCGGCGCAACCTTCGGCTGTACATTCGGCAGTTTGCTCGGATTTTCACCGTCTGTCTGCGCCGCAGTGGGACTGATTGCTGTTTTCTGCGGTGTCACCAATTGTCCGATCACCTCTTTACTGATCAGCTTTGAACTTTTCGGTGCAGGCGGCGTACCGTATTTTATGATTGCCGTAGCCGTGAGCTACTTTATGTCAGGCTATTACGGATTATACAAAGATCAAACGATCGTGTATTCCAAATATAAAACAAAATTCCTGAACAGAAAAGCAAGAAAGTAACAAATTTTAATTTTTATATACCCTATTATTTAAGAATTTGGATAGTGTTGCTATATTCATAAAGCATTTTGCTATCCTGATTATACATTTTCATGGAAATTATAACATTTTTGTTGCTTTTTAGAAGGCTTTATGATACAATTATTTTATTGCTAAACTATTCAGGAAAGGATTATTTACAATGCAGATCACCGCAAAAACTGCTGCTGTATTTTTAATATCCGCAGCATTATGTATCCCGTTTATAGGGGGAAATGTCATAAGTGCAAATGCTGCTGATACAACTACCTCCGCTGTTTCAAAAAGCAGCACCGAATTAGTAAAACTGAAATTCTATAATACCTCGGATCAGAGATTGATTCGTGCATCCAGAAATAATGTGTTCGATTCGTCAAGCAAAACAAGAACCATTAATATCACTGCCGGCACACAAATTCAATTTTCTCCGGCTGACAGTGATACGACTGCATTGTACAGATATGGTTATAAAGATGCAAAACATGCTTCACAAACCTATCTTCAGGATTATTCCAACAATGGTAATCTTACATTAAGACCTACGTTAAAAGGAATCACTACGATCGTATTTGAACGTAAAAAAAATAATACTGTTGAGAAAGAAACATTTAAAATTAATGTAACCGAAAACAGCAGCTACAAAAACACTGTTGACACCTATTCTTTCGGTGATTCATTAGCACTTAACATCAATGCCGATAAAACACTGTGGATGAATAAAGGAACGTTTCAGGTTATCAAAGCACTGAATGCCGATATCCTTTCTACAAAAAAACTCAGCACCAATTTGTTGTATATCAAAGCACTGAAAAGCGGAAGTACACAGCTGATGACTATTTCCAACAACGGCGATGTTAAATTTGTTGACATACAAGTTAGCAATCCTCTTGCTCTCAGGATAACATCAGCAGAAACGGACTTTGATGTGACAGCACTTTCAAAAATCAGCCCCAGCATATATATCGGTCAGACCTATCAGCTTGCTTATGCAACCGGTGTCACTTATAAAAGTGCAGATACAAAAATTGCCAAGGTTGATTCAAAAGGTAAGATCACAACCGTTGCTTCAGGCAAAACAAACATTACCGTTACTTACAATCAAAAATCAACAACTGTAGCAGTTACGGTAAAATCAGGTTTTTCGCTTGAAAAAACAGCTTTCGAGCTGAATGTCAACGGTACTGCCCAAATGAAACCAAATTCTACTATCAGCAAAAGTTATACATACACATCCAGCAATACGGCCGTAGCAACCGTCAGCAGCACGGGATTAATAAAGGGAATTAAATCAGGTACTGCAAAAATTACTGTTAAAAATAATTTAGGTGAAACAAAGACTGCATCTGTCAATGTCAATACAAGCTCAATTAAACTGAATACATCAAGTCAGACACTCTTGAAAGGTAAAACCTATCAGCTAAAAGCAACCATTGACAGCGGAAGTCCTACCAAATATACTTTCTCAACCTCTAATTCAAAAGTTGCAACCGTTAACAGCAGCACCGGGCTTGTAACTGCAAAGGCAGCAGGTACGGCTACCATTACCGTTAAAACAACAAACAATAAAACTGCTACCTGTAAAATTACAGTAACAGAAATTCCTTCAACCGTTACAGTTAAGTTCGGATCAGTCATCCCTACTGTTCATGTCGGTAAAACAGTAAAAGTCAATATAACTGCCTCAAACAGCAGTTATACCAATAACATTACCTGTACAACATCCAACAGCAAAATTGCAACGGTTTCTTTCAGCAACGGTGTTTGCACAGTCAAGGGTGTCGGAACAGGTAAGGCAACTATTACTGCTACTCTTCCCAATGGCAAAAAAGCAACAAGTTATGTATACAGTATCGGTAATTACAACGATTACAGAACAACAACTGCCGTGGAAAAAGGCATTGATGTTTCCACATGGAATACCAATATTGATTATAAAGCTTTGAAAAATGCTGGATATACCTTTGTTATTATTCGTTCCGGCTACGGCGGATTGATTTCCCAGAAAGATAATCAGTTTGAAACACATATTCAGGGTGCAAAGGCTGCAGGTCTTGGAATCGGCATCTATCATTTCAGCTATGCGGTCAATACAACAGCCGCCAAGCAAGAAGCAAAAATATGCAATCAGATTATTAGAAAATATCGTAACTATATAACACATGGCGTGTATTTTGATTATGAAGATGATAGTATAAGATATGCAAAACAGCTCGGCTATACTGTTAATAAAACTAATGTCACCGCAATCACCAAAACCTTTTGCAGTGAAATGGAAAATTATGGCTTTGTGGCAGGTGTTTATTCTAATACAAGCTATACAAATACTTACCTTGATCTGAGTCAGTTGAGCAACTACCTGTTCTGGTATGCTGCTCCGGGTGCAACTTCTTTCCCATTTGATTTTGATATCTGGCAGTACTCGTTCACAGTAAAACCAAGCGGTACAAACGGAGATACCGACGGAGATAAAGTATTTACAACTATATTCCAGAAACTGAAATAAAATTCAACCAAGATTAAATATCCGCACAGTGAATTGATTAACTCACTGTGCGGAATACTTTATGCTTTGATTATTACATTGTTTTTTCTGAACCAGTAGTCAAGCTGAATAATATAGGCCAGTATCTGTGGTGCTCTCATTAGCTGACCGTACCACGGAGAAGAGATCTGCTCGGGGTGATTGATAATACTCTCTACTCCATCTTTATCAAGAATATCATGAAGCGGTGAATTACCGTCCTCCAGAATTTCATGCACTTTATTGACACACAAATTAAAATACAGCGGATTGTGCGTTTTGGGATACGGACTTTTCTTTCTGTCAATGATACTGTCGGGCAAAAGACCTCTGAACGCCGCACGCACAATTCCCTTTTCTCTTCCGCCGAGTGCTTTGATACTCCACGGCACATTATATGCATAATCAACAATACGATAATCACAAAACGGCACTCTGACCTCCAGACCATTATACATTGACATTCTGTCCTTGCGATCAGGAAAAGACAGAAAGGAAAATCATTACTATATCAACGAGCAATACATTGGGTATTGCTCGTTTCTGTCATTTATATATAATTTCTATGTCACCGTTATAAATTACAACTTTTTCGATAAACGCCGAAGCAATCAGCTTTTTTTCCTCAAAATCAAAATGCTCCCACTCCGTCAACGCTCTTGTGATAAGTTCAGGATCTATTGCGGAAACTTCCTTTGCTTTATTTTGGATGAGCTCGTTTTCTATTTGCTTTTTCTCTGTATCAAGCTGTTCGATCCGTTCATTGATATATTGAAATAATGTATCATTTGCATTTGCAAGCTTTGACAAAAGAGAACGGATTTCTTCCTCCACTCTGACAAGTCTGATTTTTAATTTATTTTCTTTTACACTTGCGGTATGCTCCCTTTCTGACCTTGTAAAATGAAAATATTTGATATGCGTTAGCAGACTACTTTTTACAGCTTCTTCAATTTCGTCAAAGGTCATAGTAACAGTACGGTCAAAACAAAAATTTGCCTTTCTGCCGCCACAGTTCAAATACCGCTTGCCATTTCGTTGTCCATTGACAACAGAAATATGCTTTCCACAGAAACCGCATTTCGTAAGTCCTGTAAGCCATGTGTTTTTTCCCTTGCCGCTGTTGGTGATGGGCTTATTTTTGTCAAGCTCATATTGTACCGCAAGCCAGTCTTTCGCATGGATCACTCCCTCATGACGGTTCAACTGAACATATTCGCCGTTCAGATCCATAAACTTTTTTGTCGTTTTGTGTTTTCTCGTTCCGTAAACCGTACAGCCGTAAACACCGATATAATTTTCAATCGGCTCATTGATAACAGCACCTTTGCTTTTTAAATACCGATATACATCGGCATTGGCACGAACATATACGGGATTTCTTAAAATTCGGCCCACGGAAACAGCCGTAAAGTGATTCCCCCTATTTGATGTACAGCCTTTTTCATTTACTTTTTTAGCAACAGTGCCAAGACTTTTATGCAGAAGGTATTCCGCATACATGAATTTCACGGCTTCCATCCTTTCCGGATGATCGTTATCTGTTTCCAGCATATGTGTATGTATGCCGTCAACGGTGATTTTTTTTTTGCGGTATCCGTATGGTGCGACACCTGCTAAAAACAGTCCCTTTTTTGCTCTTTCATAGAAATTATCTCTGACACGCTTCTGTATCATATTCCGTTCGAGTTCTGCAAAAACCATAATGATTTGCAATGTAGCCTTCCCCATCGCTGTGGATGTGTCAAACTGTTCATTACATGACAAAAACTCTACACCGTATTTTTCAAATTCACTGTAGATACCGACAAAGTCCTGCAATGAACGGCTGATTCTGTCTACCTTATAACAAATAACTTTTGTGATTCTTTTGCTTTGGATATCATACATCAGTTTTTCAAATTGGGGTCTGTTAGTATTGGCGCCTGTATAACCCTTATCGGAATAGATTTTATAATCATCATCCAATAATAATCTTTTGCAGGTCTCCTCCTGCTGTTCAATGGAAATACTGTCTTTTTTATCGACCGACTGACGACAGTAAATTGCAACCATAAAAATCTCCCCTGTAAGATATCGTCAAATTATATTATATCTTACGGAGGAGGAAAATTTTGTATGAATTTTGTTTTATAAATTAAATAATTATTAGTCATCTATGGCGCCGATTTCTTTCAGCCGACTAATGATTGATTTGACATCCTTTTCGATCACTTCGGTAGGTGCGTCATATTTTTTCGACATTTTTGATATGATTTCTGCTTCGTCTGTATCATCTTTCAGAAATTCCAAAATCGCTCCGAATGTTTTATTGCCTTTTACAACGCCTGAAAAACCGGCTTCTCCTGTCGGAACAATAATAATATCCGTACCTGTATTGTGTACCAGAAAATTTTTATTCAACTTCATGATTTTATCAACCTTTCATTTTGTTATATGCGATTTCGGCTGCTTGAAGATCCATATTACAGCCTAATCTATAAAATCTGACCGATTCTGCCATTCTATCGGTAAGAGTTAGTGTTTTTGCCATTTTGATACTGTCTGACGGGCGGTAGGTCTGCTGTAAAAGTTTCACATAGGCTTCATTTTTAGTGATTTCTTTTATGCTGTTTTCTTCCGCACGTTCAAGAATACAGATACATTTCAACGGCACCGAAATATTATACCCAAGCCTGTGTTTACCATTGTAAGGTGTTCCGTATACTGTCACACCGCTTTCCGAAACTTTCAGAAGTGGTTTATCGTCATTGACCATTACGGCACGGCTGCCGAGATATTCCCTCCACAGTCGTGTATGAGTTGATTTTCCTGTACCGCTTTTCGCTGTGAACAGATAACCCTGTCCGTCCACAGCAATCACCGATCCGTGAAACAGAAATGTATCATAATCAAGCATTTTTTCGGCAATTTTACGATAGACTGCCAACTCTTCAAGATAATCATCCGAAAAACTGCGTACTGCTCTTCCCTCTACGATATCCTCTTTTGCCGATTTTTCTTTTTCAAAGTCGATATCAGCCTGTGTTGTTTGTACCGAAAAATCAGGTTTTCCGTCTGTTATATAATCTTTGCAATATTCATGCACACCTGCATAAATGGAACTAATCTCTATGTTTTTATCTGCGATCCTGTATATAGCGGTCATATTCTCTGCTCCTGTGTTTATTCCTCTTTTTTAATTTTTATTTTTATGATCAGAATGATCACAGAAATAACCACTACTGCTGAAACAAAGAAAAAAATCACAAAAGACAAGCCCATATCCTGATTTGATGTTTCGTTATATTCCGAGGAATCCGATATACTTTGCACTTCACTCGTTTCAGCCTGTTCAGAGGTCGTTTCGCTTTCGGGATGATCCGAAACGGTGGTTTCACTGTTATTTTTGACACTATTTTCCACAGATTCCGCTTTGCTTTCATTCATAGAAATTTCAGTGTCACTTCCTTCGGGAGAAGTGATCGGCAAAGCAGTTTCATTATTCTGCGATTCTGAATTGTTTTCATTTCTGCTGTCGGTTTCTATATTGATTTTTTCAGTACTATCATTTTTTTCAATATTGTTTCTCTGTTCACTCGATAAAGTTTCGGAAACAGAAGTATCAGCATATTCATTTTCGGATAATTCTGATGCGTTGACAGTTGTGGAAGTTGAGGAGATCTCAGCTTCAGTTGAATTTTCAGCATTAACAATACTTTCATTCTGTGATTCTGTGTTTTCACTCGCCGAACTTTCCTCATACGGTACAAACGGTAAATCGATTGCTCCGACCCGCAAAGCCAAAAAAGACAACAGCGACACGGCAAGACATATATAAATTGCGATTAATTTCATACACTTACTTTTCATTTTCACACCCATTTTTCCTAAACATTAAACAAAGTCGGCAGACAGCATATCGCCATCCGCCGAGCACTGCACAACACCATTTCTTATTAAACCTTTTCAAATGGTAGTTCATTACTTGTTGTGATAACATCCTCAGTATCGAAAATAATCACTTCAAGATCTGGTGTTTCGTAAAGTTCCTTATTATTCATTGGTTTCACCCCCACTTTCACTCTATTTAAGCTTTGAAATATGCATTTGCTTCAACATTATAAAGATATAAAGTTTTAAGCAAGCTTTTCAAGGTATCCGTTCTTACTGCTGTAGTCTCTCTTGCAAGAACATTATAGCAATAATTCATCGGACTATATGTAACGGAATATTTTGTGTTATCCCCGTTTACATTAACATTTACTGTAAAATCTTCGTCAAGATCTTTCGCTGTAATACCTGAAATAACAACCTGAGTATATTTTCCCGATTGTATCTGTTTAAGCTCATTTCCGTTGCTGTCGGTAAATGTGAGATTTTTATCTGTTGTAAAATACAGATTCATTGTTGTTGTGGATTCGAGCTCCAGATTTGCCCCCGAGAATTGAACACTGTCAGGCAGTTTTGCAGAACTGCTGTCATACTGTTTATTGATTGTCTGGTCATTTACAGCTTCTATTTTGGCTTTTGTAGCATCATCAATCTCTGCGGCAGGATTGTTGGTATTGTAATTAAAGTATGTCTGTGAATATGCGCCGTAATTGAGCATTGCACTAACAAGAGGTGCAGCTTTTTTATAATCCGGGTTGCTTTCAGAATTTCTGATCAAAGCATCAGCATAGTCCTTGACAGAATAATTATATTGTTCGCTGACAGCAGTATCGTTAAGGAAAACCTGTGCCTTGATTGTATTGGTCATTTCCTTAGCGGCTACATTACAGCGGAATACATAATAGGTTTTGTTCGGTGTGGTCTTCGTATCTATTTTCGCTTCGTTTATTTTCATCTTCTGCTGTGTACCATCAGGCAGTGTAAACTGCATATAAGCATTGTCTTGATTTTCTACTACCTTATCGGCAAGAATCATATAAAAATTAACACCGACATCACCCTCAAGGCTCAAGCTGTTTCCGGCAAGTTTTGTAACCGTATTGGTTGTATCTTCGTCGGTTTCACTGCCCTGATCGGATTGTTTTTCTTTCACTTCAATAGTTTCATTTCTTGCAACAGAAACATTACCCTTCGCATCCACTGCTTTGATCGTAACGGTATAATTACCAACTTCTTCGGGTACAAACTCAAACTCACCTGTTTTATTCGTTTCATTCAGACTGCTGTTACCACTGACAGAAAAACGATACTTAGTAATACCGCCGATACCGCCCTGGGCATTTGCTCTGAGTTTTACGGTATCACCGACATAAATTCCGTCATTCGGACGAATTTCTCCGATTCGGTCCACTGTAACATCGCTGCTGTTAATATACGGCACCGGAACACCTGTGATTTCGATACTGTCATAAACCTCTGAAGGCTTTGATGTATCATCATCCGCATCCCATACATATACTTTTATCGTTCTTGCACCGGCAGGGGCAGCAACTTTATATGTACACGAGTTGTCCTCAGCCAATACAGTTTCTTTTCCGTCACTGTCAACAGACACAAACTTATACTTATATCCGCCTTTTCCTCCCTTACCAACTGCAAAAAGGGTAACTGTGTCTTGCAGATAAAACGTACTGCCCCAACTATCAATCTGATTGGAAATCAGTGAAACACTCAGTTGATCGCTCACATTTACAGTCTGCGTTGCAGTAGCTGTTTTGTCGCCATCCTTTGCAGTAACACTGATCGTATATGTTCCTGACTTTTGGGGCTTAAAGGTAAACTCAGGAACGGTTGTTTCATTTAAGGTTGTTGTTGTGCCGTCAACTTCATAGCTGAATGTGTAAGACACTTCTCCGTCGAAATCTTTCGGATGTGCATTGACCGTAATCTCATCGCCGACAATTTTCGTACCGTTTATCGGATCAAGCGATACTTCAAAAACCTTCGGCAGTTCCTTGATTTTGTATGTCAAGGTCGTTTCCTCGCCGTTGTATGCTCCGATACCTGTGATCGTAACAGTTGCTATACTGCCTGGTTGCACATCATTTGCATAGCTAACTTTGTAATCCGTTCCTTTTACAAGATCAGTGCCGTCCTTATATTTACAGCTAACAGTCGGATCAACTGCCAGATATGAAACTACATTATCCGGAACATAAGGATAAACTTTTATTCCATTTTCAAGTTCTCCGCCTTCCAACTCAAATGTACAATCCTTGAAGCTTTTACGCTCAACTTCATCATTAGCAATTACAGAAATTGGATATTGTGTTGAGTAACGCTCATAAACAAAATCATCTTTTTCAGGGTCGCCTGTGGAATCTATAGAGAACTGAATAACATAATTCTTATCTTCGGGAAAAGTTTGGATTGCTGTTAAGTTACCGTTTCCATCGTTATTAAAATAAGTTCCCAACTCATTATTTATTTTTCCGGATTCCTTTACCATTAAATCGGGAATAAGACACGCAGTATCACCGGATGTTGTTCCTGCTTCCTTGTTCTTTTGCTTTACTTTATATACAAACTCCTTAGTATTCAAAAGCTTTATTTCATTGCTTGAAAAGTTGCTTGTCATATAATCATCATCAAAATCGATTTCTGTACTCTCTGCTTTTGTTTTGATGTTCCCGGTAACAACACCCTTTGCACTTAGAGCATCAGCACTGATAGTGTCTTGCTGACCATTTTTCTCATTGGTCAGTCTGATACAGATATATCTGCGGTATTCTGACGCACTTGTTTTTAGGTTAATAATACCAATACCGATTTCAGTAACATCACTATCGTTTATTGCTTTGGTATAGTTATCACCTATATAATTAAATTTTTTATAAGTAGAATCGGTTGTGAAATCTCTTATAATACCATCAATATTTACTTTTGTAGAAAACAAAACAAGTTCATTGTATTTTGTACCTGCGAATGAATTGTTTGTGCCTCTGTTTTCATAATAACCATAAAGGTAGCCATTTTTCTTCACTTCAGCATCCGTTGTTAAATCAGATGGCAAAAGATCCACATCTTCCGCTTTTATAGACAGTTCTGCCGCACGAGTCATCGCTTCTTCTGTCAATTTTTCATCCAGAACAAGTGGAGACAGACCTGCCGCTGTTCTTGTTTCATTTATCTTATTAAAAAGATCAGCCGCATCCGTATACCTTTTGTTTACATCCTTGATCGTTATGTCCATTACACCATATTTCTGATCAAGTGCACTTGTGCTTATCGAAGTAACCACAAAACCCGAGGTCGCAAGGATTGCCGCCAGAGTAGCACTTAATCCTCTTTTGAATGGTTTCTTTTTCATGACCAATTCATCCTTTCCTAAAAATATCAATTAAATTTTACCACACCCGAATTATATTTTCAATATTTTTATCGATTTTTTAGCAAAAAGCATATATAATATCAAAAAAATAAGTATAACTCATCATAGTAAATAACTCAAAAACCACCTGACGGTTCAGATTCCAAAATCGTCAGGTGGTTTTGATAACAGTGATTTAATCAGAAGATCTCTCGTATGATTCAAACGGAAGAGTGTTGTCGCTTGCTGTAATGATATTCTCTGTGTCAAGGATAATCATTTCAAAGTGAGGTATTTCACAAAATTCTTTATTGTTCATGTTACTACTTCAAATTCAATATTTTATGCTATGTTATTAAAATAATTATTTGCTTTGGCGTTATAGATATAAAGTGCTTTGATGAGATCCTTGAGTTCATCTGTGCGTTCCTGCGTAGTTTCTCTTGCAAGAACATTATAGCAGTAGGTCAAAGGACTGTACTGAACGGAATAGTTGTTGCTGTCGCCCACGCTGATGCAGACTGTAAAATCATCATC